>JAQXNO010000023.1 GCA_029098045.1 Bacillota bacterium
TCGTCGGTGCTGAACTGCTGATCCTGCGCAAGAACCGTAAACTGGCAGCTGAAAAGCACTGATCTTCTTTCACGATTGCCCTCTGCCCCTGACGGCAGGGGGCAATTGTTCTAAGGCGTGAAAAAGGAGCAAACACAATGAACATAGACTCGATGATCAATAACATGACCCTGGAAGAGAAGTGCGCCATGCTCCAGGGCTGGAGCACCTGGACGACCTGGGACGGAAGCAAGCTGGGAATCCCGGCGATTTTTCTGGCCGACGGCCCCCACGGCCTGCGCAAGCAGGCGGGCGCTGGCGATCATTTGGGGCTGAACGCCTCTATTCCGGCTACTTGCTTCCCCACAGCGGCTTCCATGGCTAATTCCTGGGATACCGCACTGGGTGAGGAACTGGGTAAGGCACTGGGTGAGGAGGCCGCGGCCAATGATGTAAATGTGGTGCTTGGCCCGGGACTGAACATGAAGCGCAGCCCCTTGTGCGGACGAAACTTTGAGTATTTCTCGGAAGACCCGTATCTGGCGGGCAAGATGGCCACCGCCTACATCCGGGGTATTCAGAGCAATGGCGTCGCCGCCTGCCCCAAGCACTTTGCCGTCAACTCTCAGGAGCTGCGGCGCATGAGCATGGACGCCGTGGTGGACGAGCGTACCCTCCGGGAAATCTACTTAACCGCCTTTGAGATGGCCGTGAAAGAGGGCGGAGCCAAGGCCATCATGTCCAGCTACAACATGGTAAACGGCACCTATGCCAACGAAAATGCCCACCTGCTGACGGAGATTCTGCGGGGCGAGTGGGGCTTTGACGGCATGGTTGTCACCGACTGGGGCGGAGACAATGACCACGCGGAAGGCGTGAAGGCCGGTTCCAATCTGGTGATGCCCGCCCCCGGCCCGGACTGCGCCATTGGGCTTGTAAAGGCGGTGAAAGAGGGCAGAGTTTCCGAGGAGGTGCTGGACAAGCGTGTGGAGGAGCTGCTGAATGTGGTATTTGCCACCAGTGAAGCGGCATCAAAGGCACCCAAGACCTTTGATGTCGATGCCCACCATGCCATTGCCCGCAGGTGCGCCGAAGGCTCCATTGTCCTGCTGGACAACGACGGGATATTGCCTCTGAAGAAGGAGGCGAAAACCGCTGTCATCGGCGACTTTGCCGAGACGCCCCGGTATCAGGGGGCAGGCTCCAGTCAGGTCAACACCACCAAGCTGGACAGCCTGAAGGATGCCCTCACTGCCGCGGGACTGAACGTTACTGTTTACGCCAAGGGCTTCTCCCGGGTGAACCACAAGCCCGACCGGAAGCTGATCGAGGAAGCCGTTGCCGCGGCAAAGGGCGCGGAAGCGGTGCTGCTGTGCGTGGGTCTGGACGAGATTCTGGAGTCCGAGGGTATGGACCGGCAGCATATGGAGCTGTCGGAGGGTCAGCAGGCGCTGATCGACGCGGTTTGTGAAGCAAACCGGAACGTGGTTCTGGTGCTCTCCGGCGGCGCGCCCTTCGTGATGCCGGAAAGAGGCAAGTACCGGGCGGCCATCCACGGCTACCTGAGTGGTCAGGCGGGAGCCGGGGCCATGGCGGATGCCCTGACCGGCAAAATCAACCCCAGCGGCAAGCTCAGCGAGACCTGGCCGGAGCGTCTGGAGGATAACCCTTCCTATCCCTACTTCCCCAGTAAGGAGCGCACCGCCGAGTACCGGGAGGGTCTGTACATCGGCTACCGCTATTATGATACCACCGGCACCCCCGTCCGCTATCCCTTCGGCCACGGCCTGAGCTACACCACCTTCTCCTATTCCGACATTTCCGCTTCTCAGGATGCGGTGAGCTTCACCGTCACCAACACCGGCAAAGTTGACGGCGCGGAGGTGGCACAGGTCTATGTATCGTGCAAGAACGGGAAGATTTTCCGCCCCAAAAAGGAGCTGAAGGGCTTTGCAAAAGTATTCCTGAAGGCCGGAGAAAGCAAAACGGTCACAGTTTCTCTGGACGAAAAGGCTTTCCGGTGGTATAATGTGGGAACCGACCGCTGGGAAGTGGAAAGTGCCGACTATGAAATCTGCGTTGCCGCCGATGTGTCCCAGGTGAAGCTGACCGCCACGGTTCATGTGGCGGGTGAGGACGCTGTCAACCCCTATGGGAAGCTCCCGGGCTATGAAAGCGGCAGCATCACCACCGTGCCCGACGACGAGTTCCGGGCGCTGCTGGGAAGACCCATCCCCGATGGACACTGGAGCGGGGAACTGACAGGGAACGACGCCATCTGTCAGCTCTACTATGCCAAATCCGCCCCCGCAAGGCTGGTGTATCGGATTCTGACCGGCCTGAAGAACCGGGCAGAGGCAAAGGGCAAGCCCGACCTGAACATTCTGTTCATCTACAATATGCCTTTCCGGGCACTTGCAAAAATGTCCGGCGGCATGGTGACGGAAAAGATGGTGGACGATCTTGTATTTCTGGTCAATGGTCACTTCTTCCGCGGTCTGGGCAGGGTGATTGCGGACTTCTTCCGCGGCATCCGTGCCAACCGGACATTTCTCAAGCAATTAGAATAAGGATGAAGTGATATGAAACTGCTGACCGTAACCGTTCCCTGCTACAACTCTCAGGACTATATGGAAAAATGTGTGAACAGCCTGCTGACCGGAGGCGACCGGGTGCAGATCGTCATCATTGACGATGGCTCCAAGGATGCCACCGGGGAGATTTCCGACCGCTACGGGGAAAAATACCCGGATATTGTGACCGTCGTCCATCAGGAAAACGGCGGCCACGGCGAGGGCATCAATCAGGGTCTTGCACATGCCACGGGTACATATTTCAAGGTAGTGGACAGCGACGACTGGGTAAGCAGTGATTTCTGTGGTTTTCTGGATACACTGGAGCAGTGCGAAAAGTGCGGCGGCGTTGACCTGTTTGTGACCAATTATTACTATGAGCACGCCGACGGTAAAGGAAACCGCTCCATCTGCTATGCCAACGCGCTGCCGGAGGATCGGATTTTCGGCTGGGAGGAGACCTCCCGGTTTCAGATGCACCAGCTTCTGACCATCCACTCCTGCACCTTCCGCACAGCTGTGCTGCGGGAGAACACCAGGCTGCTTCCCAAGCATGTGTTCTATGAGGACAATCTGATGGTCTATCAGGGGCTGCCCTTTGTCAGCCGGCTGTATTACAAAAATATCGATCTGTACCGCTATTTCATCGGCCGGGACGGCCAGTCCGTGCAGCGGGATGTGATGACCCGGCGGTATCAGCATCAGATCATTGTGACCCAAAGGTGCTTCGAAGCCTGCCATCTGGACGAGATTGCCCAGAAGAAACTGCGCACTTATCTGAAGCACGAGCTGTTTATGATGTTCGGCATCTCCGCACTCTATGCCCGGCTGAACAAGTCGGCGGAGGCGGAGGAGAACCTGAATAAAATGTGGGAGGCCTGCGAAGCCTTCGACCCCAAATGGGCAAAGCACTTCCGCAAGCATTCCCCCTTAAGTATCATCTGTATTCCCGGAAAAACCGGACAACGCATCTCCGGCGCGGTGTACACCGTGGCCAACAAAGTGGTGCGGTTTAATTAATTGAGGAAACTCTGAATCATTCGTCCGCATCTGACGGCGAAGCTATTGACGGCTGAATCAGAGCTTCCTTCAGGAAGGAGAAAATGCGATGAATCAGATTGGCAATTTGTGGAATACATTCGCCCGGAAGTATCCCAAGGCCTCCCAGTGGATTCGGGAGGGCGGCCTGTTTGTGATTGTCAGCAATGTGATTACCGTATTCAAATATCTGCTGCTGACCTTTCTGCCCGCGGCATTTGCGTTCTTAGGCAGCCGGGATTTCGGCTTCCCGGGCATCGACCTGACCCTGTTTGGCATTTCCTTTAAGTGGTACATCATCGGCTACGGCGCGGATCAGGGCGGTATCGCCTACTTCACTGCCTATATGATCGCCATGGTCATCGGCGAGGTCATCAACTTCTTCATCCAGAGAAGCTTTGTATTCCGCTCCAAGGGGAACATTCTGAAGCAGGGTATGTGGTACGTGCTGGCCTTCTGTGTGGTCACCTGTGTGGTCAATTCCATCAACTGCATCTGGGTGGCCGTGGCCGGGTACTTTGTCCCCGCATGGCTGTACAACATCGGCACCACGGTGCTAAACGGCGGCGTTTCCATGGTGGTATTCTTCGTGGTCAACAAGATCATCTTCCCCCAGGGAGAACCCCAAAAGGCATGACCCACGGCATCCCATAATGCAAAAACTGCCCCCTTTCATGGTTACCGGTCAAAACCGGCCATGGAAGGGGACAGTATTTTTTTGCCCGGTGCCGGATCGCTTCGCTACAGAAACAGCTTCCGCTCCGCGGCCTCTCTGGCCGGGCGGCACAGCGCCAGAAAAATCAGGGTGCTCCCCAGCAGCACCAGTGCCACCAGCGGATACCATGACCAGCCCGTGAAGTTCAGATGAAAGGTATGCTGCATCAGCAGCTCCATCACCGGCAGAAACGCGCCCAGCAGGATCAGCGCGCCGCCGAGGATATACAGGATGCCCCGGCGCAGATACCGGGTGAGCACCACCACTGCCGATACCAGCAGCCCCGCAAACCCGATCACGGGGAATGCAAAGCCCAGAAACCAGCCGCCCTGCACGCTCAGGTCGATATACAGAATGTACAAGCCCGCCGCCACGAAGGAGCAGGGTACAAAAATCACAGGGTTGGGGTGCCGGAACCACAGGGGCAGCACCATGACCACATAGCTCAGCACAATGGCACCGATCACATAGCCCGACCATGTGACGCCGCCGTGCAGACTCAGGTCGCAGATCAGCGACACCAGCATCGGAATCAGCAGCAGAATGGTCACGCCCCCCAGAAAGCCCACCCGGCTGACCTGCTGATGGGGGTAGCACGCCACAGGGTACAGCGGCTTGCCCTCCGGCCGGGGGATGTCCGGGTGGAAAGGCACGGTGCCGCACAGCGGGCAGCACCTTTCACTGTCAGCCAGCTTGACGCCGCAATGAATACAATACATCGTTCTCACTCCCGATTGTTGGTCTGCACCTCCACGCGCAGACCCAGATCCCGCAGAACCCGGAACACCTGAGCTTCCAGCTCCGGCTCCCGGCTGCTGCGGATGAAATTGAGGCAGAGGCTGTCCCCATAGGACAGCACGCCACAGTTGTGGGGCGCCGTGGCCTGCGCACACAGAATGAAGTCCAGCCGCTCCACGTGGCGCGCCATTTCCGGCGGCAGGGTCACCTGCCCCAGATTGGACAGGGTCAGGCAGGACTTTTTCTCGCCCACCTGATTAAAAACCGCTTTCATCACGAAATTTTTGATAAACAGGGGCATGATCCGAACGGCCATGCTCTTTTCGCTGCCCACATTGGCGGCGATCCGGGTGCTCATCACCTTGGCATTGACATCCAGACCCAGCCGGTGCTGCACTGCCCGGCAGATTTCCGGGAAGTCATAGCTGCCCAGCCGGGGGTCGATCTCCGGGGTGGTATAGAGGGCAAAATTCCGAAGGGTCTTGCTGGGAAACAGCTTTCGCAGATTCACCGGGATCAGGACACGGATGGGCTTCCTGCGCCGCCGGTTCGGCACATGGGTTTCCTGCATGGACTGCAGCGCCATCATGGTGACGGCACACAGGAAGGCGGTGAGGCTGACCCCGTATGCGTGGGCCTTTGCCAGAGCTTCGGATGCGCTGAGCCGAAAGCAGGTGAGGTTCAGGAACCCGTCCGGCTCCGGGGTGCCCCGGGGATGCCAGGCGTTGTTCTCCCGGCGGCTGGCACTGACGGTTCCGGCGTATTTGAGGAAGCTGTCCTCCAGCTCCTCCGGGCGGGGTGCTTCCAGACGCCCCAGCACGCCCTCCGATGCCGGAATGGCCTCGCCGTACTTCTGCTGCAAATATTCGGCGGTAAGGCTCTTCAGAAACACGAGCCCTCCGTTTCCGTCTGTGACGGCGTGGAAAAACTCCACGGCAATGCGGTTTTCATAGGCGATGACCCGGATGGCACACCGCCGTGTCTCGTCCCGGGACATGAAGGTCAGCGGGTAGCTGCTTTCCTCCCGCAGGTCCGGCGCTTTGCGCAGCTGCTGCAGGTAGTACCAGAACAGACCTCTTCGCAGCCGCACACAGATGGAGGGAAACCGCCGTGCCGTCACATCCAGCGCGGACTGGAGCACCTGCCTGTCAATCGGCTCCCGCAGGGTCACCGACAGCCGGAACACATTGCTCCAGCTCTGCCGCTGGGCGGCGGGGTAGATCTTGGCTGCATTGTCCAGCCGCATCCACCGCAGCTTCCGCTCCTGAGACAGGTATCTGCTGAGGAAGGTGTTGATGCTTGCCATATCCGCCGCGTCCTCCCGCAGGCAGTAGAGCACATAGGCGTGCCAGCGCTCCGGGCGGACAATGAGCTGGGAAATGCAGCCCTGGCTGCGCAGGGTATCGTGAAGCCGCTGGGCGTCGCTGCGCAGAATCTCATCCCCGCCGGCAAAGATCAGCGACGCAGGCATTCCGGCCAGATCCCCGAACAGGGGGGAGACCAGGGGCTCTGCCGGGGTGTCCGTATAGCACCGGGCAAAGAAATCCAGCTGCTCGTTGGACAAGGAGACATCCTTCTGACGATTTGTCTCATTGCTTTCTCCCGAGCCGGTCAGGTCAGTCCAGGGGGAGATGGCAATGATGCTGCCGGGCAGGGGCACGCCCTGCTGACGCAGATAGATACACAGGCTGTAGCACAGGCCGCCCCCCGCGCTTTCGCCGCACAGGCTGATTTGCTCCGGCGGGTAGCCCTTCTCCAGCAGATACCGGTAGGCAGCGGCCGCGTCCTCCAATGCCGCCGGGAAACGGTGCTCCGGAGCCAGCCGGTACGCCGCGCAGAAGACCCGAACGCCGCACTCGTCCGCCAGAACAGAGCCGAAGCCCAGGGCGTACTCCAGACCGCCGCAGGTATAGCCGCCGCCGTGGAGGTATAAAATCACGCCCTCCCGGCGCATATCCTGCGGCAGCACCCAGGCGGCGTGAAACGCCTCGAAATCATGGCGCTTCACCCGCACCCCGGTGAGGTGGCGTGTTCGCATCAGCTCCCCCAGGGCATTCTGCCCCCGGCGCAGCGCTTCCAGAGAGCTGTTTTCCACCAGAGGCCGGATCTGGGTCAGCCGGGCGTGAATCTGTTTCGCGCTTAACTGCATAGACATCCTTTCCCGTTCCCGCGAGTCAGGCCGGAACGGAGTTGCACAAATCTTTCCCGGTCATCATACCATCTTCGCCGCACATTTGCAATCTACTTTGCGGATTTCTCTCTATCGGCGGTAGAATCGGATTCTACGGCGCGGCAGGAACGCGCCCAATGCGGGACGAAGCCCCGCAGAGCAGATTCCGCGGCACAATACGCCCTGCGTTCAGGGCTGCTTGACAGGAATTTTACGATATCCGGCTTTCGGATTTTACACGGCGTGGATATCATGACAGGTGTAACGGATGCAAATCCAAAACATCAAAACAAGGAGATCATGAACATGAAACACGTTATGAATATCATTGTATGTCTGGCTCTGATTCTGAGCCTTGCCGCCTGCGCAAAGACCGAAAGCGCCCCCGTGTCTGCCGATACCAAGCCGGCAGCCGCTGCCGAAACCCTCACCGGCACCGTCGCCACCGACGGCTCCACCTCCATGGAGAAGGTCATCGGCGCCCTGGGCGAAGCCTTCACGCAGGATAATCCCGGCGTCACCTTCACCTACAACCCCACCGGCTCCAGCGCCGGCATTCAGGCCGTGCAGGAGGGGCGCTGCGACATCGGCCTGAGCTCCCGCGCCCTGAAGGATGAAGAGAAGGCCGCGGGTCTGACCGAAACCGTGCTGGCCTATGATGGCATTGCCGTCATTGTGAACCCTGCCAACAGGGTCGAGGATCTGACCCTGGAGCAGATTGCCGCCGTTTACACCGGCCAGATCACGAACTGGTCCGAGCTGGGCGGCGAGGATGCCCGGATCGTCCTCATCGGCCGGGAAGCCGGCTCCGGCACCCGCAGCGGCTTCGAGGAGATCGTGGAGGTCAAGGACAAGTGCCAGTACCGTCAGGAGCTGAGCTCCACGGGAGACGTGATCACCACCGTCGCCCAGAACCCCGGCGCCATTGGCTACGCGTCGCTGGCCTCCGTCAAGGACACCGTCAGATCCCTGAAGGTCGGCGGTGTGGCACCCAGTGAAGAAACCGTCAAGGACGGCACCTACGCCATCCAGCGTCCCTTCGTGCTGGCAACCAGAACGGATGCCGGGCTGAACGATGCGGCACAGGCTTTCTTCGATTACATCACCTCCGGCAAGGCCGATGCCATCATCGTGGCCGCCGGTGTGGTTCCGGCCAGATAAACAGCGAAAAAGCCTTCCTTCCACGCGAAGGAAGGCTTTTCCACAATATTTGACACGGATTTTACAAATCCATGGTTTCGTATTTTACATTCCCGCGCTACGATGAAAGCAACTCCCGAGAAAGGCTGATCTTATGAAAACGAAACGAAATCATCTGGAAACACTGGTGCATGGCATCTTCCTGATTCTGGGACTGGTGACCGTTGCCTGTGTGCTTCTCATCACGGCATATCTGGTGGTTTCCGGTATTCCCGCCATCCGAAAGATCGGGCTGGTGGATTTCCTGTTCGGAAGCACATGGGCTTCCACGGCGGCACAGCCGCAGTACGGCATTCTGCCCTTCCTCCTCACCAGTGTCTGCGGCACCGCGGGTGCCATTGTGCTGGGCGTACCGGTGGGCTTTCTCACCGCCGTCTATCTGGCGAAGATGGCGCCCCAATCCGTCCGGGAGATCATGGGACAGGCGGTGTCCATGCTGGCGGGCATCCCTTCTGTTGTCTATGGTCTGGTGGGCATGATGGTGCTGGTGCCGGGCATCCGAAAGCTGTTTCATGTGCCGGATGGGGCAAGCCTGCTGGCGGCAATCGTCGTGCTTGCCATCATGATTCTGCCCTCCATCATCAAAATGTCCGTCACCGCGCTGGAGGCCGTACCCGGAGAATACGAGGACGCGTCTCTGGCGCTGGGCGCCACCCCGGAGGAGACCTGGTTCCGGGTATCCGTTCCCGCGGCCAAAAGCGGCATTGCCGCCGCCGTGGTGCTGGGTGTGGGCAGAGCCATCGGCGAGGCCATGGCGGTGATGATGGTGGCGGGCAACGCGGCCAATATGCCGTCCCTGTTCCAGTCCGTCCGCTTCCTGACCACGGCGGTTGCCTCGGAAATGTCCTATTCCAGCGGTCTTCAGCGGCAGGCGCTGTTTTCCATTGCCCTGGTACTGTTTTTGTTCATCATGCTCATCAACGCGGTACTGAATTTCTTTTTGAAAGGGGAGAAGCGCCCATGAAGCATCCCGAAAGGCTTGCAGACAGCCGCAGGTGGTTTTTATGGCTGGTGCGCGGCGGTATGTACGCTGCCGCGGCGCTGACCGGGCTGCTCACGCTCTTTCTTGTGGCTTATGTCCTGATTCAGGGAATTCCCAACATCAGCTGGGAATTTGTCAGCACAAAGCCCAGCTATTTAAGCGGGCATATCGGAATCCTGCCGGATATTCTGAACACGGTGTACATCGTCATCATCACCCTGCTGATCGTCATCCCGCTGGGCGCGGGGGCGGCGGTGTACCTGTCGGAATACGCCGGAAACAAAAGAATCGTTTCCGTCATCGAATACGCGGCGGAGGCGCTCAGCGGGATCCCCTCCATCATCTACGGTCTGGTGGGTATGCTGATGTTCGCGGATACCATCGGCACCAGTCTGATGGCAGGCGGCCTGACACTGGCCATCATGAACCTGCCCACTATCCTGCGAAACACGCAGGAAAGCCTGAAAACCGTGCCCCAGTCCTACCGGGAGGGCGCCTTCGGACTGGGGGCAGGCAAGTGGCGGGTGGTGCGCACGGTGGTGCTGCCCGGCTGCATCGACGGCATCCTCACCGGCTGCATCCTGTCCGTGGGCAGAATTCTGGGAGAATCCGCCGCCCTGCTGTTTACCGCGGGCTTTGCCCACGCCCTCAACGGCTTTGTGAAGGGACTGGGCAGCGCGGGCGCCACCCTGACCGTCGCCCTGTACGTCTACGCCAAGGAGCAGGGCGAATTCGGCGTGGCCTTCGGCATCGCGGCCATTCTGCTGGTGCTGGCGTTGTGCATCAACCTGTCGGCAGGCGCGGTTACAAAGTATTTTCAGAAGAAGAACGCACAGTAAGGAGAGATCACGTTGAATCAGCCGATTATTACCGTCAACGACTTAAACCTCTGGTATGGTCAGACCCAGGCGCTGAAACATATCAGCATGGAAATACCGGAAAAATCCATCACTGCCCTCATCGGCCCCTCGGGCTGCGGCAAATCCACCTTCCTCAAGACCCTGAACCGGATGAACGACCTGATCCCCGGAGTGAAGATCACGGGGAAGGTGTGCTACCAGGGGCAGGATATCTTTGAAGCAGAGGTCAACAATCTGCGCAAGGAAATCGGCATGGTATTCCAGAAGCCAAACCCCTTCCCCATGAGCATCTATGACAACGTGGCCTACGGCCCGCGCACCCACGGCATCCGCAGCAAGGCGCGGCTGGATGACATTGTGGAGAAGGCGCTGCGGGACGCGGCGATCTGGGAGGAGGTCAGGGACAGACTGAAAAAGAACGCCCTTGGAATGTCCGGCGGTCAGCAGCAGCGGCTGTGCATCGCCCGGGCACTGGCGGTGCAGCCGCAGGTGCTTCTGATGGATGAACCCACCTCTGCCCTGGACCCCATTTCCACCGCCCGGATCGAGGATCTGGCCATGGAGCTGAAGGAGCAGTACACCATCGTCATGGTCACCCACAATATGCAGCAGGCGCTGCGCATCTCCGATCAGACGGCATTCTTCCTGCTGGGCGATCTGGTGGAGTACGGCGCGACGGAGACGCTTTTCTCCAATCCCGTTGACAAGCGCACGGAAGACTATATTACAGGCCGGTTTGGCTAAGGAGGGCTGATTATGCGGAATTTCTATCACGAACAGCTGGCGCAGCTGAACGAGGAACTGATCAAAATGGGGGCGGACTGCGAGGAGATCATCGGGCTTGCCGCCCGGGCTCTGACGGACTGCTCCGACCATCTGACGGAAGAGACAACCCGGATCGGTGCGGCCATTGACGAGCGGGAACGCACAATCGAAACCATCTGCCTGAAGCTTCTGCTCCGCCAGCAGCCGGTGGCGAAGGATCTGCGGCAGATCAGTGCCGCCATGAAAATGATCACCGATATGGAGCGCATCGGCGATCAGGCGGAGGACATTGTGGATCTGATTCCAAAGATGTCCAAAGCGGCGGGCGAGGATGCCGCCGTGCTCAACCAAATGGCGGAAGCCGCCAAAAACATGGTGACAGAGGCGGTGGATGCCTATGTGAAGCAGGATCTGACCCTTGCCAGAAAGGTCATGGGTGACGACGATATTGTGGATGACTTCTTCTGTGCCATGAAGTCCGCGATTATCGGGCTGATTGCCGCCAATGCCGGAGATGGGGAGTACGCCCTGGATCTTCTGATGATCGCCAAGTACTTTGAACGCATCGGCGACCACTGCACCAACATTGCCGAGTGGGTGGAATTCTCCCTGACGGGCATTCATCGTTCCTGCCAGTAAAACCCTTGCATTTGGGGAAAAAACGCGGTAGTATGGATGCAAATTCGTGATGGGGGAGAGAGGGTTATGATCTGGTGTATTGAGGATGATCCCGGCATCCGGGAAATTGAAGTGTACGCACTGAACTCCACGGGGATGAACGCCGTGGGATTTGGCAGCGCGGAAGAATTCCGGGAGGCATTGAAAACCGAAACGCCGGAGCTCATCCTGCTGGATGTGATGCTCCCCGGCGAGGACGGCGTTACGATTCTGAAACAGCTTCGCGCAGATGAGCGGTACAGGCACATTCCCGTCATCATGGCAACCGCCAGGAGCTCGGAATTTGACAAGGTGCAAAGCCTCGATCTGGGGGCGGATGATTACATCACAAAGCCCTTCGGTATGATGGAAATGGTGTCCCGGGTCAAGGCGGTGCTGCGCAGGGCACAGCCAAAGCAGGGAAAAGCCCTGCTGCGGTTGGGCGGACTTACCCTGGATGAGGAGCAGCATACCGTCACCATAGACGGCCAGCGCACGGCGCTGACATTCAAGGAGTACGAACTGCTGCGGCTGTTTCTGTCCCACCCCGGCATGGCGTTCAGCCGGGATCAGCTGCTGCAGGCGGTCTGGAATACGGATTACGCGGAAGAGACCCGGACGGTGGATATGCACATTCGCACGCTGCGGCAGAAGCTGGGGGACTATGGACGGCATATCGAAACCATCCGCGGCGTTGGATATCGTTTGGAGGAGAAGGATGACCGGTAAAATTTTCAAGTCCATTGTCACGGTGGCCGTGGCGGTGCTGTGCTGCAGCTTGCTGTTTGTGATGGGTGTGCTCTTCGGGTACGCCAATGACCTGCAGGCCATGCAGCTGCGGGACGAGCTGAGCATCGCCGCTGCCGGAACGGAGCAGGCGGGACTGGACTTTCTGGAAGCGCTGGACGGAAGCCACTATCGGATTACCTGGGTTCAGCCGGATGGCACCGTGAAATTCGATACCCACGCCCAGACCGCCCGGATGGAAAACCATCTGCAGCGCGAAGAGATCCAGCAGGCGCTGGGATATGGCAGCGGCAGTGCCGTGCGCCATTCCGACACGCTGCTGGAAAAGCGCATTTACGAGGCAACGCGCCTGTCCGACGGCAGCGTGCTGCGCATTTCCGCCAGCCAGAAAACCCTTTGGGTGCTGCTGTCGGGCATGGTGCAGCCGGTGTGCATTGTCGTCGTGCTGGCAATCGCGCTGTCCGCATTTCTGGCAACCCGGGTGTCCAGAAGGCTTGTGGAGCCCATCAATCAGCTGGATCTGGAGCATCCCATGGAGAACGATACATACGAGGAGCTGGCGCCGCTGCTGAACCGCATCCAGCAGCAGCATCTGAAAATCACGTCCCAGATGCAGTCGCTCCGGCAGAAAAGCGATGAGCTGGAACAGATCACCGCCAATATGCGGGAGGCGCTTGTGCTGCTGGACCGTCACGGCGTGATTCTCAGCATGAATCCCGCGGCGGCAGGTCTGTTTCAGGCTGACAGCGACTGCATCGGAACCCCGTTTCTGACGGTGGAGAGAAACCCTGAGATCACTGCCGCAGTGGACGAAGCCATGCGGGACGGACGGTGCGAATTGAAGCGTGCGCGCGGCGGCAGAAGCTATCAGTTCCTCTTCAGCCGCATCACCTCCGGGACGGAAGTCGTGGGTCTTGTCATTTTGGCGGTGGATGTGACGGAAGCGGAGAACGCGGAGAGAAACCGCCGGGAGTTTTCGGCCAACGTCTCCCACGAGCTGAAAACGCCGCTGCAGTCCATCATCGGAAGCGCGGAGCTGCTGGAAAACGGCCTTGTGAAGCCCGAGGATACCCAGCGCTTCATCGGCAACATCCGAAAGGAGGCATCCCGGCTGGTGCTGCTCATTGAGGATGTGATTCGCCTGAGCCATCTGGACGAGGGCGTGCAGCTGCAGAAGGAGGATGTGGACATTCTGGATATCGCGGAGGAAATCGCCCAGTCTCTGCGGATTCCGGCGCAGGAAAAGGATGTGACCATCCATGTTACCGGCGAGCACTGCACCTTCCCCGGCGTACGGGGTCTGGTGTTTGAGATTGTCCAGAACCTTTGCAGCAATGCGCTCAAGTACAATGTCCCCGGCGGCAGGGTCGACGTCAGCGTAAAAAAGCAGGACGGCCATGTTGTATTCTCCGTTGCCGATACCGGCATCGGCATCCCTCCGGAACACCAGAGCCGGGTGTTTGAGCGCTTCTACCGGGTGGACAAGAGCCACTCCCGCGCCTCCGGCGGTACAGGGTTGGGACTGTCCATCGTCAAGCACGCGGCGCAGTATCACAACGCGGCGCTGAAGCTTGAAAGCACACCCGGAAAGGGCACAACCGTTACCTGTATATTCTGAATGAAAACACCCTGATGCCATGCAGCAAAGCATCAGGGTGTTTTTTCAAAATGCGCCGCAAAGGAAAAACAGCGCCGGGCTATCGCCGTATCACGCCTTTGCGTGACACAATCTGTATGTGTCCATCCTTTTGAGACGGGTTTGTTACAGCTTTTTCTTTTCGTGCTGCCAACAAAAGGGGCGGATACGCCCCGGTAGGCCTATCCGCCGCTTTTGCTTTTCAGTCATTGCCTGTTATGCCGCGGTCGTTCCCGTCAGCCTTCAATGGCAATGTACTTCTTCCTCTCCGGCAGAGCCTTCGCATCCTTCCTGGGAATGTGCAGCGTCAGGACGCCGTGATGGAACTGCCCCTGAATGTCCTCCTCCGTGAGCACATCACCCACATAGAAAGACCGCTCGCATATGCCGGCATAGCGCTCTCTGCGGATAAATCTGCCGGTCTTCTTTTCCTGCTCCTCCTGATCCAGCCCCTTGGCTGCGCGGATGGTCAGAATACCGTTTTCCAGCCCAACCGTGATCTCATCCTTCTTGAAGCCGGGCAGATCCATTTCCAGATCGTAGCCGTCCTCGGTCTCCCGCACATCGGTCTTCATCAGGTTCCGGGCATTGTGACCATAGAGCTTGTGATCCACCTTGCGCAGGGCTTTGTCATCGAAGAAGGGGTCTGCAAAGAACTCATCAAAAAGATCCTCACCAAAAATACGGTTCATCAACATAAGTCATCGCTCCTTTGAAATCATACATGGTGTATATTTTCTTGGAACAGGGATGTTTCGGGAAATCGGGAAGGGACTATGCTGTGGTTCCTTGGGGATTTTCTTTCCTTTGTTCTGAGCATAGTATAGCACCGTTTTTAGCACTCGTCAATAGGGAGTGCTAAAAACAAACTGTGAACTTTTTTCCCATAGAATATGAACACAGCAGAAAAACGGCAGGAAGCAGGAGATTCGCGCCGGAGCCAAGGCTCTGTGATATGGCATCTTGAATGCACAAGCCATATGACTTGCAGAATGAATTTGACGAACAGTTTTCAGAAATGTATGGGCTACGTTTTCTGCGGCGATGGCGCAGCGTCAGCTATGCCACTGCGCTTTTATGCCGAAGCCGCTTTCGGCTGCCTCCGCCGGAAAAATATGCGGAACAGCCTCCGCCCTTGGATCTTTGATAAGATTTTTGTCAATTTATATCCCCCCACCCGGCTTGTGGCGGAGGCTGTCGTACTTTATAATGCTACCATAAAGAACGAAGAAGGGATGAACCATGAAGAAAAACATTGCCTTACTTTTGGTTATCGCTGCTTGCATTGCTTTGCTGGCAGGCTGTGGTGCGGCGCAAACCAATCACAGAAATACCCGCACCATCACTGACGGCGCAGGCCGTCAGGTGGAAGTGCCGGAAAAGCTGGAGTCCATCGTCTGTGTAGGCGTGGGCGCTCTGCGCTACACCTGCTATGTGGGGGCGCAGGAGCTGGTGACCGGTGTGGAAGATTACGAAACGAAGGCCGGTATGTCCCGCCTTTATAACTATGTGAACTTTGACAAGTTTCAGGAGCTGCCGGTCATCGGCACCAATGGCGAACCCTATACGGAGGAGATCGTCAAGCTGTCACCGGATGTAATTGTCATGAGTGCCTATGCATCTGTGGAAGCGGATGATTTGCAAGCCAAGACCGGCACACCGGTTGTGGTGGTCCCCGGCAGCGACACCACGCTGGACGATGCAGCTTACGAAACCATTCGCATTATGGGGCAGCTTTACGGTATGGAAAACCGTGCCAGCGAACTGACGGACTATTTGAAGAGCCTTCAGAAGGATCTGGATGACAGGACGAAGAATATCCCCGACAGCGAAAAACCGTCTGTGTATGTGGGCGGCGTCTCCTTCAAGGGTCATCATGGTTTTGAGGGTACAGAGGCCGGATATGGCCCCTTTGCCCTGATTCATGCAAAGAATCTGGCAGATACCACCGGGCAGAACGGTGCCTTTAACATCGATCTGGAGCAGGTGCTGAGCTGGGACCCGGACATTATCTTCCTGGACTTTAACGGCATGAGCCTGATCAGCGATGACTATGCCCAAAATCCCGATTATTACAATTCCCTCACCGCCGTGCAGGAAGGCAAGGTCTACTCTCAGATTTCCTTCCGGTCTTCCGCGTCCAATCTGGAAACGGCGCTGGCAGATGCTTACTATGCGGCCTGCGTGATGTATCCCCAGCAGTTTGCTGACATTGACCCGGTTGCAAAGGCAGGAGAAATTTTTGAAATGCTCCTGGGCGTCAATCCCTATGACAAACTTCAGGAGGCAGGCTATGAATTCCGACCCATCGAAATTGGATAAGGACGACATTGATGCGCTTTACAGAAAGAATCAGGTAAAAAGCATCAGCTTTCTGATTGTCCTGAGCGGTGTCCTGGTGCTGGCGACTCTGTTGAGCCTGCGAGCCGGTTCCTACGAAACGCCCATTGGAGAGCTGCTCAAAGGCATCTTCGGTCAGTCTTCTGACAGAAAGATCAATATCATCGTGCGCAGCAACCGTTTGCCCAGAATCATCACGGCAATTCTTGCCGGTGGAGGCCTGGGTCTTGCCGGTTGTATCCTGCAGGCTGTTCTGCGCAATCCTCTGGCATCCTCCTCTACTTTGGGTGTCTCCCAGGGCGCGACCTTTGGCGCGGCATTTGCCATCGTTGTATTGGGTATGGGAACCACGGCCGGGTTTGGGATTCCTTTGTGCGCATTCCTCGGTTCCATTGCCGTGGCACTGGTGATTCTGGGTCTGTCCAGATTCCGGCAGGTATCCCCGGAGGGCATTGTGCTGGCAGGTGTGGCCATCAGCTCCATGTTCACGGGAGCCACCACACTGATTCAGTATTTTGCTGATGAAGTGCAGCTCTCCACGTTGGTATTCTGGACTTTTGGCGATCTGGGCAGTACCGGATGGGAGGATCTTGCGGGGCTGGGCATTGCTGTAGCGGTTCTGTGCGTTTACTGCTTTGCCCATCGCTGGGACTACAATGCGCTGCTCAGCGGTGAGGAAACCGCCATCAGCCTCGGTATCCATGTAAAGCGGCTGACTCTGGTTGGAATGATTCTGTGCTGCCTGACCAGTTCCGTGGTGGTATCCAATGTGGGTCTGATCAGCTTCATCGGCCTGGTAGCGCCGCACATTGTCCGTATGGTGGTAGGCAACAACCATGTATATCTGATCCCCGGCTCTGTGCTGGGCGGTGCGGCATTGCTGCTGCTGGGTGACCTGTTTGCAAGAACGGTCATCAGCCCGGTGATCCTGCCCATCGGCGCCATTACCTCGTTTCTTGGCGGCCCGCTGTTTCTGTACCTGCTGTTCAAAGGAGGAAAGAAACAATGATGGAAGTGAAGAACTTAAATTATCACTACAAAGGCAGCCCGGAAGTTTTGAAGGATGTATCCTTCCGCATGGAACCCGGCAAGTTTCTGGCGATCCTTGGCAACAACGGTGTGGGCAAAAGCACGCTTCTCAAATGCTTCAACCATATTCTGAAACCGGACTCCGGGGAAGTGATTCTGGACGGTGAGAACCTGCTGAAACAACCGGGCAGGGAAGTGGCAAAGCAGGTGGCCTTTGTTTCCCAGAGTGTTCCCAGCACCCAGATGACCGTTCACGATGTGGTTATGCTGGGCCGCAGACCTTATATGAAGTGGGGCTTCACGGAGGCAGACCATGCCATTGTCCACGATGCCATGCACCGGCTGGATGTGGAGGATATGCGGGGCAGATTCTTAAATCAGCTTTCCGGCGGGGAAAAGCAGAAGGTCATGCTGGCCCGTGCTCTGGCACAGCAGCCGAAGGTGCTGCTGCTGGATGAGCCAACCAGCGCTCTGGATATTCAGAATCAGTATCAGGTGCTGAAGATTGTCCGTGATATCTGCCACAAGGATAATATGATTGCGGTGGTTGTCATCCACGATCTGAATCTGGCGCTGCGGTTTTGTGATCGCTTCCTGCTGCTGAAGGATGGTGCGGTCTACCGTCATGGCGACCGCAGTGTTCTGGACAGCAATGCGCTGAAAGAGGTCTACGGTGTGGATGCGAAAGTAGTTGAAATGGAAGGCCGGTACATGGTACTGGTAGAAGAATAAGGAGGAGCAATATGAAAACCTGGCAGGATTGTGTGGCTTTTCACGGTCACGAATGCGGTGGCCTTACCATCGGCTATCAGGCAAGTCTGTATGCCATTGAACTGTTGAATCTGGAATTTTCCGCTGACGAGCAGGTAGTCTGTATCGCAGAAAATGACGCCTGCAGCATTGACGGCATCCAGGTGATGCTGGGCTGCAGCATCGGCAAGGGAAATCTGCTGTTCCATATGCGGGGCAAGCAGGCATTCTCTTTCTATAACCGCAAGACTGGAAAATCTGTCCGTTTGGTGCTGAAACCCAAGCCCGCGGGCATGACCAGAGAGGCATCCTTTGCCTACTACCAGAGATGCAAGCCGGAGGAGATGTTTGATGTGAAGGAAACGACGATCCGCTTGCCCGAAAAGGCTCGCCTGTTTGATTCCTACATCTGCGAATGCTGCGGCGAATCTACAGGCGCCAACTGGATCCGGCTCTCCGGCGGCAAGAAGCTTTGCCTTGACTGCTATGAGAGCTATGACCGCTTCCATATCTGAACGCAAAACAACCTCCCCTGGCGCAATCTGCACAAGGGGAGGCTTTGATTCTTGGCTCAAATATGTGCCATGGGAATGCCGTGTGTTTGTATGCACCGCACCGGCGGCAGCTTACACAGAAACTGCTCCAGCTCCGGCGTGGAAGCATACTATTTCTCGATAAAATGGTTCATACCATTTTATCCTGCGCTTTGCGCACAGGCCGCCAGTGGCGGCGAGAAATGTATGGACTGCGTTTTTCAGCGGCGATGCCGCTGACCGCGAGACCGCGGTCTCATAAAACGGTATTGAACCGTTTTATGAAAAACTAGTATCAGAACTTCACCATCAGAAGCAGACTGCGGTATCCCGCTCCGGGGCCACGAAACTGACAATCCCACACTTTAGGGAAACTCTGAATAAATCGTCTGCGGCTGAACGGCGGATCTTTTACACCAATCGTGCAGTACGAAAAATGGAAAATACATACAGTATTCCCTCATTTTTCGTACTTTCGCTTGGTGCAAAATCTCTCGCCGTCAGCTCTTGCCGATTTAATCAGA
>JAQXNO010000024.1 GCA_029098045.1 Bacillota bacterium
AAAGGTTATTCACAACGTAGAAGTTTACCAATTTGCACTGCACCAAAGGCTCCCTTGTGGAAAGGGTAAGCGAAGCGCAGTCGCGGGAGTGAATGACAGCCCGGTGGGCTGTCAGAGCCGCGACCGGGCTTGCCGCAGCAAGCTGTCACCGCTTTGCGGTGACTGAGGGATTGTGCGGTGAAATCAAACATATTCGCACTGGTTTTCGGCGAATTCGAAACATTCATCTGCGTCAACCCCTCAGTCAAAATCGTCTCTCAGGAGCCGGTTTTGCCAGCTCCCCTTACACAGGGGAGCCTTAGGCGCTCCCGCGCCAGAGGGTTTATCGACACGCTGAAAGGACGCACCGAAGTGCGTCCTTTTTACTCCTTGTTGTTTGTCTCCTTTACCGTTTCCACCGCGGATCTGCGGCGGCGGCGCCGGCGGGTGGTACGCTGATCCTCGGGATCTGCCTTTTCCGCCCGGCGGGCATAGGCCTGGGCCGCTTCGGAAGTGGCTTCATAGGTCAGCCGGCTGACCCGAATCCTGCCGTCCGGCTGCTCGGACAGCCGCACGCGGATCAGAAACTTGCCATGCTCCGGGCAGGTTGCCAGGTCCATATACCGGTGACCCGGCTGGGCAAACCAGCGGGAGCCCAGCATCCTGCCGCCGCAGGTGGGGCACTTGTTTTCCTCCCCTGCCATGGCTGCCAGTGCGATATGCCGGTCTGCATAATCATAGAACACCTCACGGCAGATGCAGCCGGGAAGCTCCGCGCCGTGAAAGCCGTTCTCATGGCTTTTCAGTGCCTGATCATACTCCTGCGCGCCCTTCTTCAGATCCAGCTTCGCGCAGATCAGCGCGGTGTGATATGCATCACCCAGAGCATCATGGGCGGGGCGGGTGGCCTCGATCCCAAACAGCTCCATTGCCGTCTTCAGGGACTTCTGGGCTGTGGAGCCGTCCGTTTGTGCATTGAACATCATCTGCGCGTTGTACCAGCGGCCGGTCCAATCGATGGCAAGGCCGTGCAGCTGAAGATTCTCCCGCAGAATTCCAATATCATCAAAGCCCCATGTCAGAAAGATCACATCCTCCGCGCACCATGCCCGGAACTGTTCCATGGCCTCGGCAAAGGGAATGCCCTCTTCTTTAAGACGCGCTTCCTTAATGCCTGTCAGCTTGCTGACCCGGCGGTTCAGGTGCCGGTAATATTTGGGCCTCACCATGATCTGGAATTCATCTGCAACCTGCTGATCTTCCGTCACCCGCACCGCGCCGATCTGAATGATCTCACCGCGGATCTGCACCGGCAGCTGTTTGCGGGCAGAGGGTGAGCCGGGCCAGGGCTGGTTCCATTCCATATCCAAAACAATATAATCCATCGTGTTAACCTCTGTTCGTCATCTCACAGAGTATCATAACACACGCGTACGCCCTCTGTAAACAAAAAGTTGAAAACCGAAAGAAAAATTACGATTCTTCCCCACTTAATCTCAGAAATTTTCCTCTGATTTTCAGGAAGAATGCCGTCTGCACCATCAGGGTCACCAACCAGGAGATGGGATAGGACATAAAAAGCCACTTGGGGCTGTGAAACTCAGGAATCTGGAACACGGTAAAAATCCAGAGCAGCCGCAGGCCGCAGATGCCCAATACCGCAATGATCATGGGCGCAAGGGACTGCCCATAGCCCCGCAGCGCGCCTGTGGAAACATCCAAAAGTCCCAGCACAAAGTAGGGCAGCACCACATACAGTACCCGGATCATGCCGTATTCGATGGCCTGTTCGGAATCTGAAATGTATATTCCCAGCAGGCTTTCGCCGAATTCCCAGAACAGCGTTCCCAGAATAAGGCCCAACACCAACACGCAGGCCTGGCAGATCCAGACCGTCATATTGGCACGGCGGTACTGCCGCGCACCCACATTTTGACCCACAAAATTCACAGTCGTCTGCTGGAAGGCATTGAGCACCGCATAGAGGAAGCCCTCCAGACTTACCACCGCGGAATTGCCGGAGACAAATACATCGCCAAAGGAATTGACGGAGGACTGAATGATCACATTGGAAATGGAGAACAAAGATGACTGGATGCCAGCAGGCAGGCCGATACGCAGGATCTTGCCCAGCTGCGCTTTGTGGAAGCGAATCTTGCGAAGATCCAGACGGCAGTCATCGGTTCTGCGCATCAGCGCCAGCATCACCAGCACAGCCGCGATGGCCTGAGAGATGGTGGTCGCCAGCGCAACGCCTGCCACATTCATATGCAGAAGCGTCACAAAGATCACGTTCAGTATCACATTCACCACGCCTGCCAGAGTCAGGAATACCAGAGGGCTTTTGGTGTCTCCTGCCGCCCGCAGCATGGCAGCGCAGAAATTGTACACCACCGTGAAAGTGATGCCGCAGAAGTATATCTTCATATAAATTGTAGATAGGGGCAGTGTATTTTCGGGGGTCGCCATGATGATCAGCATGGGGCCTGAAAATGTGACGCCAACCACGGTCAGAATCGCACCGCCGAGCAGTGCCAGCGGAACTGCCGTATGGACGGTCTGGCTGATCTGCAGACGGTCACGGCTGCCGATGCCATGTGCCACCGCAACACCGGCACCAACGGAAAGCCCCACAAACAGGTTGACCATCAGCCCAGTCAGCGAAGAGGTTGCGCCCACCGCACCCACGGAAACACTTCCGCAGAATTTGCCCACGATGATCAGATCCGCCGCGTTGAACATCAGCTGCAGCACACTGGTCAGGATGATTGGAATGGTATATCGAATCACACCGGGCAGCAGTGGGCCTTCCAGCATACTGCCGCGGTGCTTCTGTATGGTTTTCAAGGAAAGCACCCCCTCAGAATATCCTGCCTATTATATTCCTCCCCCGCTTCAATTGCAATTCACTTATTGCATAAAAAAGCACCGGTCTTTCCCCTTCACAGGCTGCACAATTCCTCACCGGCGGCAAAAAAGCACCCATCCGGCGGATGGGTGCTCCAGGAATCGGTATTACAGCAGGGACAGGGCTTCCTCGTCGGCGACGATGGTGCAGTCGGGATGCAACTGCAGGATGGAAGCGGGAACCCTGGGATCGATGGGGCCGGTAACCGCGGCACGGATTGCTTCTGCCTTGTTCTTTCCGTTGGCAACCAGCAAAACCTTCTTTGCCTGCATGATGCCCCAGATGCCCATGGTGTAGGCCTGTCTGGGCACATCATCACGGGTAGCAAAGAAACGGGCATTGGCATCAATGGTGGAGTCTGCCAGCTTGACACAGTGGGTGCCGGGGGTGAAGACCTCGTCGGGCTCGTTGAAGCCGATGTGTCCGTTGGGACCCATACCCAGCAGCTGCAGATCGGTGCCGCCCAGAGAGGCAATCAGCTTATCGTAGTTGCCGCATTCCGCCTCGGGATCGTCGGTCAGACCGCTGGGGATGTTGCAGTTTGCCTGATCGATGTTCACATGGTCGAACAGATTGGTACGCATAAAGTAGGCATAGCTCTGGTCGTGATCCTTGCTCAGGCCCACATATTCGTCCAGATTGACGGTCTTGACCCGGGAGAAGTCCAGCTCACCGTTTTCATATTTCTTGATGAGCACCTGATAGGTGCCAATGGGGCTGCTGCCGGTGGCCAGACCCAGAACACAGTCGGGCTTCAGTGTTACAACGGAAGCGATGATATTACCGGCCTTCCGGCTGACATCGGCGTAGTCCTTTGCGCGGATGATTCTCATAGTTGAAATTCCCCTTTCAGTGGAAATAGTATTTTGATATCCCTGAGGTTCAGTATAACATCTTTTCCCGGTTCTGTACAGTGGAATTTCAGAATATTTATGGGTTTCTTGTAAATGTCTGTTCGCGTCCTTCTCTTCTGGCCTTATTTTATAGTAGTTTATTGGTACTTTATTTATTGCCAGTTTGGAATATAATGTGGGTACAACCGCAAAGGAGGAACAGAATATGAAGAAAAGCGTCCTTACAACCAGAAAAATTGTGTTCATCGCCATGATGGCCGCTCTGACCGCTGCCGGCTCCGCACTGCGTATCACCATGCCCCTGTCCATTGCCGGTACCACTTCTTTCCATCTTGGAAACATTATGTGCGCCCTCTCCGGTATTCTTCTGGGGCCATGGTTTGGTGGTCTGGCAGCGGGTCTTGGCAGTGCCATTTATGATATGTTCAACCCGCTCTTCATTCAGGAGGCATGGCTGACCTTCCTGATGAAGGGTGTCTACGGCCTTTGCGCCGGTTTCATCGCCCACGCCGGGAAGCAGGAGCCCGGCTACGTCAAATCCGTTCTCGCTTCTTTCGCAGGTGCGGTAAGCTATGCGCTGCTGTATCTGATCAAGAGCTATTTCAAAGCCATTTGGGTTCAGGGTGTGGCCGCCAACGCTGCGTGGATTGTTTTGCTTGACAAGCTGCCTGCCACCGTTTTCAATGGCGTTGTGGCTGTGATTTTCGCACCGATTCTGGCCGTCGCCATCAACAAGGCTCTGAAAAAGAACCATCTGTCGTTGGACTGACATAAGAGAAGCCCGCGCAAAAATCCATAACGAAACTGCTGCAAACCGGAAGATTTTGCAGCAGTTCCTTTTGTCCGTTTCCATGGAATGCCCGCCGGCAATCCAAGCACGTCCCGGTTGGTACGGCGCATCGTACCAACCGGCATTATTTTACAATCTGATAAATCCAATAGATCAGTCCATAGATGACCGATGCGGACAGACCGTACACGATCACCGGGCCTGCAATCGTGAACATTTTTGCCGCCACACCCAAGACGAACCCCTCTGTTTTGAATTCCACTGCCGGGGCAGCGATGGCATTTGCAAAGCCGGTGATGGGCACCAGCGTTCCGGCGCCTGCGTGTTTTGCCAGGTCGTCATAGAGGCTCAGCCCCGTCAATAGCGCAGACAGGGCAACCAGCGACATGGATGCTGCCGTTCCCGCCATTTCCTGCTCCAGACCCAGTTTTGCGTACCAGTTCATGAAAACCTGCCCCAGGGTGCAAATCAGCCCACCCACCAGAAAGGCCATCAAAAGATCCTTCCACACAGGTGATTTCGGGCTCATCTCTTTGACAATTTTTCCGTATTCGCGTTCCGTCATGCACATCCCTCCGGGGATAGTTTGACACGTTCATGCCAAAATTATTACCCGCTTCCGGCACTTGACATTTTTCGTTCCCGGGAGTATAACATAACTGTTGCGACTGCAACTATCTAGTGTCTGCTGAACAAGCCGCATGTTTGCGGCTTGTTCTCCCGCCAAGGGCGGGACTTTTATGTTTCTTTGCGTTGTTCAGTATCCATTATCTAAAGGAAGTGATGGCTTTGCATTCAGACCGCAATACGCTGACGGAAGGTTCCATATGGAAAAAAATGCTTCTGTTCGCGCTGCCTATTTTTCTGGGCAATGTATTTCAGCAGTTTTACCACGCCTTCGACTCCTGGGTCGTCGGTAAATTTATCGGTGACACCGCTCTGGCAGCAGTCAGCTCTTCCGGCAGTCTGATTCATATGTTTGTGGGCTTTTTCAACGGTGTTGCCATGGGCGCCGGTGTCATAATCGCAAGATTCTTCGGCGCGCAGGATCACAGGAATCTGCGCATCGCCATCCACACGGATGTAGCTTTTGGTCTGAGCGCCGGTGTGCTGCTGACCGTCCTGGGTGTCTCTTTCACCCCCACGATCCTGCGCTGGATGGGAACGCCTGCCGATGTGCTGCCCCAGTCCATCATCTATTTCCGCTATTATTTCTGCGGTGCCGTCTTCACGGTCATGTACAACATCTTTGTTGGCATTCTTCATGCCGTGGGCGACAGCAAACATCCGCTGTACTATCTGATCTTCGCCACCTTTGTCAACATGGCCATGGATCTTCTGTTTGTGGCGGTATTCAAGCTGGGCGTCGGTTCCGCCGCACTTGCCACCACCATCTCACAGGGCGTCAGTGCGGTTCTCTGCTTCATCCGCCTTGTGCGGGTCAGGGAGCCTTACCGGCTGGAGGTTCGTGCCATTCGTTTTGATATGAGCTGTCTGAAATCCATCATTCACTTTGGACTTCCTTCCGGCATTCAGAACTCTGTCATCGGCATCGCCAATCTGGTGGTGCAGGCCAATATCAACAGCTTCGGCTCCGCTGCCATGGCCGGCTGCGGTGCTCATTCCAAGATTGAAGGCTTCGCTTTTCTGCCGGTCACCTGCTTTTCCATGGCGCTGTCCACCTTTGTGGGACAGAATCTGGGTGCCCACAAGCACGACCGGGTGAAGAAGGGTGTGGGCTTCGGCATTGCCTGCTCCTGCATTACGGCAGAGCTCATCGGCATCGTCTGCTATCGGTTTGCGCCCCAGCTGATTGCACTGTTCAATGACTCGCCGGAGGTCGTCGCCTTTGGTTCCCGACATTCCCGCACCATCTGCCTGTTCTACTGTCTGCTTGCATTTTCCCACTGTATGGCAGGCATTATGCGCGGTGCAGGCAAGGCAACGGTTCCCATGGTCACCATGCTGGCCTGTTGGTGTTTGCTGCGCGTGACCTATATTACCATCGCCGTCCGCTTCGTCAACGAATTGACCACCGTTTCCTGGGCCTATCCCATCACCTGGGCCTGCAGTTCCGTTATCTTCCTGATTTATTTCCTGACCGCCGACTGGATTCACAATTTCGACCGTATGGAGGCACGGGACAAAACCGCATAACCTTGTAGAAAGGACCGGTCAACCTTGGTTGACCGGTCTCAGGCTGTCAATAAACCCTCCCAGCCGAAAGTTTCGGAGGGAATAGATCGTGTGAAAGAAAACCGTCAGGGTTGTCACTGCGTCCAATCAAAGCGATTTTCAAACTTTTTGCAAAGTTTGAAAATCGTAGGCAGCTTGTCAAAAATACTTTTTGACAAGCTGGGACCGGCCAACCTTGGTTGACCGGTCTTTTGGTTTTCATCTTTCATTTTTCATTGGTTTCATCGGAAATGCTCGCGGATTCCTTTTTCGCCTGACACTGGGCAAACCAGGAATTTGCGCTTTCCAATCCTTCTGCCACGATTTTCATGGTGCGGTCATAGGATTTCTGACAGCTTTCCAGTACTTCATCGGAAAGGCTCATCTGCGTTTTCCAGTCAGCGCCCGTTTCCAGAGGAAGGATTTGGTATTTTTGTGTACCATCATCCTCATAACGATGAAGCCAGATGGGCAGCACATCGGCACTTTCCAGCAGCACCGTACCGTCGGAGTATTTGTCAAAGGTGAAAGCAGCGAGGATACCGTCTTCCGTATGCTCCGGGTACTTCCCGTTTCCATAGATATTGGAAAGGCACTTCCCCACAGAGTAGAGGCAAAGCGTCTTGTGGTCAGGGTAGGTTTTACTGGTGAGCAATTCAATCGGCTGTACCACATGCGGGTGCGTGCCGACAATCACATTGACCCCCATATCACACAGCCACTGGGCAATCCGCCTCTGCGAAGCATCGGGAACCGTCTCATACTCTGTTCCCCAGTGCATAAAAACCACAATTGCTTCCGCGCCTTCGTGCTTCATTTTCTCGATTTCGCCAGAGAGCCTGATGTAAAATGTATCCAGATCTTTGTAGTGGAAGGCATTGATCCGGTTGGTGGCCTCGGGAAGCAGTGCCGCTCCGTTCAGCACATAGTTGCCGCCGTTGGTATAGGCGCTGCAGTAGGTATAACAAATCATGCCGATTTTGATGTCATTGATCTGGCACACCATATAGTTCTTGTCTGCTTTGTCCAGCTTGGTGCCAATGTGATCCAGCTCCCGTTCTTCAATCACCTGCTGTGTGCGCATAAAGCCCTTGACCCCTGTGTCGTAGGCATGGTTATTGGCCGTCAGGAGCAGGTCAAAGCCTGATGCCTTAATGGCATCCAGAATCGCATCGGGAGAATTGAAGCTGGGATACCCGGCATAGGGATATCCGTTGTCCTCCCCTGCCAGTGTCACCTCCAGGTTCAGTGCGGAATAATCCTGTTTGGATACATATTTGGAAAAGTAAGTGAATATATCGTTAAAATTGTAGGTATCGCTTTGGTCATCGTAGCCGCTCTGAAGCACCAGATCGTGCAGCATCAGATCCCCCGTTGCACCGATGGTTACGGTGCTGACCTTGAAGGGAGCCTCCTGGCCGTCCCCGGCAGCTGCGGCTTCCGTTCCGGACTGCGTCTGGGATTTGTAACTGCGGTTCGGATTTGCGGGGGTAGACGCACCCAGGTATTGGACAAGCTGTTCCTTCGGATTCATCCGCCACAGTGCGGCAACGATGCCAATGATCGTGAGCACCAATACGGCTGCCAGAATCACAATGCCGGCAGTTTTTCCTTTTGGGGCGCGTTTCGGCTGCTCGTACTTTCCGGCCATCCGTGATTCCTCCTCTTCGAAGTATGCTTCTTATTCAGCCGCGCAGAGCATTCCGGCCATGCTGCGTGTCACCTGGGCGCAGCGATAAGCCGCCTGTGCTTCAAAGGTGGGATAGTCCATTTCGGCGGAATCATCCGCTTTGTCGGAGATCGCACGCAGGATGACAAAGGGCAGCTCGTTGCGGTATGCCACCTGTGCAATGGCAGCTCCCTCCATCTCCGTGCAAAGTGCCTTTGTTCCGGCAATGATACGCGCTTTGCGTTCCGCGTCCGCCACAAACACATCACCGCTGGCGATACGGCCTGTTTTCACATGGCCGGGATGCACCGCTTCCGCCGCGGCTACCGCATAGGCTATCATGTCACGGTTTGCGGGGAATGCCACCACATCCATACCGGGCACCTCGCCTATCGCATAGCCGAAGCGCTGCACGTCAAAATCATGGTACATGGCATCCTCGCTGACCACCAGATCGCCAATATCCAGCTGCGCGCACAAAGAGCCCGCAATGCCCGTGTTGACCAGGTGGGTCACATGGAAGCAGTCGCAAAGCACCTGCGCGCACATGGCTGCATTGACCTTGCCCACGCCGCACTGGACAACCACCGCGGGCAATCCCTCCAGCATGCCGTCATAAAACTCCATACCGGCTTTGTGTGTCACGCTCAGGTGTTCCATTGCGTCTTTCAGTGTCTCCACTTCCACGGTCATGGCGCCGATGATTCCAAGCTTTGTCATAGTATCTCCTTACTCCGGGTAGTGCAGATGTTCCCGGTCGATGTTTTCAAGCAGCTGTGCATATTTTCTGCCCCAGTAATTTGCCATGGGCAGATTCATATCCAGATAGTTTCCGCAGTCTCTGGCAGACGCGCCGGGCACCTCGCCCCGGAAGTCCCGGATAAACTCGAAACAGGCTTTCACCAGCGGCACAACATCCGCTGATTCATAATCCCCTGCCAGCAGCAGGTAAAAACCGGTACGGCAGCCCATGGGGCCAAAGTACAGCACCTTCTGCTTCCACTGGGGCTCATTGCGCAGGTAGGTTGCCGCAAGATGCTCCATGGTGTGGATTTCCGCGGTGTTCATCACCGGTTCTTCGTTCGGATTTGTCAGGCGAAGGTCGAAGGTTGTGACCGTCTCACTTCCCACTTTGTCCTTGCGGGACACATACAGTCCCGGCTGCAGCTTCAGATGGTCGATGGTAAAGCTTGTAATTTTCTCCATAATTACTCCTCAGTCGTCATGTGAACAGTTGGCCGCGTCGATGGCAATGACCAGCAGCAGGCCCGGGAACTCGTTGGCCGGATTCTGAAAACGCAGGGTGTAGGTGTCGCCCCAGGCAAGCAGCTGCCGGCTGATGGACATCACTTCGGTACTGCCCTGCATAACCCGGTAATCCCAGCCAAGAAAATCTCCCTCCACGTTCCAATTCCGGTAATCCACCTGGTAGTTGTTGGAAAAGAGTGTAAATCTCTTCCGAATCACACCGACGGGTCTGCCATCCATCACCAGTTCAAAGGTTGGAAGCAGCGTCAGCAGTTTTTGGTGGACACTGCCCAGTTCCTCACCTGTCCGCTTGTCATAGACATGAATCTGATGACCAAAACTGAAGAAATCAGCCCGGACATCGTATTTGGGCATGCCCGCTTCATCGTAAACATCATAGGAATCCGTCCACGAGAAAACACGCTGTTTGATGTGCAGTTCCATTGTACTCACCCCATGTGTTTATCATAATCCATAGCGTAAAAAAATGCAAGAAAAAAGCGAAGTATCCGGCTGTTCGAAGGTGTCCCGGATATGCTTTGTACGACTGTATGGTTCGAAAAAAAAGGAAACATCTGTATGGGGTGACCGTCTGATACTAGTGGTTCAATACCGTTTTATGAGACCGCGGTCTCGCGGTCAGCGGCATCGCCGCTGAAAAACCTAGTCCATACATTTCTCGCCGCCACTGGCGGCCTGCGCGCAAAGCGCAGGATAAAATGGTATGAACCATTTTATCGAGAAATCGTATGATTCGCCGTCCGACTTTGTTTTTCGACAGATTCTTTTTTCTTTTTTCAAATTAACTTGCTTTTTGCGGAAAGAGCCAGTATAATGAAAGTGATTATACCATGAAGGTGGGATACAATATGAACGAAAAGGATTTTGATCTCGATTTCGATTTCGAGAAGGAATATGGCTACGGCACATCAAATAATGATGCCGCCGCAAAGCAGGACGAAGGCGACGAATTCGATCTGGACACCCTGCTCAGATCTGAGTTCGGTGAGGAAGCTTCCGATTTTACCTCTGAATATGAATCCGATTTCGATTACGGTCCTGAGACGGTCGACTATCTGCAGGATCAGGATATGCCCCTGGAAGGCAGCTTTGCCGATCAGGATGTCAGTCAGGACGCATTCGATGCGGATCTTCCCGAGGAGATGATGTCGGCCAGCCCCCTTCCCGGGGAGGAAGCGGAAGCGCCCGCAAATGAGCCGGAAGCCGATCCCGAACCGCAAAGGCCGGTTCGCCGGGAGCGTCGGAAGCCTGTCAGCCCCATGCGCCGTTTCAAAAATGAAACGCTGCCCATGCTCATTCTCTGTGCTGCCGCGCTGCTGATTGTGGTTTTTGTGATTGGTTCCGTTGTCCGCCTCATTTCCAACATCAGGCTGAACAACGAGGCCAGCGTCAAAGCCTCCGAAGCCGCTGTGAATGAGGCCCAGCGTCAGGAAAAGGAAGCGCAGAATCTCATTGACACAGCTGCCCGATTGGCCGAGGGCTACGACTATGACGGTGCCATTGCCCTGCTGGAGGGCTTCACCGGCAACAAGAGCAACTACCCGGAAATTGAAATTCGTCTGTCCGAGTACAAGCAGCAGAAATCCACGCTGATTGCGCACAATGACCCCAATCAGATTCCGAATCTGTCCTTCCATGTGTTGATTGCGGATCCTGACCGGGCATTCTCCAACCGGGAGTTCGGCGGACAGTATAACCGCAATTTTGTCACCATTGACGAATTTGAGCGGATTCTGGATCAGCTCTACATCAATAACTATGTTCTCGTGGATATGGACTGCTTCATCTCGGAGACCATTGCCGGTGAGACGGTCACCTATTCCTCCAAGCCCCTGTATCTGCCCGACGGCAAGAAGCCTTTCATGCTGACCGAGACCATGGTAAACTATTTCAATTACATGATCGACAGCGACGGAGACGGCGTGGCCGACAAGGACGGTGCGGGTTTTGCCTCCAGACTGGTTCTTCAGAACGGCCAGATCAAGGCCGAAATGGTCAACAGCAGCGGTGAAACTGTGGTTGGCAACTACGATCTGGTTCCCATTCTGGAAGATTTTATTGAAGCCCATCCCGATTTCTCCTATCAGGGCTCCCGTGCGCTGCTGGCCGTTACCGGCCACGAAGGCATCTTCGGTTACCGCACCAACAAGTCCGTCATCGACACCAAGGGACAGGCCTACTACGATGAGCAGGTGGCCGGTGCCAAGGAGATCGTGGCTGCGCTGAAGGAAGCAGGCTATGAGTTTGCCTCCTACACCTACAAGAACGAGAAGTACGGTGACTTTGCCGCATCCGATATTCAGAAGGACATCACCAAGTGGACTGCGGAAGTTCTGCCCATCCTCGGCTCCTGTGACACACTTGTCTTTGCCAAGAGCAGTGACATCAGCACCAGCGGTGATTACACGGGAAGCAAGTTCAACGTTCTGGAGCAGGCCGGCTTCCACTACTTCATCAGCAACGCAAGCACACCCAGCTGCAAGGTTGCCAGCAACTACGTCCGTCAGCTTCGCCTGATGGTCACGGGAACACAGATGGCTCACGCTTCTGCCACCTATTCCAAGTACTTTGATGCACAGTCTGTGCTCAATGACAAGCGCGGCAACGTTCCCCAGTAAATCATAATGCAGCGTGGGGCCGGGGGGGCCCCCCCCCCCCTTGTTTTTTGGTTATAAAAAATATAAAAAAAACCCCAAAAAAACCAAAAAAAA
>JAQXNO010000025.1 GCA_029098045.1 Bacillota bacterium
GGGAGGGTTTGAACGCGATTGCTCCCGCAATCGAGCCACCTCCCCAGACCCCTCCAGGCGACGCATCGCCGCGGGTGCCGGTATACACGGTGCATTTTAAGGAGATGTACATCGCATTCGGCGTGGTGCCTTTTAACAGGCCGGGAAACGGGTAGCCTTTTGGGCGGCGTAAGCGCCGCCCCTTGGCTCTCCCTCTGGGAGAGCTGTCACCGAAGGTGACTGAGAGGGCATCGGAGGCTTATTACCCTCTCAGGCGGCTTGCGCCGCCAGCTCCCCCAGAGGGGGAGCCAAGGGCGCTGCCGCGCCGGGCGGGCGACGTGTCGCCGCCCTGCTTTTTCTTGTAATACTTTACTAAGTTAAAGTGCTAAAGCACTCTCCGTTCCTGTGCATTCCTCCAAAAGTGGCCGGAACCCAAAAATAATACTTTACTTCGCTAAAGTTATAAAGTATAATTCAATCATCAAACAACCCCCCACCGGGAAAAGGAAGGAACAACTGCTATGAAAAAGATGATTACTTTGGTTCTGGCCATTTTGATGGTTGCAAGTCTGCTCACCGCCTGCGGCGGCGCCAAGTCCGATTCCGATCTGGCTTCAATTAAGAAGAACGGCAAGCTGGTTGTGGGCATCACCGACTATGCGCCCATGGACTACAAGGATGAGAACGGTCAGTGGACCGGCTTCGACGCGGAATTCGCGCAGCTGTTCGCAAAGGAGCTGGGTGTTGACTGCGAGTTCTATGTCATCGCTGACTGGGGTAAGAAATTCATGGAACTGGAAACCAAGCAGATTGACGCCGTCTGGAACGGCATGACCATCACCGAGGAAGCCAAGCTCAATTCCAATGTCTCCGATCCCTACGTCATCAACGCACAGGTGGTCGTGATGAAGGCCGATGTGGTCGCGGGCTATACCACCCCCGACAGTCTCAGCGGTTTGACCATCGCCGTTGAAAACGGCTCCGCCGGACAGGATGCTGCCGGTGCCATCACCGGTGCAACCATCGTTCCCCTGCAGGATCAGGCGGCTGCCCTGATGGAAGTCAAGGCCGGCACTGCCGATGCCTGTGTCATCGACATCACCATGGCCAACGCCATGACCGGCGCGGGCACCAACTACGCGGATCTGGCCGTCGGCATCAGCCTGACCGAGGAGCTTTACGGCGTCAGCTTCCGCAAGGACTCCGATGTCACCGCAGCCTTTAATGATTTCATGGCGAAGCTGAAGGCGGACGGCACCCTGCAGGCGCTGGCCGACAAGTACAGCCTGACACTGGCCGGTTGATCCGGGTGATTCAAAAAACGTAGTCCATAGCTTTACGCGAACACGGCGGATGCACCGCCGTGTTCCAGCTTGTCAAAAAGTGATTTTTGACAAGCTGCCTACGATTTTCAAACTTGAAAAAAGTTTGAAAATCGCTTTGATTGAACGCGAAAGAAAACCCTGACGGTTTTCTTTCACACTATCTTTCCCTCCGATACTTTGGGGTAGGAGGGTTGATCGACAGTCTGGATCACGGCGGCTCGCCGCCATGTTCAACCACTTTTTTATGAGGTGCATTTATGTTCATGCAGGTCTTATCCCAGCTTCTGGGCGGTTTTGGAGAAACCGTCAAGGTTTTCATATTGACGCTGGTTTTCTCCATCCCGTTAGGGCTTGTGGTATGCTTCGGCTCCATGAGCAGGTTTTCACCCCTGCGCTGTCTGACGCGCACCTTTGTGTGGATCATCCGGGGCTCGCCCCTGATGCTGCAGCTGATCATCGTTTTCTATGGTCCCGGTCTGCTCTTTGGGCTTCCCGCCATGTCCCGGTTTAACGCCACCATTCTGGCTTTTTCCATCAATTATGCCTGCTATTTCTCCGAAATCTACCGGGGCGGCATCGAATCCATCCCCCAGGGACAGTACGAAGCCGGACAGGTGCTGGGCATGACCAAAGGTCAGATCTTCTTCAAGGTGGTACTGCTGCAGGTGATCAAACGGATCACCGCCCCCATGAGCAACGAGATCATCACACTGGTCAAGGATACCTCCCTTGCCCGGATCATCGGCATCTACGAGATCATCTGGGCCGGTGAGAGCTTCATCAAAAAGGGTCTCATCTGGCCGCTGTTCTTCACCGGTGTTTTCTATCTGGTCTTCAGCGGCGCCCTGACGATTTTGTTCGGATATTTGGAAAAGAAATTGGACTATTTCAGGAGTTGATACCATGGCAGTACTGGAAGTAAAAAACCTGAAAAAGAATTTCGGCAGCACCGATGTTTTAAGGGGTGTCAGCTTTTCTCTGGAAAAGGGGCAGGTACTCACCATCATCGGCTCCTCCGGCAGCGGCAAGACCACCCTGCTGCGATGCCTGAACTTTCTGGAGACCCCGGACGCGGGAGAAATCCTCGTAAACGGGAAGCTTCTGACCTCCAAAAATGAGGATGACATCCGCCAGAACCGGCTGCATTTTGGTCTGGTGTTCCAGAATTTCAACCTCTTTCCCCAGTATACCGTGCTGGAGAATGTATCTCTGGCGCCGACCCTGCTGAAAACCGGCAGTGCCGGTCAGATCCGGCAGCAGGCGCTGGGGCTTTTGGAGCGGGTGGGGCTTTCCCAGAAGGCAAATGCGTACCCCTATCAGCTGTCCGGCGGCCAGCAGCAGCGGGTTGCCATTGCCCGGGCGCTGGCACTGAACCCGGAGGTGCTGTGCTTCGACGAGCCCACCTCCGCCCTGGACCCGGAGCTGACGGGGGAAGTTCTGCGGGTGATCCGGGGACTGAAGGACCGAGGGAACACCATGATTGTCGTAACGCATGAAATGGAGTTTGCAAAATCGGTATCGGATGTGGTAATATATATGGCAGAGGGTGTGATTGAGGAAATCGGCACACCGGAGCAAGTCTTTGACAATCCCCGCAGTGAAAAACTGCGCGCATTCCTGCACGGCGTGCAGGAGCAATTCTAGGAGGAATCGGCTATGACACAGAGCCCCAAGCAGGAACGCATCCAGCAGCTTTACGAAATTATCACCAAAATTGACAGCATCGATGACTGCCGCGCGCTGTTCGAGGATCTTTGCACCATCAAAGAGGTGGAAAATATGGCTGAGCGGTGCTATGCCGCAAAGCTGCTGCTGGCGGGCAACACCTACAATCAGGTGATGGCGCAGGCGGATATCTCCTCCGCCACCCTGAGCCGGGTTTCCCGCTGTGTGCAGTACGGCAGGGGCTACTCCAAATTGCTGAAAGAGGAATGATTTTTTCCGGCGGACTTCACTTTTTATTGGTTTTCCGGGGTTGACAAGGGGAAAATAGTGTGCTAAATTCTTATCTGTAAATGCCGTGACGAAGACACGCGTTCGGAGAAAGATGCCCAGAGAGAAGCCCATTTGGTGAAAGGGCTTTGCACACTTGCCCGCACGATACCACTTCCGAGCCGCCGGGAAGAAATGCCCGGACGGGTACGCCCGTTACCGCGTCAATGAGTGGCAGAGCAATCTGCAACCAGGGTGGAACCGTGGAATACTTTGTATCCCACCCCTGATCTTTCAGGGGGTGGGTATTTTTTATACCCCGCCCCACAAAAAAGGAGGCAAAAAAATGGAAAACGAAAACCTGTACACCTTTGAAAACCCCGCGTACCGCAAGACCTTCTGGCACACCAGTTCCCATGTGATGGCGCAGGCCGTCAAGCGTCTGTGGCCCGAGGTGCAGCTTGCCATCGGCCCCGCCATTGACGAGGGCTGGTACTACGACTTTGACGCGCCCTTCTCCTTCACCCCCGAGCATCTGGCAAAGATCGAGGCGGAGATGAAGAAGATCGTCAAGGAGCGCATCCGTGTGGAGCGCAGCGAAAAGAGCCGGGAAGAGGCCATCGCCTGGGCGGAGGCAAACAACGAACCCTATAAGAAGGAGCTGATCGAGGATCTGCCTGAAGATGCCGTCATTTCCTTCTACACCCAGGGCGAGTTCACCGATCTGTGCGCCGGCCCCCATCTGGATCACACCGGCAGACTGCGCCACAACGGTTTCAAGCTGACCAAGTCCTGCGGTGCCTACTGGCGCGGCGACAGCAACCGCAAGATGCTGCAGCGCATCTACGGCATCGGCTTCCCCTCCAAGGACGAGCTGGATGCCTACCTGACCGCGCAGGAAGAGGCGCTGAAGCGGGATCACAACAAGCTGGGCCGGGAGCTGGAATTCTTCACCACCGTGGAGGAAATCGGCCAGGGTCTGCCCATTCTGCTGCCCAAGGGCGCCAGAGTCATCCAGACCCTGCAGCGCTGGGTGGAGGACGAAGAACAGAAGCGGGGGTATCTTCTGACCAAGACCCCCCTGATGGCAAAGCGGGATCTGTACCGCATCTCCGGTCACTGGGATCACTATCTGGACGGTATGTTCATTCTGGGCGATCCCATGGACGAGGAAAAGGAATGCTTCGCCCTGCGCCCCATGACCTGCCCCTTCCAGTATCAGGTCTATCTGAACCGGGCCCGCTCCTACCGGGATCTGCCCATGCGTCTGGGTGAGACTTCCACCCTCTTCCGCAACGAGGATTCCGGCGAGATGCACGGTCTGATCCGTGTCCGCCAGTTCACCATTTCCGAGGGTCACCTGGTTCTGCGCCCCGATCAGCTGGAGGAGGAATTCAAGGGCTGTCTGGAGCTGGCAAAGTACTGTCTGGACACCGTGGGTATGCTGGAAAACTGCACCTTCCGGTTCTCCCAGTGGGACCCCGCCCGTGCCGGCATCAAGTATGAGGGCACCCCGGAGCAGTGGGAAGAAGCTCAACGCGTCATGGGTCAGATTCTGGACCATCTGGGTGTGGAGTACTCCATCGGCATCGACGAGGCTGCTTTCTATGGCCCCAAGCTGGATATTCAGTACAAGAATGTCTTCGGCAAGGAGGATACCATCGTCACCATCCAGATCGATATGCTGCTGGCGCAGAAATTCGGCATGGAATACACCGATGCCGACGGTCAGAAGAAGATCCCCTATATCATCCACCGCACCAGTCTGGGCTGCTACGAGCGCACCCTGGCCTACCTGATCGAGCGTTACGCCGGTGCCCTGCCCCTGTGGATGATGCCCACGCAGGTTCGGGTTCTGCCCATCACCGACCGCGCCCACGACTATGCCCGGGCACTGTCCGAGAAGCTGAACGCCCTGAACATCCACGCGGAGACCGACTGCCGCAGCGAGAAGCTTGGCTATAAGATCAGCGAAGCCCAGCTGCAGAAGATCCCCTATATGCTGGTGGTGGGTGACCGGGATATTGAGAACGGCACCGTTTCCGTCCGTACCCGCAAGGGCGAGGATCTGGGTGCCATGACCCCCGATGCCTTCATCGCCAAGTGTCTGGCGGAGATCGCGTCCAAGAGCAAGGAAGTCTGATATCGTCAAAGAGCCGCTCCCACCGGGAGCGGCTCAGCTTGTCAAAAAAGTATTTTTTGACAAGCTGCCTACGATTTTCAAACTTTTCAAAAAGTTTGAAAATCGCTTTGATTGAACGCGAAAGAAAACCCTGACGGTTTTCTTTCACACTTTCTTTCCCTCCGAAACTTTCGGCTGGGAGGGTTTATTGACAGCCTGAGCCGCTCCCACCGGGAGCGGCTATATTTTATGACATTTTCTATTGTATTTGCCCACAACCTGTGATATGCTGACAGAGGAAAGAATATACAGGAGGAATCTGCCAATGAAAAAGTACACAAATATTCTATCACTGGTCGTCGCGATCCTGATGATTGCAGCCCTGTTCTGCGGATGTGAGAGCGAGGCGGAGAAAATTCAGTCCCTTGCGGGCACCTGGTATCTGACGATATCCGATACCGAGACCACGGCGCAGGCGCTGCTGGAAAATGTCGACTTCTACCCCGAGGAAATTGCCTGCGTGGATCTGACCACCCTGAAGTCTGTCAAGGTCGTGACGTTCACAGCGGAAAAGACCTATTCCTTCGCCTATGATGCCGATGGCACAAGAGCCTGCACCCGTGCGTTCTTTGAAGCTGCCTTTGATGCCATGTACGAAAACCGCGCGTCTCTGGGACAGCTCTACGACGTGGATTTCGAGCCCGCCAGCAAAGAGGAGTTCCGGCAGTTTTACGCGGAACTGTACAGCACTGCCGATTATTCCGGGCTGTTGGATGCGTTGGTGGAAAACGGCTACGATTATGATGAGCTGGTCAAGCCCTGGGAGGAGGGCAGCTTCACCATCAATGGCAATGTCATCGCCATGACGATTCTCGGTCAGAGCGAGGCCGAGACGCTGAAGTACAGCATCGAGGGTGACGCCCTGACCCTGACCTATGCGGACGGTGTTGAGGTCTACAGCCGCAGCAAATAAGCGGTAACACCACCTTCAATTTCCCCTCCAGACATAAAGGAATCCACGGCAGAGCCTGCCGTGGATTTTTTACGTATCAGGGTACATACACCCGGTTCATGGCAATGATGCGGCCGTTTTCAATGACCATCGTGGTGTCCATCGGAGAGAAGGGATAGCGGATGCGCGCATCGCCAATCAGAAAATCGCCGGGATACAGGGTCATTTCGCCCGCATCCAGATCGGAGCTGTCGGTCAGCAGGAATTCATCGGAAACCTGAACCGTGACCTGCCCCACCGCATACAGATAGCGGCTGTCATTTTCCAGCACTTCGTAGTACACGCCGTCGTCATCCGTGCGCAGCCGGATCTCGCCGTTGATCAGTTTGTCGCCGTATTCATCCTGTTCAAAGGCTGTGACCGGCACATTCTGTCCGTGCATCACAATCGTGTCACCGACTTCCAGTTGGTCGATGTCCACCATGTCGTACAGTTCACTGTCATAAACCGTCACCTTCATCTGCATGGCGCCGGTGTCATCCAGATACGCGTCGCCCTCGTTGAGTGAAACATGGACGGTGCAGTTGTCCAGATTGTTCAGATCAAGCTGTGAGGGGATCGGGGTGACCACCTTGCCGGATTCCGCAGGCACACCGGCAGTCTCACCTTCCGTGGTGAGGGTTTCCGCGGTGGTGGGTTCCGTCACGGTCGGCGCGGAATCCTGCGCAGGGGTGCAGGCCGTCAGGATCCAGCAGAGCGCCAGTAACAACAATCCGATTTTTTTCATATTCAATTACCTCCACATGGAATCTTGTAACCACATCATAGCACCGCCGCATGGAAAATACAAATTAAGCTTTTCTTAACGGTGCCTCCCAACGTGTCCGATGACTTGTTTTCTTTACGGCGATGTGCTAAGATAGTGCAAAGTCGATTCCTGCCGGTTTTGGAAGCTCTGATGCAATCGGCGCGCGCCGGCAGCAAAGATTCCTTGTGCAGCCGAAGGCGATTTCGGATATTCCCTTGGAAAGAAGGTTAGACATGGCAAGCGCGAAGAACACATCTTCAAAGAAAAAAACGCCCACCAGAGCGGCAAAGTCCCATCCCGGAAAGGCCGCCTCCAAAAAGGCCACGCCCAAGAAGGGCGGACAGAAGACATCCGCAAAGCAGGCTGCGCCACAGGAAGCTTCTGCGTTTCGCAGGAAAACCATCGCCGAGCGCACGGTTGCATTCAAAACCCGTGCCTGGGGTGCTCTGCTGGAGTGGGTGGGGATTGTGGTGTTTTCGCTGCTGTCCCTGTTCTTCTTCACCTGCGTGGTGGGCTACAGCTTTTCCGGCCTTGTATGCCTTGCAATTACGGGGGTCCTTCTGCTCTACAAGGGGCTGCGCCTGTTGGGGACAAAATATCCCCGGGACGCCCGCATGATCAAGCGGGTCTTCACCGTTCTTCTGTGCATCGGTCTTTTGGTGGCGGGCATCACGGAGTTCATCATCCTCAAAGCCAGCTTCGGAGACCCGCAGAAGCAATGCGACTATCTGGTGGTGCTGGGTGCCGGTGTGCACGGTGATCAGCCGTCTTTGTCCCTGCGAAACCGCATTGACGCGGCCTACGACTATCTCACCACCCACCCGGACACCATCGCCGTTCTGTCCGGCGGGCAGGGCGAAGGGGAGAACCTGTCGGAAGCGCAGTGTATGTATGACCATCTGACAGCCAGAGGCATCCGCGAAAGCCGCCTGTGGATGGAAGAAAAGGCCACCTCCACCTGGGAAAACCTGAACTTTTCCCTGAATCTGATTGAGGAAAAAACCGGCCGCCGGCCGGAAAAATTGGGCGTGCTGTCCAGTGAATACCATCTGTTTCGGGCAAGCCTGTTTGCCGATGCCTGCAATGTGGAATTCATTGGCATTCCCGCCAGAACCACCAAGACTTCCCTGCGCATCAACTACTTCATGCGGGAAGTGGCCGGTGTCTGGCACTACATTTTACTGGGAGGACAATATGATGCTTGATCGAATTTACGCTGACTACGCATGGGAGCAGACTGCCGCACTGCTCGCCATCGATTCCCCCTCCGGCTTTACGGATAATGCCGCCGCGTGGGTGCGTGATGCCTTTGCCGCGTTGGGTTTCGCGGCGCATCTTACCGTCAAGGGCGGTGTTCTGGTGGATCTGGGGGGCGAGGATGAATCTGATGGCCTGCTGCTGGAGGCGCACACCGACACGCTGGGTGCCATGGTTGCCCAGATCAAGGGCAACGGCCGTCTGAAGCTGACCGGGCTCGGCGGCATGAGCCCCAACAATGCAGAAACTGAAAATGTCCGCATCCACACCAGAGGCGGCAGGATTCTGGAGGGAACCTGCCAGCTGGTCAACGCCTCCGTCCATGTCAACAAGGACTATGGCAGTGCCGGGCGCAGCTGGGACACTCTGGAGATTGTGCCGGATGAGGACGTAACCTCCGCCGACGACACCCGGAAGCTGGGCATCGAGGTGGGTGATATCGTCTGCTTCGATCCGCGCACCAGAAAAACCGAAAGCGGCTATCTGAAGAGCCGTTTTCTGGACGACAAGCTGAGTGTGGGCATCCTGCTGGGCTTTGCCAAATATCTGGCGGACAACCATATCACCCCGGCGCGGAGAACCTATGTTCATGTCACTGTCTATGAAGAAGTGGGTCACGGCGGCAGCGCTTCCGTGCCTGCGGGCATCACCGAGGCGATCTCCGTGGATATGGGCTGCGTGGGCGAGGGTCTGCAATGCACCGAAAGGCAGGTTTCCATCTGCGCCAAGGACTCCGGCGGCCCTTACAGCTATGCGGTGGTGGGCAAGCTGATCGACGAGGCGAAGAAAACCGGTGCGGACTACGCGGTGGATGTTTATCCCTACTATGGCTCTGACGTGGAAGCCACCCTGCACAGCGGCGTGGATATCCGCCACGGACTCATCGGCGCCGGTGTCTATGCCAGCCATGGCTACGAGCGCAGCCATATGGACGGTGTGTACAACACCCTGAAGGTTCTGTGCGGGTATTTGAATGTTTGAGTATCAAAACGGCGGGATTCTTCGGAATCCCGCCGCGTGTAGTACAGCACAGCCCATGGGCTTCCACCGGCTTTTTCGCCGCAATGCCGCAAATTTCCCTCTTGCTTTTTTACCCAAAGTGTACTATACTATTGAAGCACCTGCCGGTGTGATGGAATGGTAGACGTAGTGGACTCAAAATCCACCGCTGGCGACAGCGTACCGGTTCGAGTCCGGTCACCGGCACCATGAAAAGACCACGGTTTTGATAGAAACCGTGGTCTTTTCAGCTAAATCCACCCTTACGGGTGGAATAAATCGTCTTCGACGATGAAATCCCCTGCAGGGGTGAAATCCGGCTCGACGCCGGATGGGTGGATTTAATTTCATCTGAGGCATAGCCGAAGATTTCATCTGCATAGCAGATTTCATCCTTGCGAAAGCAAGGATTTCATTATATAATGCACTTGAGGTGATCGCCGTGGCAGAAAATAAACTTGCGGATTTATCAACGGATTTTGCAGTGGAAATACTGAAACTGACCGATGGAATGAAAGGTCATTATTCATTGGTGAATCAGTTGGAGCGCAGCGCAACCAGTATTGGCGCAAACATTCGTGAAGCAAAGTATGCGCACAGCAAGCCGGATTTTGTTTCCAAGCTGCAGATTGCACTTAAAGAATGCTATGAAACCGAGTATTGGTTGGAATTGATGCAAAAAGCAAATTTGCTCCCGGACGATACCGTTAAGGGATATCTGCACGACTGCGGTTCCATTCGCCGGATGCTGATCGCATCTATCAATACAGTAAAAGAGAAGCAGAAATGATATTTCCACCCTGACTTTGATAGAGTCAGGGTGGGATTTTTCTTTTATATATTTGACTAATTACCCATTTTTTCCGGAGTTTTCGGAATAAATCAATGGAAAATAGTTTCCTGTTCCCCAAAAGCGTTTAGAGCAAGCTCTATTCGCTGAACGATTGCCCTTTACTCCGTTCACCTAATAGGGGAGTCCGTTCAGCCAATACCATTTAGCGTTCAGCGAATAGTCAAAACCAAATAGTGCGTTCAACCAAT
>JAQXNO010000026.1 GCA_029098045.1 Bacillota bacterium
ATCATAATGCAGCTCCACCCGGTTGGAGTCCAGATAGACCATATCCTTGAAGATACCCCGGCGGTTGGTGGCCAGATCCATGATGTTGCCCACATATTCCTGGGGCGCCATCAGGTTGACCTTCACATAGGGCTCTTCCGCCAGCTGAATTTCCATGGGATCGGGATAGTCCAGGGGATTATCCACCATGATCACCGTGCCGTCGGTTTTGGTGACCCGGTAGACAACGTTGGGAGCGGTGGTGATGAGATCCAGATTGTACTCCCGCTCCAGCCGCTCCTGAATGATCTCCATGTGCAGCAGACCCAAAAAGCCGCAGCGGAAGCCGAAGCCCAGGGCGATGGAGCTTTCCGGCTCGTAGACGAAGGAGGCGTCATTGAGCTTCAGCTTTTCCAGGGCGTCGCGCATATCCTGATACTTGGCGCCGTCAGCCGGGTAGATGCCGGAGTAGACCATGGGCTGAACGGGGCGGTAGCCGGGCAGCGGCTCCGGGGCGGGGTTTTCCACGCCGGTGATGGTGTCACCCACCCGGGTGTCGGACACCGTTTTGATGGAGGCGGTGATGTAGCCCACCTCGCCGGCACCCAGAGCATCCACGGGAATCAGTCCCTTGGGATTCATGATGCCCACCTCCACCACCTTATAGGCGGCGCCGGTTGCCATCATTTTGATGTCCATGCCCGGACGGACGGTACCCTGCTTGATCCGGGTGTAGACGATGACACCCCGGTAGGAGTCGTACTGGCTGTCGAAGATCAGCGCCTGCAGGGGCGCTTCCCGGTCGCCGGTGGGCGCGGGGATGCCCTGCACGATCATCTCCAGCACGGCGCGGATGTTGATGCCGTTTTTGGCGGAGATTTCCGGGGCATCCTCCGCGGGGATGCAGATAATATCCTCGATTTCGGCCTTCACCTCCGCGGGTCTTGCGGAGGGCAGGTCGATCTTGTTGATGACGGGCAGCACCTCCAGACCGGCATCGGTGGCAAGGAAGGTGTTGGCCAGGGTCTGGGCTTCCACACCCTGAGAGGCATCCACCACCAGCACCGCGCCCTCGCAGGCGGCAAGAGAACGGGAAACCTCGTAGTTGAAGTCCACATGGCCGGGGGTGTCGATCAGATTCAGGGCATAGGTTTCCCCGTCGTCCGCCGTATAGCGCAGCGTGGCGGCGGTTGCCTTGATGGTGATGCCCCGCTCCCGCTCCAGCTCCATGGAGTCCAGGATCTGGGATTCCATTTCCCGCTTTTCCACGGTGTTGCATGCCTCCAGCAGCCGGTCTGCCAGGGTGGATTTTCCGTGGTCAATGTGGGCAATGATGGAGAAATTTCTGATTTTGGAAAGGTCTGTCATATTCATTACACCTCAAACAGGGTTAACAAGCAAATTGATGTCAGTTTAAGCCATTATAACGAAAAAGAACCAAAAAGTAAACCGTATGTTTTCAGAACTTCCGGGAAAACTGTGGACAGAAAAAGAAAAATACGCCGAAATGTGGGAAAAGCAAAAAATTTTACGGAAAAACCCTTGTCAAAAAATGCTTTTCGGGGTATAGTTTAACGGCATGAGAAAATGCGCCATATGCGCTGAAGATAAAGAGGGGTCTTACATGAGTAACGCAAAGAATCATCCCAAAGCAGTCAACGAGGAATTGCAGGCCGCCCTGCAGAATCTGATTACCCAGGGACGCAAGGAAGGCATGATCCGTGCCGCCGACCTGAACGCGCAGCTGGAGAAGATGGATCTGACGCCGGAAAAGATCGAAGCCATCTACGACAGCATCGATGCCATGAACATTCAGATTGTGACGGCCGATCTGGAGCTGGATCTGGGGGACAGTCTGGATCTGGACGACGGTCTGGACGGCGATCTGGATCTGTCGGAGCTGGACGAAGAGGATCTGGTGGATCCCGTGGATCTGGCAGCGGAATATTCTCTGGACGATCCCGTTCGGATGTATCTGAAGGAAATCGGTCAGGTGAAGCTGCTGTCCGCGGAGGAGGAAGTGGAGCTTGCCAAGCGGGTGGCCGAGGGCGACCAGAGCGCCAAGAACAAGCTGACGGAGGCAAACCTGCGTCTGGTTGTTTCCATCGCCAAGAAGTATTCCGGCCGGGGCCTGCACATTCTGGATCTGATTCAGGAGGGCAATACGGGTCTTATCCGCGCCGTGGACAAGTTTGACTGGACAAAGGGAAACAAGTTCTCTACATATGCCACCTGGTGGATCCGGCAGGCCATCACCCGCGCCATTGCCGATCAGGCGCGAACCATTCGTGTGCCGGTGCATATGGTGGAGGTCATCAACAAGGCCACCCGCTGCAACCGGAAGCTGGTGCAGGAGCTGGGCCGGGAGCCCACCGTGGAGGAGATTGCCAAGGAGCTGAATCTGCCCGTCGAGAAGATCATCGAGGCAAACCGCACCGCCGCCGACACCCTCTCTCTGGATACCCCCGTGGGCGATGAAGAGGATCCCTCCATCGGCTCCTTCGTGGAGGACGAGCGCACCCCGGGTCCTGCCGATGCCACCTCCAACGCGCTGCTGGCGGAAGCCCTGCGGGAGATCCTGGACACCCTGACCGAGCGGGAGGCGGATGTGCTGAAGATGCGCTTCGGTATGTACGACGGCCGTACCCACACGCTGGAAGAGGTGGGTCAGATCTTCGGCGTCACCCGGGAACGCATCCGCCAGATCGAAAACAAGGCCATCCGCAAGCTGCGCCACCCCAGCCGCGCCAAGAAGATCAGAGATTTCTACTGCTGAGCCCTCCGCGACACTCCGCCCCTCTCAGTCAGCTTCGCTGACAGCTCCCCCAGAGGGGGAGCCAAGGGCGCTGCCGCGCCAGTGCATAACATAAAAAAAGCAGGGCGCTGCCACACCGGCAGCGCCCCTTGTATATCCTTTCCACGCTTTTAAGCCTTCGATCAAAACCGGTAACCGGCTTCCAGCAGGCGGGAGAGCGCCTCGTTGGCTTCGTCGTCGGTAAAAAGTCCCGTAAACCGCCTGTCCACAGCCAGCGCTTCCAGACTCAGCTTCAGCTGTCCGCAGTCTGCCAGCTCCCGAAAGCCGTCGCTGAGCCGGGTGCCGGAGAGGATGCGCTTTGCCCCCTTCAGATCCAGCGGGCGCATCCGAATGCCCCGGCCGGCCGCGGCGGCGCGATTTGCCTCCCATGCGGCAATGAATTTTTCTTCCATATCAGCGCTCCGAAATGATGGGGCCGTCATTTGCCGCCAGCGCAGCCCGGATGTGGGCGGCGGCATCGGCCGGTGTCAGCTTCAGCTGCTGGCCGCTTACCATGTTCTTGACGCTGCACATCCCCTCGGCGATCTCGTCCTCGCCCAGCAGCACCGCGAAGGGAACCCCCAGCTTGTTGGCATAGGCCATTTTCTGCTTGAATTTCTTCTGCTCGCCGTACAGCTGCACCCGCAGTCCCGCGCCGCGCAGCTGCTGTGCCAGGGCGATGGCAGGGCCGGGATCGGCGGTCATGGGCAGCACCAGCGCGTCCGCCGGCGCGCAGGGCAGGGCGGAATTCAGCAGCCCCTGCTCGTCCAGCACATAGAAGAGTCTGGTCAGGCCGATGGAGATGCCCACACCGGGCAGCTGCTTTTCAATATAGTAGCCGGCCAGATTGTCGTAGCGGCCGCCGGAGCAGACGGAGCCGATCTCGGGATGATCCAGCAGGGTGGTTTCATAGACGGTGCCGGTGTAGTAGTCAAGACCTCTGGCGATGGTCAGATCCACGGCAAAATTCTCCTCGGGGACGCCGAAGGCGGAAAGATTGGCGGTCACGGCCTTCAGCTCCGAAAGTCCCAGATCGAAGGTCTCATTGCGCCCGGTGTAGCCCTCCAGCGCGGCAATCACCTCCGCGTTGCTGCCGGTGATGGTGATAAACTTCAGTATTTCCTCCGCCTGCGCCTGTGTCAGACCGCAGTCGTCCGTCAGAATCACCCGCACCTTGTCCGGGCCGATTTTGTCCAGCTTGTCCACGGTGCGCATGATGTCGCCGCTTTTGCTTGCCAGCTCCAGCATGGCGTAGAAGCCGTTGAGGATCTTGCGGTTGTTGACCCGAATCTGGAACCGGCTCAGGCCGAAGCCTTTGAATACATTGTAGATGATGGCGGGAATCTCCGCCTCGTTGAGAATGTCCAGCTTGCCGTCGCCGATGATGTCGATGTCCGCCTGATAGAATTCCCGGAAGCGGCCCCGCTGGGCTCGCTCACCCCGGTAGACCTTGCTGATCTGGAAGCGGCGGAAGGGGAAGGCCAGCTCATTGCAGTGCAGGGCAACGTATTTTGCCAGGGGCACGGTCAGATCAAAGCGCAGCGCCAGATCTGAGTCGCCCTTCTGGAAGCGGTAGATCTGCTTTTCGGTTTCGCCGCCGCCCTTGGCCAGCAGAATCTGGGCATCCTCGATGGCGGGGGTATCCAGAGGGGCAAAGCCGTAGGAGGCATAGGTGTCGCGCAGGATGGCAACCATGCGCTCAAACTGAATCTGCTTGCCGGGCAGCAGTTCCATAAAGCCGGAGAGGGTTCTTGGCTTGATAATTTCCATAGTGAGGTTCCTTTCGTGGGCAAGGGAAACTCTGATGAAATCGGCAAGAGCTGACAGCAAAAGATCCGATGCTCAGCCGCAGGCGATTGATTCAGAGGTTCCCAAGAATAGAGCCGCCCGCCGGATGGCTGGGCGGCTGTTGGGCAAACATCAATATCTGGGCTTGCTGCGCAGCATTTCACGCCAGTCCAGATCACCCCGCTGCAGACCCATGATGGACATTTCGGCGGAGGCAAGGTTGGTGGCGATGGGCACATTGTGCTTGTCGCAGACCCGGATGGTCTCGATCATCTGGGCATCGTCCCAGGGATCGGTGGTGTTGGGATCGGTGAACAGCAACACCAGATCGATTTCGTTGTAGGCAATGCGGGCGTTGATCTGCTGATGGCCGCCCTGCTTATGGGAAAGCAGCAGCGTGATGGGCAGACCCGTATTGTCCGCGATCAGACGGCCGGTGGTGGCTGTGGCAAAGAGATTGTGCTTGATGAGCACGCTTTTATAGGCAGTGCAGAACTGAACCATCAGTTCCTTTTTCTTGTCGTGTGCCAGAAATGCAATATTCACAACGCTCACTCCTTCAATATTCTATCCGAATCTTACCGGAACGATATGGACTCCGGCAGTCCCTGGATTCTGTTTGCAATGCGCCTGCAGGCCTTGGCGGCGGCGCAGCGGGGCTTGTAGCGCAGCAGCGGCATATGGAAAGCGGCTGCCAGGGTGACATTTTTATCCTCCGGCACGATGCCCAGCAGCGGCAGACCCGCGGTATCCATCACATCGTCGATGGTGGTGTCCATGACCCGGAGCAGTTTGGGAACCACCCGGTTGACCACCAGCCGCACATTGGTCTTGCCCATCAGCTCCAGCACCTGCGCGGTGCGGGCGGCATCCCGGACGGAGGCAGGCCCGGAGCCTGTGACCAGAATGCAGCGGTCGGAAAAGGCAGCCGCCAGCCGGAAGCCCGCGTCCACCCCGGCGGGGGCGTCCAGCAGAACGAAATCAAACTGCTGGCGGGCGGCGGTGAGAAAGGCGCCGAAGGACTCCATGGGAATCTGCTCCGCGGGACAGTTCATGGGTGCGGTGAGAAAGAAAAGGCCGGGAAACTCCGGATGCGCCGTGGCCTGGCAGAGGGTGTAACCGCCCTGGCAGACATCCAGAAAGGACAGCGGGCAGCAGTCGGACAGACCCAGAGAAATATCCAGATTCCGAAGTCCCACATCACAGTCGATGCAAAGCACCTGCCTGCCGGCACAGGCCAGAGCGGAGGCAACCGCTGCCGTGACCGAGGTTTTTCCTGTTCCGCCCTTGCCGGACAGAACCGCGATCAGCTCACCCACCTGCAGACGCCCCCCAAACTAAAGCTGGATTCATTATAAAGGAAAAACGTACAAAAAGCAAGTACAATTCCATGATTTTCCAAAGAATTTTCATCACAATTAACAAAAAATTTTTTAAATAGACCCCAAAAGAGATACAAATGGACATTGGGACACGCCGGGAAGCCGCCCGGTCGGGACGCTGCGGCAGTCGGGGGGGAAGAAAACCTTGCTTTTTCCGCAGCCCTGGGGTATAATCCCTAATAGCAATCAAATGAGAAGAGGAAAAACCATGAATAACAAAGTTCGCTGGATGACGGAAACCGCCATGATGCTGGCGCTGCTGGTGATTTTGCAGGCCGTTACAAAGAGTGCGGGGCAGCTTGTCACCGGTTCCTGCGTCAATGCGGTGCTGGCCGTGACGGCGCTGGCGATAAACCTGAGCGCCGGGCTGACGGTGGCGCTGATCTCTCCCTTTGTGGCATTTTTGTTTGGCATCGGCCCCCAGCTGCTGCCCATCGTACCGGCCATTGCCCTGGGCAACGCGCTCTTCGTGCTGCTGCTGTCCCTGCTCTACGGCAGGAAGACGCCTGCTTTCCGTATTGCTTCCGTGGTCTGCGCCGCCGTTGCCAAATCCGCCGCCCTGTATCTTGTGGTTGTGAAGCTGCTTTGCAGCATCCTGCCCCTGAAGCCCCAGCAGATTACCACCTTCAGCACCATGTTCGCATGGCCCCAGCTGATCACAGCCCTTATCGGCGGCGCCGTGGCGCTGCTGGTGGTGCCCGTGATTTGCAAGGCGATAAAAAAGCCTTAAACAGATCAATCAATGACGAGGAGTGTTATGATGGAAAACGAGAACCTGATCCCAGCCGAGGAGGAAGAAAGCAGCATTCTGACCCTGACCGACGAGAAGGGCAACGACACGGATTTTGAGTATCTGGACTGTATGGAATACGGCGGCAAGGAGTATCTGGTGCTGATGCCCGTGGACTGCGTGGAGACCGAGATCGTCATTCTGGAAGTGGAGCCGGTGGACGAGGAGAATGAAAACTACATCGCCGTTGAGGACGAAGCGCTGCTGAATACCGTGTACGGTATGTTCAAGGAGAAGTACAAGGACATTCTCACCTTTGAGGACTGATTTCAAAACAGCCGAAAGCACCGCAAAAGCGGTGCTTCAGCTTGTCAAAAAAGTATTTTTGACAAGCTGCCTACGATTTTCAAACTTTTCAAAAAGTTTGAAAATCGCTTTGATTGGACGCGAAAGACAACCCTGACGGTTTTCTTTCACACTTTCTTTCCCTCCGAAAC
>JAQXNO010000027.1 GCA_029098045.1 Bacillota bacterium
GTGGAGCAGGCAATGAGGGTCGCCTCAGCCATGATCCGATCCCGGTCGGGGTCATCCTTGGGGATTCCGTAGGCCTTGGCAAGAGGCAGGAAATTGATTTCATCCATTTCCACCTGATTCAGCAGCTCGGTCTGCAGGGCATCGCACTTTGCCTTCAGTGCCAGAATCTCCTCCTGCACATCGGCGTACTTCTTCTTGCCCACCGTGAGGCTGCCGACCATGTTGCCCAGAGCCGTGCCGATGGCACCGACCAGCGCAGCGGCACCGCCGCCGCCGGGGGCGGGGGCGTCAGATGCCAGAACCGTGACAAATTCACGGCAGGATGCCAGAGTCATATCCATAAGAAATTTCTCCTTATTCAGTCATTTTCAAATCAGTCCGTTTTAAAAAAGCACAGGCGGCGAGCCGCCTGTGCTTTCAGGTGTTGGATTAGAACAGGCCGCTGACCTTGCCGGTCTCGGTATCAACGTCGATACGACGGTATGCGGGGTCAGCCGCGGTACCGGGCATCATGGAGATGGTGCCGGCCATGGGGCACAGGAACTTGGCACCACCGTACTCCAGAATGTCGCGGATGGACAGACGCCAGCCGGTGGGAACACCCTTCTTGGTGGGATCATCGCTGAGGGACAGGTGGGTCTTGACCATCATGGTGCAGTAGTCGGCATACTTGGGATCGGTCTCGAAGCGCTTTGCCTTCTCCACAGCCAGAGGTGCCCAGTCAACGCCGTCGGCACCGTAGACTTCCTTGGCGATCAGCTCCACGCGCTGACGCAGGGGCATATCCAGCTCGTACAGGAACTTGACATTGACAGGCTCCTCGCAGGCCTCCACGACAGCCTGAGCCAGCTCCACGGCGCCTTCGCCGCCGTAACGCCAGTGGTTGGACTCGGCGCAGCGGACACCGCGCTCAGCACACAGCTTCTTCAGCAGGGCGATTTCAGCATCGGTATCGGTGTAGAAGCGGTTGATGCAGACAACGGGGTTGATGCCGGACTTCTTGATGGTGTTCACATGGTGGAACAGGTTGCAGGTGCCCTTCTCCAGCAGTTCCAGATTCTCCTCGGTGTATTCCTTGGGCAGGGGTGCGCCGGGGGTGACCTTGGGGCCGCCGCCGTGCATCTTCAGCGCGCGGACGGTAGCAACCAGAACGGAGACGTTGGGGGTCAGGCCGGACAGACGGGTCTTGACGTTCCAGAACTTCTCGAAGCCGATGTCAGCAGCAAAGCCGGATTCGGTAACATGGTAGTCGAACAGCTTCAGAGCCAGACGGTCAGCGATAACGGAAGACTGGCCGATTGCGATGTTGGCGAAGGGGCCGGCGTGGATCAGAACGGGCTGATGCTCCACGGAGTAGCACATGGTGGGGTTGATGGTGTTGCGCATCCAGGCGCACATTGCACCGGCAACATCCAGATCCTCACAGGTGACAGGCTCGCCGGACCTGGAGTAAGCCACGACGATGTTGCCAATGCGCTCGCGCAGATCCTTCATGTCGCGGGCAACAGCCAGGATTGCCATCAGCTCGGAGCCAACCGCGATGCCGAACTTGGACTCCATCATGAAGCCATCCAGACGGCCGCCGATGCCGATGATGATGTTACGCAGGGACTGTGCGCAGAAGTCGATGACCCAGCCCATTTCCACACGCTTGGGGTCGATGTCCAGACGCTTCAGGCCGCGCTTTGCCAGCCACTCGTCGTTGTTATTGCGCTCATGCTGCATACGGGCGGTCAGAGCCACCATAGCCAGATTGTGCGCGTTCATAATGTCGTTGATGTCACCGGTCAGACCCAGGGAGAACTCGGTCATGGGCATCAGCAGGGCGTTGCCGCCGCCTGCCGCGGTACCCTTGACGTTCATGGTGGGGCCGCCGGAGGGCTGACGCAGTGCGCCGCCGACGTTCTTGCCGATCTTGCCCAGGCCTTCGATCAGGCCCAGAGAAACGGTGGACTTACCCTCGCCGAAGGGGGTGGGGGTGATGGCGGTGACTTCGATGAACTTGCCGTCGGGCTTATCCTTCAGACGGTTCATAACCTTGATGAAGTCGATCTTGGGGGTCTTGCCATAGGGGATGATCTCATCCTCCAGCAGACCCAGCTTCTGGCGGAAGAAATCCACGGAGGGCAGGGTCTTCTCTGCTTCCTCAGCGATCTGCCAGTCCTTGTACACGGTGGGATCCAACGTGACAACGCCGGTTTCGGGATTTACGTACTTGCCATCAACGAAATTGATTGCCATTTTGTTTTTTCCTCCTTTAAGGAACGCTTTCAGAGTATTACGCGACCCCTGAAAAGCAAAATTCTTCAGCGCCGTACTTTAAACATAAGCAACACCCGGCGCTCATATCGATACTTGTTTATCGGTACGGCCGTATTGTAACATTGAAGCCCCGGTATGTCAACTATATTTACCAGAATATGGAAACAAAAATTATAACAAATATTCACCTTCTGAATTGTCAAAAGCCGCGGCACGAAATTCGTGCCGCGGTCCTCAGCTTGTCAAAAAAGTATTTTTGACAAGCTGCCTACGTTTTCCAAACTTTGAAAAAAGTTTGGAAAACGCTTTGATTGAACGTGAAAGACAACCCTGACGGTTTTCTTTCACTCTATCTTTCCCTCCGAAGCTGTCGGATCGGAGGGTTTATCGACCGTCCGAGGACCGCGGCACGAAATTCGTGCCGCGGTCCTCGGGCTGTCTTCTATTTGTCTTCTTGTC
>JAQXNO010000028.1 GCA_029098045.1 Bacillota bacterium
TATTCCATCGCCACTGTCGATGCCGTGGAGGGAAAACTCATCGAACGCCACATCCGTAGGCTGTAACCCATGTCTCTTCCCTATGTGTTACCCATGTTTCTCTTGACAGAAACCCCGCCCCTACGGTGGATGTCGAAGGCAGTTACGAACCGGGTGAGCCCATTGGTGTAACGACAAGCACAATCTGTCAGGCTCGCATTGTCAGCGGCGACACGCCGCCCCCTACGCTTTACCTATTCACTATTCACTCTTCACTATTCACTACGCAATGGGGGAGCCAAGGGCGCTGCCGCGCCGGGCGGGGATGCCCCCGCGGGCAATGCGTTACGCACTGCATCCGACAAATGGCTGCCCTTCGCCGCTCGACCCCGGACTGCGTACAGACCCTTGGCTCTCCCTCTGGGAGAGCTGTCAGCGAAGCTGACAAACTTGGCTCTCCCTTTGGGAGAGCTGGCGGCGATCAGCCGCCTGAGAGGGTAACCAGCCGCCGATGCCCTCTCAGTCACCTGCGGTGACAGCTCCCCCAGAGGGGGAGCCAAGACCCTCTCAGTCAGCTTCGCTGACAGCTCCCCCAGAGGGGGAGCCAAGGGCGCTGCCGCGCCGGTGCGTAGAAGGGCGCTGCCGCGCCGGGCGGCGACACGCCGCCCCTCCCAGCCGAAAGTTTCGGAGGGAAAGCAAAGCGTGAAAGAAAACCGTCAGGGTTTTCTTTCGCGTTCAATCAAAGCGATTTTCAAACTTTTTGAAAAGTTTGAAAATCGTAGGCAGCTTGTCAAAAACTCGTTTTTTGACAAGCTGATCAGGGTCAATCGGCCCTGATTTTAATGTGCAGCGGGTGTACGGCTGCGGGAGTTTGCATTGCCGGTTGCGTCGGTGGCACCATTGTCCGTGCCCCCATTTTCAGAGCCGCCGTTGCCTGTATTGCCGGTTTCATCGGTTGCGGTGCTGTCCATGGGCGGCTGGGTTGTGGGCGCAACAGTCGGCATGGTGGTTGCCTCCGTTGTGGGCATTGTGGTGGGTCCCTGCGTGGGAGGAAGATCCGTAGGAGCTGTATTTGGCCCGCGGCAGCCTGCCAAAAGTGCAGCGGTAAGGACCAATACAGTAATTATAATGCCATACTTTTTCATTTGTTACCTCCTGAATATCTGGATTCAGCCATATTATTTCCAAGTGGACAGGTTTTAATCAGGTAAAATGCGCCAACGGGAACGCGGCGGGAAGTTTTTTCAATTCAAATTGGCGGGATATATGCAAAAAATGGTATTGAATTTTCTGAAGCATATCGATATAATGATGTTGATAAAAATATAAAGGAGAACTTTCAAATGAAGAAGCTCACCGTTAAGAAGAATGAAACCTGCATGGCTTGTCTGCAATGTGTCCGGGCCTGCTCCGAAGCCTTCTATAAGGAATTCGACGAGGATCTGTCCTGCATCCGCATTGTGGCAAAGGGAAGCGGCGCAAAGCCCAATGTGTGCATCCAGTGCGGCAAGTGTATGCGTACCTGCGAGCATGAGGCCATCACCCAGAACCCCAAAACCGGTGTTTACATGATCAACAAGAAGAAGTGCGTCTCCTGCGGCAAGTGCGTGGAAGCCTGCCCCATGAAGGTCATGGTTTTGAAGCCCGAGAATCCCGCCTCCAAGTGCATTGCCTGCGGCATCTGCGCCAAGGCCTGTCCCATGGAGATTTTGGAGATCGTCGAACAGTAATCCTGTACATCAGGCGCATCGCACTGCGAAAACCGGCGGAAGCACCTGCCTCATGATACGGTATTGCCACAGGTTTGTAGCAGGTTCGTAACAGGTTTTTGAAAAAAGTGCTCAAATTGAAAGCGCGGCAGAGGCTTCTGCCGCGCTTTTGTAATATAATTTTCACAAATGTCATAATTGATTATCTGTTCGAGATATGATATACTGTATGATAGTATGTACCCGGAGGCGTTTATGACTGAGTTGACCGATTTCCAACAGAAGATTTTCGCACTGCTGCCTGATCTTGACCTTCGTTTCCATGAGCCCATGTCGAAGCATACATCATTTCGCATCGGTGGGCCGGTGGAGGTGATGGCATTTCCGAAGAATACGGCGGAGCTTTCCGCACTGCTTCGCACGGCTGCCGGATTGCAGACTGCTCCTGTGGTTTTGGGCGCGGGCACCAATGTGCTGGCACCGGATGCCGGCATGAAGGGACTGTGCATCTGCCTGAAGGATGCCATGGACGGCATGGAGGTTCTTGGTGACTGCCGCATCCGCGTGATGGCCGGTGTGACCATGACCCGGGCGGCTGTTTTTGCGGCGAATCAGGGCCTGTCCGGCATGGAGTTTGCCCATGGCATTCCGGGAACCGTCGGCGGCGGTGTATACATGAATGCCGGTGCCTATGGCGGTGAGATCAGCGATATCTGCGAAGGCGTGGAAATCATGGATATGCATGGAAATCTGAACAGGCTGACAGGGGAGGAGATGGACTTTTCCTACCGTCACAGCCTGCTGGAGGAAACCGGCGGCATCGTTGTCAGCGCGGTGTTCCGCTTGCACGCGAAGAATCCTGATGAGATCAGGGCTCGTATGAAGCAGCTGCAAGGCAAGCGTTCCGCATCCCAGCCGCTGGATATGCCATCTGCCGGTTCTGCCTTTAAGCGGCCGGTGGGCGGTTACGCGGCGGCGTTGATTGATGAGGCGGGACTGAAGGGCTTTGCCGTGGGTGGTGCCGCGATTTCCACCAAGCATGCGGGCTTTGCCGTGAATCTGGGAGGCGCAACGGCAGAGGATGTCAAATCCCTGCTCAAGCAGGTATCCGACCGGGTTTTCGAGCATTCCGGCATCAGACTGGAACCGGAAGTGAGAATCTGGTAACGAAGGGAGTGCCTTTATGGCCGTTTCATTTTCTGCCGCCGCGAAGGCAGAGGTCTGCAGAGTATTCCCGAACCGGGACTGCTGCGCGCTGGCGCAGTGCTTTGGAATCCTGCTGTACTGCAACAGCTTTTCTTCCTCCGGCATCAGGATCATTACGGAGAGCCGTGATTTTGCGATGCTGCTGCCAAAACTGTTTAAGAGAACATTCAATCTGAATTTTGATGTGTTTCCCAGCATGGAGGCTCCCGGCAAGCTGATTTTCCAGATCATTGACGAGGAAAAAATCGGGCAGATTATGGATGCCTTCGGCTTTGATCTGGCAGATACCCTGGCGCTTCACGTGAATCTGCCCCTTGTGGAGGATGATTGCTGCAAGGCAGCGTTCCTGCGTGGTGCCTTTCTAGCCGGCGGCAGTGTGACGGACCCGGAAAAGGGCTACCATATGGAAATTGTAACCACCCACAAAAGCGTTGCCCGGGAGACCTTTGTGCTGATGCATGAGTGTATGGGCGTTTACCCCAAAACGGCGGAGCGCGGCGGCGGACAGGTGATGTACCTGAAGCAAAGTGATCTGATTACGGATTTTCTGACCTTTCTGGGGGCACCGGTGGCTGCCATGGGCATCATGGAAGCCAGGCTGGAAAAGGAACTGAACAACAAGGTCAACAGGCGCTGCAACTGCGACGATGCCAACACCTCCAAAGTGGTGGAGGCGGCGCAGGAGCAGCTGTCGGCGATCCGTACATTGAGAGAAAACGGACTTCTCGATACCTTGCCGCCCAAGCTGCAGCAGGCGGCACGGGCACGGGAAGAAAACCCGGAATCCGCCCTGTCTGAACTGGCGGGAATGATGGAACCGCCCATCACCAAGCCGGCCATGAGCCATCGGCTGAAGAAGCTGGTGGAGATGGCCAAGGAGGCAAATCCATGAGTTTTGTACATTTGCATGTTCATACGGAGTACTCGCTTCTTGACGGAGCCTGCCGCATCAGCGGTATCATGGATCGGGTCAGGGAGCTGGGTCAGACTGCCATCGCGATCACGGATCATGGTGTCATGTATGGCTGCATTGACTTCTATAAGGCTGCCAAGGCTGCGGGAATCAAGCCGATCATCGGCTGCGAGGTATATCTGACCCGCCGGAAGATGGAAGACCGCGTCCACGGCATTGACAACGATCCATACCATCTGGTGCTGCTGTGCGAAAACCGTAAGGGCTACGAGAATCTGTGCATGCTGGTTTCCGAGGCATTTACCCGTGGCTTCTACGGAAAGCCCCGGGTGGATATGGAGCTGCTGGAGCAGTACCATGAGGGCCTGATTGCCACCTCTGCCTGCCTTGCCGGTGCGATTCCCCAGTACCTGATGGAAGAGGATTATGAACAGGCCAGGGCGCATGCCCTGCGCATGGCTGCACTGTTTGGCCCCGACCATTTCTATCTGGAGCTTCAGGATCACGGTATCGAAGAGCAGCGCCCGGTCAATCAGGGGGTCATGCGAATCGCCCGGGAAACAGGACTTCCCTTAATCGTTACCAACGATGCCCACTATCTGCGCCGCGAGGATGCCCAGATGCAGGATGTGCTGCTGTGCATCCAGACGGGCAAGACCGTGGATGAAGAAAACCGCATGAGATTCCAGACCGAGGAATTCTACCTCAAGAGCGAGGAAGAACTGCGGACACTTTTCCCCAACTGTGAGGAAGCGTTTTCCAACACGGTCAGGATTGCACAGATGTGCAATCTGGAATTTGTATTCAATGAATACCACCTGCCGTCCTTCCCGGTTCCCGCGGGCTATACCAACGAACAGTACTTCCGTAAGCTCTGCTATGAGGGCTTCAAGGAGCGGTATGAAAACCCGCCAAAGGAGTATTTGGAACGGCTTGAATATGAAATCGGCGTTATCAGCCGTATGGGCTATGTCAATTACTACCTGATTGTCTGGGATTTTATCCGCTATGCAAAGGAGCAGGGTATTCCCGTTGGCCCCGGCCGTGGCTCCGGTGCCGCTTCCATTGCTGCCTACTGTATGCACATCACGGAAGTGGACCCCATGAAATATGGCCTGATTTTTGAACGCTTTCTGAATCCCGAGCGTGTCTCCATGCCCGACTTCGATACGGACTTCTGCCAGGAGCGCCGCGGCGAGGTGATCGACTATGTTGTGGAAAAGTACGGCAAGGATCATGTGGCGCAGATCGCGACCTTCGGCACCATGGCGGCACGGGGTGCCATCCGCGATGTGGGAAGAGCACTGAACTTTTCTTATGCGGAAACCGATATTGTGGCAAAACTGGTGCCCACCACCCCGCACATCACGTTGGATGAGGCGCTGAAGGTCAGCCCCAAGCTGAAAGAGATGTACGACGGCGATGCGCGGGTCAAAAAGCTCATCGATACCGCCCGGGCGCTGGAGGGTATGCCCAGAAACACCTCCACCCACGCAGCAGGTGTGGTCATCACCGCAGACCCTGTCTGTACCTATGTACCCCTGTCCAGAAACGATGATACCATCGTCACCCAGTACACCATGACCACCATCGAGGAGCTGGGTCTTCTGAAGATGGACTTTCTGGGTCTTCGAAATCTGACGGTCATCCGTGACGCGGAGCTGCAGATTCAGAAATTCGACCCCTCCTTTTCCATGGATCGGGTTCGTGACGATGACCCCGAAACCTTCCAAATGCTGGCCGAAGGCAAGACCCAGGGTGTTTTCCAGTTGGAATCTCAGGGTATGACCGGGGTTTGTGTGGGCATGAAGGCCGACAGCATCGAGGACATCACCGCAATCGTGGCGCTCTATCGTCCCGGTCCCATGGACTCCATCCCCACTTTTATTGAAAACAAGCTCAACCACAAAAAAATCACCTACAAATGTCCCCAGCTGGAGCCGATTCTGAAAGTCACCTACGGCTGTATTGTGTATCAGGAACAGGTTATTGAGATCTTCCGGCAGCTGGGCGGCTATACCATGGGACAGGCCGATAACATCCGCCGGGCCATCTCCAAGAAAAAAATGAAAGTCATCGAGGCAGAACGGAAGGTTTTTGTCTACGGTGATCCCGAAAAGAAGATCCCGGGCTGTGTGAAGAACGGCATCCGGGAGTCCGTGGCGCAGTCCCTCTACGATGAGATCGTGGCTTTTGCAAACTATGCCTTCAACAAGGCACACGCGGTTTGCTATGCGGTGGTCGCTTACCAGACAGCGTATCTGAAGTGCCACTATCCCAGGCAGTATATGGCGGCACTGATGACCTCCGTGCTGGATTCCGCCACCAAGATTTCCGGCTACATTGCCGAATGCAAGGAAATGAATATCCCGGTTCTGCCGCCGGATATCAATCATTCGGAGGATCATTTCACCGTCGAAGACGGCGGCATCCGATTCGGTCTTGGGGCAGTCAAGAACGTGGGTCGCGGCCTGATTCGCGCTATGACCGGAAAACGCAGTGAGGGTGGACCCTTCAAGTCCCTGGAGGATTTCCTGCAGCGGATGGGGGAGGGAGAACTGAACAAGCGCGCTGTGGAAAACTTCATCAAGTGCGGTGCTATGGATTGCTTCGGTCACCATCGCAGCGAATTGCTGGCCTGCTATGATACCATGATGGACAGCGTGGCATCGGCCAGAAGGAAAAATCTGGAAGGTCAGCTGGGACTTTTTGCCATGCTGGATGAGAGCGACGCGGCAGCGGCAATTCCGATTCCCAAATTGCCGGAGCTGACCCGGGCGGAGCTGATGGCCATGGAAAAGGAGACCACCGGCATCTATATTTCCGGGCACCCCATGGATGAGTACCGTCCCTATCTGAAAAACACCCGGGTAGTTTCCATCGGGGAGCTCATGGGGGAGGAAAGCTCGTATCAGGATGATCAGATTGTCTCCGTGGCGGGTATTGTCCAGAGTGTGAAGATGAAAACCACACGAAACAATTCCATGATGTCCTATGTGACGGTGGAGGATGATACCGCGGCCATTGAGATGCTTGCTTTTTCCAATGTGCTGAACCAGTACGGCGGTTATCTGAAAGAGAACAGCCCTGTGGTGATCACGGGAAGGCTCTCCATCCGGGATGAAAAGGAACCACAGATTGTCATAAACCGGGCAAGACCCATTTCGGATTTTGCAAATAACCCCGTGGCGGAACCGCCCGCACCAACGGCACCGCAGCATTACACAGGAACGCTGTATCTGAAAATCAGCAGCGAAGCCGACCCTGTGCTGCCCAAGATCAAAGCAATCCTGAATATGTTCCCCGGCGAATGCGGTGTGGTGCTCTACTTTGCCGATACCAGAGTGCGCCGCGGAACCCGGTGCATCCTGGCCGATTCCATGCTTCGGGAGCTGAGAAATGTCCTGGGGCAGGCCAATGTGGTGCTGAAATAGCTTCCTATTGGGAAGATTATCTGTTATAATGAGATTTGGAGGACACTATTGCTGCCCTTGGGCGCGGTAAAATAAAAAGAGGTATTGGTATGAAAAAAGTACTGATTATGGAAGATGAAGTGAATATCCGTTCCTTCGTGGTAATCAACCTGAAGCGCGCGGGCTATGATGCCATCGAAGCCGCCACCGGTACGGAAGCGCTGGAGCGCATTGCGGAGAATCCCGACATTGGTGTGGCGATTCTGGATATTATGGTTCCTGAGATCGACGGGTTTGAAGTCTGCCGCCGCATCCGCGCCAACAACAAGCAGATGGGCATCATCATGCTCACCGCCCGAACCCAGGAGATGGACAAGGTGACCGGCCTTATGACCGGCGCCGATGACTATGTCACCAAGCCCTTTTCTCCCGCGGAGCTGACAGCCCGTATTGACGCGCTGTACCGGCGCATTGGCGGCGACAACTCCGCCAGCTCGGAACTGCTGTCCCAGGGTCCCTTTGTGATGAACATCCGCAACCACACCCTGGAGAAGTCCGGCAACCGGGTTCGCCTGACGCAGGTGGAGTATGCCATCATGAAGCTGTTTATGCAGAATCCGGGGCGCGCTCTCAGCCGTGAAGACATTCTCGCGGCGGTGTGGGGCAGGGATTATGAGGGCGAGCTGAAGATCGTTGACGTGAATATCCGCCGCCTTCGGATTAAAATCGAAGATGACACGGCTAATCCCACTTACATCACCACGGTCTGGGGCTACGGCTATAAGTGGGGCGCATAAGAGAGGTAGCAATGCATGAAGAGAATCGGCGGCCTGCGTAAACGCTGGCTAGCAAATACACTCAGCATCATTTTTGCGCTGGGTGTTGTCTGTGCACTGGTGATTACTGCTGCTTTCGCGATGTATTACTATGCGGATCTGGAGTCCGATTTGCGTTTTCGCGCAAAAACAACAGCCAGCCTGTTTGCGGACTACATCAATGAAAGCAACAGCGAATTCTATGATTCCTGCATGAGCTATACACAGGGCTTTGACGGCGCGGCGGAAAAAGTGCAGCTGCAGATTATCGATATTCAGGGCTATATTGCGGCATCGTCCGCATCAAACTGGGTCAATCTCCCGCCGGAAACCCCGGAGATTCCCAGGGCGATGAATAACCGTACCCTGGAAGTGTATCTGGGCGAGGATCCCATTACCGGCGCCCGGATTATGGCAGTATCGGCACCTCTGGTATTTGAAGATGAGGTGGTCGGCGCGCTGCGCTATGTGACGCCCACCAGACAGGTGGATCGGCGGATCATCTTTGTGGGGCTGATTTGCTTTGCCGTGCTGGCCGTGGTGCTTGCGGTTGTGGCAGTCAGCAGTGATTTCTTTATCCGTACGATCATGCGGCAGGTAAGGGAGATCACGGATACGGCAAGGCGCATTGCGAACGGCACCTATGGCGTCCAGATCCAGACACGGTATGCCGACGAGATCGGACAGCTGGCAGAGACCATCAACGAGCTTTCCGGGAAAATCAGCCAGAATGAAAGAATGCAGGCAGAGTTTATTTCTCAGCTTTCCCATGAGCTGCGTACCCCTCTGACCGCCATCAATGGCTGGACGGAGACCCTTCTTGCCGACCAGAGCATGGATGCGGATACCCGGCAGGGCATCAAGATCATCTCCGGCGAGGCAAAACGTCTGACGGAAATGGTCGTCGACCTCCTGGACTTTACAAGAATGCAGGATGGGCGCATGACACTGAATGTGGAACAGGCCGACATTCTGTCCGAGTTTGAGGAGACGGTGTTCATGTATGGCTCCCGGCTTGCGCAGGATGGTATTGACCTGCAGTATATCGAAACCGAAAGTGATATTCCGGAAATCTCCTGCGATCCCAAGCGGCTGCGTCAGGTGTTTCTGAATATTTTGGATAACGCTGCCAAGCATGGCGGTGCAGGCAAGCGGATTGAAGCGGCCATCACCTATGAGGACGAACAGGTTGTGGTTCGCATCCGGGACTTCGGCCCCGGTATCCCGGAGGATGAGATTCCTCTGGTAAAGAAAAAGTTTTATAAGGGCAACTCCAGCGCCCGGGGTACCGGTATCGGTCTTGCGGTCTGCGATGAGATCGTGCAGATGCACGACGGTACACTGACACTGGAGAACGCGCAGGGCGGCGGCACGTTGGTGACCGTGCGCATTCCTGCGACCCAGTAAGAAAGGGCAAACAATGGCGAAGAAAGACACTTCCTGCTGCAACGAAAAGTTTAAGACCACCATCGGCGGACAGGCGCTGATCGAGGGCATCATGATGCGCGGCCCTGAAAAGGATGCCATCGTGGTGCGCGGCAAAGACGGCCTGACACTGGAGGTCACACCAAGAAAAATACGGAAAAAGGGCAGCTTTGCCACATGGCCTCTGATCCGGGGCTGCGTCAATTTCTTTGATTCTCAGGTAGTCGGTGTGAAAGCGCTGATGCGTTCAGCCGACCTTGCCCCGGAAGAATACACCGGGGATGACAAGCCTTCCAAGCTCGATCAGTGGCTGGAAAAGAAGCTTGGCAATGAAACCTTCCAGCGATACCTCATCGGTTTTGCGGTATTTGCGGGTCTTGCCATGTCCGTCGGGTTGTTTTTCCTGCTGCCCATGGTCATCGGTGGTTTCTTTGACGGTGTAATAACCACCACACTGGGCTTGAATCTGGTGGAAGGTCTGGTGCGTATCGTCATTTTTATGGTCTATATGTTCCTGATTTCCCGTATGTCCGAGATGCGCCGGGTGTTTTCCTACCATGGTGCCGAGCATAAGACCATCCGCTGTTATGAGGCAGGCCTTCCTCTGACCGTGGAGAATGTGCGTAACCAGACCCGGCTGCATCCCAGATGCGGCACCAGTTTCCTGCTGGTGGTGATGGTGATCTCCATTCTGGTGTTCTCCGTGGCTTCCAGCGCACTGCTGAACCTGATCCCCGCATTGTCTGATATCCGCGGCAGCTTTTTGTACCGGCTGATTATGATTGTTTTCAAGCTTCTGCTGCTGCCTGTGGTGGTTGCCATCACCTATGAGATCAATCGCTGGGCAGGAAGGCATGACAATGCTTTTACCCGCATTTTGACCGCCCCCGGCATGTGGATGCAGAATTTTACAACCAACGAGCCGGATGACGCCATGATCGAGGTGGGCATTGCCGCGGTACAGGCCGTCCTGCCGGAAGAGGAGGGTACAGACCGGTGGTAAAAAAATATGCCGATTTGTATCTGGAAACCCGCCGTGCCCTGATGCAGCAGGAGGATGACCGTACAGCCAGCCTGATGGCGCGCAATCTTCTTGCCGCGTATTCCGGCCAGTCGCAGGAGTATATCCTGAGCAACCGGGAGCTGTATGCCAGCGAAGAGACCTGCAAAAAGGTGGAAAGCGCAGTCAGGCGTCTGCTGAAGAATGAGCCGCTTGCCTATGTGCTGGGCGAGTGGGAGTTCTATGGACTGCCGCTGTATGTCAATGAAAATGTGCTGATTCCAAGGGATGATACGGTGGCTGTTGCCACGCTTGCCATCAATCAGGCGATTTTCCTGCCCTCCGCGCCCCGGATTCTGGATCTTTGCACCGGCTCCGGCTGCATCGGATTGGCAGTGGCCAGCCGGATCAAGGATGCCCGGGTGACCCTTGGAGATATTTCCAAGGATGCACTGGCTGTGGCGAAAAGGAATATTGCCCGGCATAAGATGACGGGCCGCGTGTCCTGTATGCAGGTGGACGCCATGGCTCCGGCACCGGCATTTCTGGGCAAATTCGATTTGATTGTGTCCAATCCGCCCTATATCACGGACCGGGAGATGGAGGGACTTGAAGACAGTGTCAGGCTCTTTGAGCCCCATCTGGCTCTGCGCGGCGGACGAGATGGTTTGGATTTCTACCGCTCCATTGCGGTCAACTACACCGCGGCACTGAAGCCCGGCGGATTCTTGTGTCTGGAATTTGGCGAAGAGCAGGGCGATGCCATTTGCCGAATTCTGGAAGATAATGGGTATACCATTCTGGAGCGTTCCAGAGATTATAATGACACAGAACGTGCTGTGCTTGCGCAGTACGGCAGGAAGGAAGAATGATTATGGCTACAAAGAAAACTGCTTACGAAGCTCCCACGCCCGCATCCGACAAGAAAAAGGCACTGCAGACTGCCCTGAGTCAGATCGACAAGAATTTCGGCAAGGGCACCGTCATGCGGCTGGGCGACAAGCCCGAAATGAATGTGGAAGCAATTCCCACCGGCTCTCTGGCACTGGATGCCGCCCTCGGCATCGGCGGTGTGCCCAAGGGCAGAATCATTGAAATCTACGGACCCGAATCCTCCGGCAAAACAACCCTTGCGCTGCACATTCTGGCAGAAGCACAGAAGCAGGGCGGTGAGGTTGCATTCGTGGATGCGGAACACGCGCTGGACCCTGTTTACGCAGCGGCACTGGGTGTGGATATCGATAACCTTCTGGTTTCCCAGCCGGACACCGGCGAGCAGGCGCTGGAGATTACCGATGCACTGGTGCGCTCCGGCGCCGTGGATGCTGTGGTCGTGGACTCCGTTGCGGCACTGGTTCCCAAGCAGGAAATCGAGGGCGAGATGGGCGATACCTTCGTGGGTCTGCAGGCACGACTGATGTCTCAGGCGCTGCGCAAGCTGGCCGGTACCATTGCCAAGACCAACTGCGTGGTTATTTTCATCAACCAGCTTCGTATGAAGATCGGTGTTATGTACGGCAACCCCGAAACCACCACCGGCGGCAACGCACTGAAGTTCTACGCTTCCGTCCGTCTGGACGTGCGTCGTGTGGAATCGCTGAAGGAAGGCGGCAATGTCATAGGCAATAAAACCCGTGTCAAGGTGGTCAAGAACAAAGTGGCTCCTCCCTTCAAGGAAGCAATTTTTGATATCATGTACGGACAGGGCATCTCCAAGTGGGGAGAACTGGTTGACATGGCTGTACAGATGGACATCATTCAGAAATCCGGCTCCTGGTTCTCCATGGGCGAGGAGCGCATCGGTCAGGGTGCCAATGCCGTGAAGGAATATCTGATAAAGAATCCCGATATTGCCGAGCAGGTGGAGGCGCAGGTGCGCGAAAACCTGATGAAGCAGACCGGTGTCACCGGCCGGCAGCCTGCCAGAGCTGCCGAGAAGGCCATAGCGGTCACCGCCGACGATTTCAGTGATGAGGATTGATCGCTTAAATACAACGCCTGACCGGGCAGGACGCTACGCCCTGTATCTTTCTGACGGCAGTGTCATGCGATTATACCGGCAGACAGTGGAAGATTTCGCGCTGTATTCCGGCAGGGAACTGACCGACGAGGAGCTTTCATCCCTGCGGGAAGCGGCAGGCCGTATGTCCGCAAAAATGCGCGCGGTACGGATCGTTTCTGCTTCCGGCGTCACCAAGCGGGACTTGGAGGAACGTCTGGTACATAAAGGGGAGAATCCCGAACAGGCCAAAGAAGCGGTGCAGTGGATGTCCGATCTGAATCTGCTGGATGACAGCCGGATTGCCGAACAGGTGGTGCAGCGGTGCATCAGCCGCGGATACGGTCTGGCACGAGCCAAACAGGCACTGTATGAAAAGAAGGTTCCCAGACAGTATTGGGATGCGGTGCTGGCTGATTATCCCGATCAGATGGATAATATCATGACTTTTCTCAGCGAACGGCTGGGGGAGGCATACGAACAGCGGGAGCTGAAGCGCGCCATTGATGCGCTGATGCGCCGCGGACATTCTTATGCGGTCATCCGAAAAGCACTGACCCAGCTGCAGCTGGATCAGGAAGATTTCCTGGAGGAGTAAATATGGCAAATATCGGATTTATATCTCTGGGCTGCGCCAAGAACCAGGTGGACTGTGAGCGGATGATGTACCGCGTGCAGGAGGCAGGCCACACGATCTGCCCCGATGTGGTGGGCTGTGACGTGGTGGTTATTAACACCTGTGGATTTATCGATTCGGCGAAGGCAGAGGCAATCGACTACATTCTGTCCACTGCCGGCCTGAAGGCAGAAGGTCATGTGGGCAAGATTCTGGTCACAGGCTGTCTGTCCCAGCGCTATCAGGAGGAGATTCTGAAGGAGATGCCCGAAGTGGATGGTATCCTGGGCACCGGAAGCTTCACCGAAATCGTCCCTGCCATCGAGGCGCTGCTGGAAGGCCGTCAGGTGGTGTGCTTTGGCTCCATCGATGCCCCGGAGCAGGAGACCGACCGCGTTCTGACTACCCCGGAGCCTTACGCGTATATCAAAATCGCAGAGGGCTGTGACAACCGCTGCGCCTACTGTATCATTCCCGCCCTGCGGGGAAAATACCGTTCCAGAGCCATGGACGATGTGCTTTACGAAGCACGGCTTCTGGCTGCCAGAGGTGTGAAGGAATTGCTGGTGGTGGCACAGGACACCAGCCGTTACGGTACGGATCTGGGCGACGGAAAACGGCTGCTGCCGGAGCTGCTGCGCCAGCTTTGCAGAATTGAGGGATTTCACTGGATTCGCGTGCACTATGTCTATCCTGACGAGATTGATGACGAACTGATCGAGGTCATTGCCAACGAGCCGAAGATTGTGAAGTATCTGGACATCCCGATTCAGCACTGCAACAGCAGAATTCTTGACCTCATGAACCGCCGCGGTAACGGGGATTTCCTGCGGGAGCTTTTTGATACCCTGCGCAGCCGCATTCCAGGACTTGTGATCCGCACCAGTATCATTGCGGGGCTTCCCGGTGAGGGCGAGGAAGAGTTTGAGGAGCTGTGCGCATTTTTGCGCCAGCAGAGATTACCCCGTGTTGGCGCCTTCGCCTTCTCACCGGAAGAGGGCACGGAGGCCGCGAAAATGGAGTATCCTGCTCCCGAGGTAGCCGCAAGACGTGCCGAGATCCTCGAATTGATCCAGTCTGAGATCATGGATGCGTACAATGCTTCCATGATCGGAAAGACTCTGGAAGTGCTGGTGGAAGCCTACGATGCCGAAAATGAACAGTATTACGGCCGCACCTATGCCGACTCTCCCGATATTGACGGCAGAGTGTGGCTTGCCTGTGACGAGCCGCTGACAGAGGGAGAATTTGTGATGGCCTGCATCGATGGCTGTGTTGATGGCGACCTGACGGGCTATGTTGTGGAGGAAGAGAACATATGACAACTGCAAGCAAGATCACACTGGCCCGTGTTGCGCTGATTCCCATCTATATGTGGATGATGTACTGTAGTGGTGGACAGGCCGGCCCCTGGATGTGGGGCGCGTTGGCAGTCTTTATCATTGCCAGTGTCACAGACTTTTTGGACGGCTATATTGCCCGCCACTATAAACAGGTCAGTGATTTTGGAAAGTTCCTGGACCCTCTGGCAGACAAGCTGCTGACTCTGGCTGCCATGTGTATGTTCTGCCAGTGGGGCAGCTTCCCGGCCTGGGCACTGATGCTGGTGCTGACCCGCGAATTTGCGGTGTCCGGCCTTCGCATGGTGGCCGGACCCAAGGGCAAGGTTATCGCCGCCGGTAAGAGCGGCAAGATCAAGACCGCGTCCACCATGGTGGGTCTGTGCGTCTGGATGGGATTTCCCGGTGTGGAGCTGATCGGCATTGTGGTGATGTGGATCATCGTTGTGACCACTGTTTACTCCGGCGTGGAGTATTTCGTCCAGAACTGGAACTGCCTCTGGGATTGAGCATTTTCCCCACTGATTTGATCAGTGGGGAATTTTTCGACCGCTGAATTCCGACTGGATTTTTTGCCTTCCTTATGCTATAATACCCGGGCAATCTTTTACATAAGCGAGGAAAAACCATGAACGATAAGGAAATCGGCGAGCTGCGGCGCCATCTGCGCCGGGATCGCAGCAATATGACTGCAATCTGCGGCTGCTATGTGAACGGGCAAAAGGAAATCATCACAAGCTTTCGCCAGAGCCTGGGCCTTATGCCTGAAAACGAGGCTGAAAAATACTTTGCCCTGCTCAAGCGCAGCCTGTCCGGCACCATCGGCAAGAATCTGATCGATATCTGCTTCAAGACCGCGCAGGTGGGAAACAGTGAAGAGCATAAACTGCTGATGGATCTGCGGGAGAGCCGCCTGAAGGACGAGGAACTGGTACAAAAGCTCTATACCAAAATCATCGAGCATGTCACCATGGAGGACAGCTATCTGATTCTTTTGGGCTGCGACACCTATGATGTGCCATTCAAGAGCAAGGACGATTTCGTCCAGAAGGACAATTCCGATGAAAGCTATACGTACATTGTCTGTTCCATCTGCCCTGTGAAGCAGACAAAGCCGAACCTCCACTATGTGGCGGAGGAAAAGCTGTTCCACGACGGCGCCATCAACCAGATGGTGTCCGCGCCGGTGCTGGGGTTCCTGTTCCCGGCTTTTGACAACCGCTCCACCAACATCTACAATGCCCTCTACTACACCAAGGACACCAAGCAGAGCAATGAGGAGCTGGTCAGCGCCCTCTTCCATACGCCCATCCCCAAGCCTGCCGCGGAGCAGAAGAAGTCCTTTGAAGCACTGCTGGGCAGCGCGTTGGATGATGAGTGCAGCATGGAGGTGGTGCAGGAGGTGCACAATCAGCTGTGCCAGCGTATTGAAATGCACAAGGAGGCCAAGGTGGCCGAGCCGCTGATGATCACAAAGGAGGATGTGAAGCAGGTTCTGAAAGAGTGCGGTGTTTCCGACAATCATGTTGCCAAATTCAGCGTGGACTATGATGAAGCCTTCGGCTTTGAGGCAGACCTGCATCCGAAGAATATCATTGACAACAAGCGCTTTGAGATTAAAACATCGGACGTGTCCATCAAGGTGGCGCCGGACCGGGCAGATCTGATCGAGACCCGTGTCATCGGCGGCGTGAAGTACATTTTGATTTGTGCCGATGAGGACGTGGAGGTCAACGGTGTCAGCATCCACATCCATGACCGGGATAAAGCGACTGTCTGACAATACAGGAAACACATAATAATCAGCCGCGGAAGGTTTCAATAAACCCTCCGCGGCTTTGTCATTGGAATTATTTTCCCTCTCTGGATTTTTCCACGATGCCCACAACAATGTCGGCACACTGTTCAATACCCAGAACGCCGGTGTCCAGGCAGATGTCGTAGTTCTGCGCCTGACCCCAGGTACGTCCGGTATAGTGCTGATAGTTTACCCGGCGGCGCTTGTCCTTTTCCGCAAGGCGCTGTTCGGGTGCCTTCTCAGACTCGCCGTAACGACGGACAATACGCTCCGCACGGTAGGGTATATCCGCAAAAACGAACACATGAAGTGCTTCGGGATGATCCTTCAAAATGTAGTCCGCATTACGGCCCACAATGACACAGGGACCTTTTTCTGCCAGCTGCAGGATGACACGGCACTGAATATTCCACAGGAAATCGGCCGTGGACAGGCCATTCATGACACCGGGAACACCCTGAGGCGTAAAGGCATAAGCGAACAGACTGCCGGAGGGGGAATGCTCGCCATGCTCCTCCACATACTTGGGCGCAAAGCCGGATTCCACTGCGATTTGGTCAACCAATTCCTTGTCATAGAAGGGAATGCCGAGCTTGTCTGCGATCATGCGACCGATGGTGCGGCCACCGCTGCCGAATTCACGGCTGATGGTGATGATTGTCTTCTCCATGTGGGTTACCTCCTTGTTTGCTGGTGGAAACACTTACAAATATATTATAGCAAAGCGATGCGATACTGTCAACGGGAGGGCTTGTCTGAACCGAAACTTCTCAGAACACGCAGCTGAATGGGAATTGCGCAGAGGAAGGTCAGCAAATCCGCGGCGGACTGGGCCATCTGGATGCCCAGTGCACCCAGTACCGGGGGCAGCAGCAGAACGGCGGGAATGAAGAACAGCCCCTGACGTGCTACGGCCAGAAACGTCGCCGGCACGGCGCGGCCGATGGATTGCATCGTCATATTACTCATAACGACCCAGCTTTGCACCCAGATGGTGGCACACTGAAAACGCAGCGCCCACATGCCGAATTCAATCACGTCCGGATCATCCCGGAACAGGGAAATGAGCTTTGGCGCGAAGAGACAGCCGATCACACCGACCGCAATGAGAAAAGCGAAAGAAACCCTGACACAGAACCAGAAACCGGCTTTGACGCGGGAATAAAGTCCGGCACCGTAGTTGAAACCACAGACCGGCTGAAAGCCCTGACCGAAGCCCAGCATGGTGGAGGCGCCAAACATGGTGATCCGCTGTACCACGCCCATGGCGGCAATGGCGGCATCTCCGTAGGGCTGGGCGGCATGGTTCAGGCAGATGGTGGCGATGGATGCCAGACTTTGACGCGCCAGAGAGGGGAGACCGCCCCGGATGATCATCCGGAAGTAGTGCCATTTCAGCCGGACATTTCGGATGCTGATGTGAATGTTGCTGCCTCTGGTGCAGCCGTAGAGCAGCAGACAGAAGCTGACAAACTGGCTGATGATGGTGGCCCAGCCGGCACCGGCGATACCCAGATTGAAAACGAAAATCAGCAGGGGGTCCAAGGCAATATTGAGAATCGCGCCGCTGACAATGCCGACCATGGCATAGCTGGCACTGCCCTGAAAGCGAAGCTGATTGTTCAGAACCAGCGATGCGGTCATCCAGGGAGCGCCCAGAAGAATGACCCGCAGATAAGCCTCTGTGTGGGGCAGAATGGTGGGTGTAGAACCCAGCAGGAAGGCCAGAGGCTCCAGAAAAAGCTGTCCGAGGATGCAGATCAAAAGACCTGTGGCCAGTGCGGAGAAAAATCCGGTGGCGGCCATATGGGATGCTTCCGTATAGTTCTTTTTCCCAAGTTCCCGGGAAATATAATTTCCGCTGCCCTGACCGAAGAAAAAGCCCATTGCCTGAATGATTGCCATCATGGAGAACACGACACCCACCGCGCCTGTGGCGGCATTGCTCTTGAGCATACCCACGAAGTAGGTATCGGCCATGTTGTAGAAGGATGTGACCAGCATACTGATGATGCAGGGGACGGCAAGCCTGCAAATCAGCTTCTCAACGGGCGGCTCGGTCATCCGTTTGTATTTTTGCTCCATTTCGTCCATAGGTATCACCTGCCTCTTTCCTTTTACCATTATAAGACTTTTTATTTCAAAAATCCATAGGGCATTTCGCCAATCTGCGGCAGATTTTTGAATCCGGCGGAAAACTCGACGGAGCGTTTATTGATTTCCTGCCATGGCTATTCTATAATAAAGGCACAAGGAGGCGAGGCAGGATGGATAATGCCAGAATCGGAAGTCTGATCTGTCAACTGCGCAGGGAAAAAAGCATGACACAGCGGCAGCTGGCGGAGCGTATGCATATCAGTGATAAGACAGTTTCAAAATGGGAGCGCGGATTGGGATGCCCCGATGTTTCCCTGCTTGCCGCGTTATCCGATACGCTGGGTGTGGATCTGTCGCAGATGCTGGACGGCCAGCTGACAACCAATCATATTCTTGGAGGAAACATGAAACGAATCAAATTCTATGTATGTCCCAATTGCGGGAATGTCCTCACCGCACTTGCGGATACTTCCATATCCTGCTGCGGCAAAAAGCTCTTGCCGCAGCGGCTTCAGAAGGCAGAAGAGGCAGACAAGCTCAAAGCGGAGCGAATGGAAAACGACTACTTCATTTCATCGGATCACGAAATGACCAAAGAACATCACATTTCTTTCGTGGCGCTGATGACCGACGATACCATCATCATGCGAAAGCAGTACCCGGAATGGGATCTGCAGATGCGCATTCCCTTCTTCTCACGCGGGCGACTGGTGTGGTATTGCACAAAGCATGGCCTGTTCTATCAAAAAATATGACCGCCCAACACGCTGCAATTCTTGCCATTGTTTGGTGTGTGTTCCTGATAGTGTTTACGAAAAAAACGCGGAGTACCAACGCTTTTATGTATCGAACAAGTTCCAATATGAGACGCATCCGAAACGGATGCGTCTCATATTTGGAGGACTCTCGCGCGCTCTAAGGAAACTCTGAATAAGCCGGTATAAACGTAATTATTGATTTTTCTCCGATTTTGGAATATAATGCTGTCAACGAACAAACAAGGACCATGGAGGAATACCGCTATGAAAATCACATTCTTTGCCGCAAAATCCTATGATCGGGAGAGTTTTGGACAGATTCGGAGGGACTATCCCGAGCTGGAACTGGAGTACTGGGAAACGGAGCTCTCTCCCAAAACCGCCGCTTACGTTACCGATTCTCAGGCCGTCTGCGCCTTTGTCAGTTCGGATGTGGGAGCCGAGGTGCTGGAGGTTCTGGCAGACCGGGGGGTGAAGCTGGTGCTGATGCGCTGTGCCGGATTCAATAATGTGGATTTGGAGGCCGCGACCCGTCTTGGTATCAAAGTCATGCGTGTTCCCGGCTACTCCCCCGAAGCCGTGGCTGAACACGCGATTGCCTTGGCTATGGCCGTCAACCGCCACCTCCACAAGGCCTATATCCGGGTCCGGGAGAATAACTACAGCCTGCAGGGGCTCTCTGGTGTGAACTTCTATGGCAAAGTCGCCGGTATCGTGGGCACCGGCCGCATTGGTGCCGCCATGGCCCGCATCTGCTATGGCTTTGGCATGAAGGTCATAGCCGTGGATGCCTATCAGAATAAGGATCTGCCCTTCGTCACCTATGTGGACATGGACACCCTGCTTCGCCAGAGCGACCTGATTTCCCTCCACTGCCCCCTGTCTGATGACACCTATCACATGATCAATCTGGAAACCATCAATAAGATGAAGGACGGTGTCATTCTCATCAACACATCTCGGGGCGGTCTGGTGAGCACCGACGATCTGATTGCCGGTATCCGGGAGCGGAAATTTTTCGGCGTGGGTCTGGATGTCTACGAGGAAGAGACCGCCAATGTCTTTGAAAACCACGAGGACGAGATCATGATGCACTCCACCACCGCCCGGCTTCTCTCCTTCCCCAATGTGATAGTCACATCCCATCAGGGATTCTTCACCGACGAAGCCCTGGGAGCCATTGCCCGCACCACACTGGATAACGCCAGAGGCTATCTTCAAGGCGTTTCCACCGGGACCGAACTCAACTGAATTGCCGTGTAAAGAAATGTACCGGGGTCAGACCTCAATGTCAGTAAGTTAAGCTGACGAATTCTCCTACCATCAGGAATGAGATGGTAGGAGAATTTTTTCGTAATAATTCAAAAAAAGACTTGTCAAATGTGTCATTTCGTGCGGCCATTTTGCTAACCGCGGTTTCTAAGGCAGATCATGTTCTGCTCTCGGATGGAACCAAATTGATGGTTACCCATGCATCATAACTTGCTATCGCTACCTGTTAAAATACGCAAAGAGTCTGCTCCTAAAACGGAACCTGGCTCTGAGCTGATGATTTTACATCACCGCAGAGCCCGGTTTCGTTAATTAGTATTGAAAAGCCATTGCAATTCGAGGCTTTTCAAAAAGGAACTGGACACCCGCTTCGATACCAATGGTATCAAAATTGGTGTTCAGTTATGGTACGAATGTTCTTATAGGACTTTTTGGAAAGGTGCACCATACCAACGCTTTTCGGCATCGAACCTGTTCCGATTTCATCCACATCCCTACGGGATGCGTCTCAAATCGGAAGGACTCACCCACGAGCTAAAGAAGTGTCCACCGGCACGTTTTCTTAACGGCCTTTCGAGTCCCATCTCGAGCATAAAAATATCGGCTACCCCGCAAGGAGTAGCCGATATTTTGGTGCGAGTGGTGATATAGGACTTTTCAAAAAAGGGTTCTATAATAAATGTTGGGGTCAGGCGATGAGCCTGGCCCCAAAACTACAATCAAAGGTTGAGCATAGAGATAAAAAACCTTACAATGAATGTACCCCTACATCAGCGAAAGGAGAAATCTCTATGCTCAATCAGAATT
>JAQXNO010000029.1 GCA_029098045.1 Bacillota bacterium
TACCGGCCAGCTGACGAATCTGCGCCATGGAGCCACGGGCGCCGGAGTCCGCCATCATATAGATGGGGTTGAACTCGTCCATGCTGCCCTGCAGCGCGCCGGTGACATCCGCGGTGGTCTTATCCCACTGCTGAACCACCAGACGGTAACGTTCTTCGTTGGTGATAAAGCCCTGGCGGTAGTAGTTTTCAATGTCCACAACCTTGCCTTCCGCTTCCTTGATCATCTGGTACTTGATCTCGGGAACCACCATATCCGCGATGGAGATGGAGATTGCACCCTTGGTTGCGTACTTGTAGCCCAGGGACTTGATCTTATCCAGCATCTCGGTGGCGATGGTAAAGCCGTGCTTGCGGATGCACTTGTCAATGATCTTGCCCAGCTGCTTCTTGCCAACCAGGAAGTCCACTTCCAGATCGAAGGCATGGGCGGGGTCGGTGCGGTCCACGAAGCCCAGATCCTGGGGGATGGGCTCGTTGTAGGTCAGGCGGCCCACGGTGGCCGTAATGATGCGATACTGCATCCGGCCGTCGATTTCCTTGCCGTAGCGAACCAGGATGGGTGCGTGCAGACCGATGGAACCGTCGGCATAGGCAGCCTCGGCTTCCTCCACGGAGGAGTAGCTGTGCATGGGACGGAACTTGGCCTGTGCCTTGCCTTCGGCCTTCGCAGCCTTGTTGGCGGCCAGGAACTCGTCCGCGTCCACCACTTCGCCGCAGGGCAGACCGGTTTCGCCTGCATCGGTGACAAAGACTTCTTCCGCGCCCTTCTCTGCCTTGCCAATTCTGGTATAGGTCAGATAGTAGGCGCCCAGAATCATATCCTGCGTGGGCACGGTGACGGGCTTGCCGTCCTGGGGACGCAGCAGGTTGTTGGCGGAGAGCATCAGCATTCTGGCTTCCGCCTGTGCTTCGGGAGACAGGGGCACGTGAATTGCCATCTGGTCGCCGTCAAAGTCGGCATTAAATGCGGTACAGCACAGCGGATGCAGCTTCAGCGCGCGGCCTTCCACCAGAATGGGCTCGAAGGCCTGAATGCCCAGACGGTGCAGGGTAGGCGCACGGTTGAGCATAACAGGACGATCCTTGATGATCTCATCCAGAGCATCCCAGACCTCGGTCTTGCCCTTGTCGATCATCTTCTTGGCGGACTTGATGTTGTTGGCATGGCCGTCCGCCACCAGCTTCTTCATGACGAAGGGGCGGAACAGCTCGATGGCCATCTCCTTGGGCACGCCGCACTGATACAGCTTCAGTTCCGGGCCGACAACGATAACGGAACGGCCGGAGTAGTCAACACGCTTACCCAGCAGGTTCTGACGGAAGCGGCCCTGCTTGCCCTTGAGCATATCGGACAGGGACTTCAGCGCCCGGTTGTTGGCGCCGGTGACGGCACGGCCGCGGCGGCCGTTGTCGATCAGCGCGTCCACCGCTTCCTGCAGCATACGCTTTTCGTTGCGGATGATGATGTCAGGCGCGTGCAGCTGAATCAGCCGCTTCAGGCGGTTGTTGCGGTTGATGACGCGGCGGTACAGATCGTTCAGGTCGGAGGTGGCAAAGCGGCCGCCGTCCAGCTGAATCATGGGGCGGATATCCGGCGGGATCACAGGCAGCGCATCCATGACCATCCAGCTGGGCTTGTTGCCGGACTCGCGGAATGCTTCCACAACCTCCAGACGCTTCACAAGACGCAGCTTCTTCTGGGAGGAAGCGGTTTTCAGCTCGGCACGCAGCTGTTCGGACAGTGCGTCCAGATCGATCTGCTCCAGCAGCTCCTTCACTGCCTCGGCGCCCATGCCGGCCTTGAAGTCGTCCTCATACTTTTCGCGCATATCCCGGTATTCTTTTTCGGTCAGCACCTGGTTCAGCGCCAGAGGTGCGTCGCCGGGATCGGTGACGATATAAGCCGCAAAGTACAGCACCTTCTCCAGCACCTTGGGGCTGATGTCCAGAATCAGGCCCATGCGGGAGGGGATTCCCTTGAAATACCAGATATGGCTGCAGGGGGCGGCCAGTTCGATGTGACCCATACGCTCACGGCGAACCTTGGCCTTGGTCACCTCGACACCACAGCGGTCACAGACCTTGCCCTTGTACTTGATCTTCTTGTACTTGCCGCAGTGGCACTCCCAGTCCTTGGTGGGTCCGAAAATCCGCTCGCAGTACAGGCCGTCCCGCTCGGGCTTCAGGGTACGGTAGTTAATGGTCTCAGGCTTCTTGACTTCGCCGAAAGACCAGCTCCGGATCATTTCCGGGGAAGCGATGCCGATTTTAATGGCATCAAAAGTAGCATTTGCCATATTGATCTTTCGCCTCCTTACTCTTCATCCTCAGCGATCATGTCGCTGAATACGTCCATAATATCTTCGGGGCCGTCCTCGTCGATGACGTAACCGGCATCCAGCACTTCGTCGGTGCTGCCGATCACCAGATCGGGCTCATGCTCGGTGTAGATGATCTCATCATCATCGTCTTCGTCCTTCAGCTCGATTTCCTTGCCCGTCTCATCCAGCACACGCACATCCAGGCACAGTGCCTGCAGCTCCTTGACCAGAACCTTGAAGGATTCGGGAACGCCGGGCTTGGGGATGTTTGCACCCTTGACGATGGCTTCGTAGGTTTTGACACGGCCGGTGACATCGTCGGACTTGACGGTCAGGATCTCCTGCAGGGTATAGGCGGCGCCGTAGGCTTCCAGCGCCCAGACTTCCATTTCGCCGAAACGCTGGCCGCCGAACTGCGCCTTGCCGCCCAGGGGCTGCTGGGTAACCAGAGCGTAGGGACCGGTGGAACGCGCATGAATCTTATCGTCAACCAGATGGTGCAGCTTCAGGTAGTAGGGATAACCGACGGTGACCATGTTATCGAAGGGTTCACCGGTACGGCCATCGTACAGCACAGTCTTGCCGTCCTCACGCAGGCCTGCCAGCTTCAGGGTCTCGCAGATGTCCTTCTCGTTTGCGCCGTCAAAAACGGGAGTGGCAACATGCCAGCCCAGCGTCTTGGCCGCGTAGCCCAGATGGACTTCCAGCACCTGACCGATGTTCATACGGGAAGGCACGCCCAGGGGGTTCAGCACCACGTCCAGAGGTGTGCCGTCGGGCAGGAAGGGCATATCCTCTTCGGGCAGAACACGGGAAACGACGCCCTTGTTACCGTGACGGCCGGCCATCTTGTCGCCCACGGAGATCTTGCGCTTCTGGGCAATGTAGACACGGACGGACTTGGTGACACCGGGAGCCAGCTCGTCGCTGTTTTCCTTTGTAAAGACCTTCACATCCACAACGATGCCGCTTTCGCCGTGAGGCACCTTCAGAGAGGTATCACGGACTTCCCTTGCTTTTTCGCCGAAGATGGCACGCAGCAGTCTCTCCTCGGGAGTCAGCTCGGTTTCACCCTTGGGGGTGACCTTACCAACCAGATAATCGCCGGCGCGAACCTCGGCGCCGATGCGGATGATACCGTTCTCATCCAGATCCTTCAGGGTATCCTCACCGACATTGGGAATATCGCGGGTGATTTCCTCAGGTCCCAGCTTGGTGTCGCGGGCCTCTGTCTCATGCTCCTCAATGTGGATGGAGGTGAAGACGTCCTCACGAACCAGACGCTCGTTCAGCAAAATGGCGTCCTCGTAGTTGTAGCCTTCCCAGTTGACGAAACCGATGAGCACGTTCTTGCCCAGTGCGATCTCACCGCCGGAGCAGGACGGGCCGTCTGCAATGATCTGCTCAAAATCCACACGCTCGCCAACTTCCACGATGGGACGCTGGTTGATGCAGGTGCCTGCGTTGGAGCGGGCGAACTTGGTCAGCTGATAGCACTTGGTCTCACCGTCGTCGTACTTGACGGTAATCTGGCTTGCGGAAACGGCGGTAACCGTGCCGGGCTTCTCAGCCTTGACGCAGACCTCGGAGTCCACGGCAGCCTTGTGCTCGATGCCGGTGGCCACAATGGGAGGCTCGGTGGTCAGCAGCGGCACAGCCTGACGCTGCATGTTCGCGCCCATCAGCGCGCGGTTTGCGTCATCGTTCTGCAGGAAGGGAATGAAGGAAGTGGCGATGGAGATCATCATTCTGGGAGAGACGTCGATATAGTCGATCATTTCCCGATCCACTTCGATGATTTCATTGCGGTGACGGCAGGTGATACGGGCATTCGCCAGACAGCCGTTTTCATCCAGCGGCTCGTTGGCCTGACCGACATAGAAATCGTCTTCCACGTCGGCGGTCATGTACTCCACATCCTGGGTCACACGGCCGGTGGCCTTGTCAACCTTGCGGTAGGGAGCTTCCACAAAGCCATACTCATTGATCTTGGCAAAGGTTGCCAGATAGTTGATCAGGCCGATGTTGGGACCTTCTGGGGTCTCGATGGGGCACATACGGCCATAGTGGGTGTAGTGAATATCACGCACATCCAAGGACGCTCTGTCGCGGCTCAGACCGCCGGGGCCCAGTGCGGACAGACGGCGCTTGTGGGTCAGCTCTGCCAGGGGGTTATTCTGATCCATGAACTGGGACAGCGGGGAGGAGCCGAAGAACTCCTTGATGACAGCGGTGACGGGGCGAATGTTGATCAGGCTCTGGGGGGTCACAGCATCCAGATCCTGAACGGTCATGCGCTCGCGGATGACGCGGTCCAGACGGGAGAAGCCGATGCGGAACTGGTTCTGCAGCAGCTCGCCCACGCAGCGCAGGCGGCGGTTGCCCAGATGGTCGATGTCATCGGGAACACCAATGCCCATGGCCACACAGTTCAGATAGTTGATGGATGCCAGAATATCATCGGTGATGATGTGCTTGGGGATCAGATCGTCCATGCGCTCGGCAATGGCATCTTCCCAGCTTTCCAGACTTGCGTCCTTCAGCTGCTCCAGCATTTCCTTCAGCACGCTGAAGCGAACCTTCTCACGGACGCCGAACCGGGCAGGATCAAAGTCAACGAACTTGTCCATGCGAACCATGTCGTTGGAGAACACCTTGACCAGGCTGTCGCCAACCTTCACCACGGCCTCATTGACACCCTTATCGCTCAGCTCGTGAGCCTTGGCACGGGAGATGAACTCACCGGGCATAATCAGAATCTCGCCGGTCATGGGATCGGCGATGGGCTCGGCGGCCTCCTGCCCGGACAGGCGGCTCCAGATGTCCATCTTCTTGTTGAACTTGTAGCGGCCAACCTTGGAGACGTCATAGCGGTGCGCGTCAAAGAGCAGGCCCTCCAGATGGGCGGTTGCTGTCTCCACCGTGGGAGGCTCACCGGGACGCAGGCGGCGGTAGATTTCCAGCAAAGACTCCTCGCGGGTCTTGCAGGGATCCTTCTCAATGGTGGCAAGGATTCTCTCATCCTCACCGAACATGGCCTTGATCTGCTCGTCCGTGTTGACGCCCAGCGCGCGGATCAGGCAGGTGATGGGCAGCTTGCGGTTCTTGTCGATACGTACCCAGAACACATTGGAGTTGTCGGTCTCGTACTCCAGCCATGCGCCGCGGTAAGGAATGACGGTGGCCGTGTAGGTGTGCTGGTCGGCCTTGTCCACCTCGTGACCATAGTACATACCGGGGGAACGGACGATCTGGGAAATGATGACACGCTCTGCACCATTGATGACGAAGGTGCCGCCGTTGGTCATCACAGGAAAATCGCCCATGAAGATTTCCTGCTCTTTGATTTCATCGGTTTCGGTGTTGCGCAGACGCACACGAACCTTGATGGGCTTGGCATAGGTAGCATCGCGCTCCTTGCACTCCTCGATGGTGTACTTGGGCTTGTCTTCCATGGTGTAATCCAGGAAGGACAGCTCCAGCTTGCCGGAGAAGTCGGTAATGGTACCTACGTCCCGGAAGACTTCCTGCAGACCTTCTTCCAAAAACCACTGATAGGAATCCTTCTGGATTTTCAGCATGTTGGGGATCTGGAGGATCTCTTCGTACTTCGCGTAAGACTTACGCATGGTCTTGCCGAACATTACGTCCTTGACCATTGCCATATGGATCATCACAGCCTTTCTTTCGAATGATGTGTTTTTGATACGCTTGGTGCCGTTGTCATTTTCAATGAACATTTTCCTTGACAACCACTCCCACCTGTGGTAAAATAACCATGTTGGGGAAGATGGCCCTGGGAGGGCATACTACCACAGTATGGAAAGTCATTATATCATACCTACCTTCTCTTTGTCAATGGGTATTTGCGGTTTTCAGGGGCTTTGGCCTCTCTTTTTTTGTGCTTTTTTCGGGATTCTCAATGGCATGCCCCGCTGCGTGACGCCATAAACAGGCGCTTCCCTGCAAAGCATCTTTCCGTGTCACAGGGCGCATATCATTCAAATTCATTTCTACCACCAAAAAAGGCAAAAGCGGCATGACCGAAATCATGCCGCTTTTTTCGAAAACAAATGATACTGTTACCGGCCGGTTTTTGCGCGCTTCAGCCACCCAGATAGGCCTTGCGAACCTTCTCGCTGGCAGCAAGCTCCGCGCCGGTGCCGGACAGGACAATGCTGCCGTTTTCCAGCACATACGCCCGGTCGGAGATGGCCAGGGATTTGCCCGCGTTCTGCTCCACCAGCAAAATGGTGGTGCCGTCCCGGTTGATGTCCCGGATGATCTCAAAGACCTGATCCACCAGCAGCGGCGACAGACCCATGGAGGGCTCATCCAGCATCAGCAGCTTGGGATGGCACATCACGGCACGACCCATGGCCAGCATCTGCTGTTCACCGCCGGAGAGGGTGCCCGCAATCTGACTGCGGCGCTCCGCCAGCCGGGGGAAACGGGTGTAGATTGCTTCCAGGTCGGCCTTGAAGCGCTGCTTGTCCTTTTCCGTGTAGGCGCCCATCATCAGGTTCTCATAAACCGTCAGCTCCTGGAAAATGCGGCGACCCTCCGGCACCTGGGTCATGCCCAGCTGGACGATCTTGTGACAGGGTGTTTTGGTGATGTCGTGATCATCAAACAGAACCGTACCTGCCCGCTTGGGAATCAAGCCCACCACGCTCTGCATGGTGGTGGTCTTTCCGGCGCCGTTGGCACCGATCAGGGAGACGATCTCGCCCTGATTGACCTCGAAGCTGATCCCATTCAGCGCGCGGATGACGCCGTAATACACTTCCAGATTTTTAACTTCCAACATTGCCATAGCTTTAGCCTCCGATATACGCCCTGATGACCTCGGGGTCACTGAGCGCCGTCCTGGTATCGCCCTCGGCCAGCACCGTGCCGAAATTCAGCACGGTGATTTCGTCGCACAGGCCCGCCACAAACTTCATGTCGTGCTCGATGAGCAGGATCGTCATATCGAAGTGGTCACGGATGAACCGGATGGTCTTGATCAGATCCTCTGTTTCGTGGGGATTCATACCCGCCGCCGGCTCGTCCAGCAGCAGCAGCTTCGGATTGGTGGCCATGGCTCTGGCGATCTCCAGCTTCCGCTGCTTGCCGTAGGGCAGGTTGCAGGCAAGGCTGTTCCGCTCCTCCTCCAGGTCGAAAATCCGCAGCAGCTCCTTGGCCTTTTCCCGCATCTGCTTTTCCACCCGGAAGTGCCGGGGCAGCCGCAGAACGGACTCCGCAATGGTGCACTTATACTCCGGGCGGTCATGCAGACCCACCATCACATTGCGCACCACCGTCATATTGTTGAACAGACGGATGTTCTGGAAGGTACGCGCAATGCCCTTGTGGTTGATCTTCTCCTGAGACAGACCCTTCAGCTCTTCTCCGTCCAGATAGAAGGTGCCCGCCGTGGGCTTATACACGCCCGTGAGCATATTGAAAATGGTCGTTTTGCCCGCGCCGTTGGGGCCGATCAGACCGTAGATCTGATTCTTTCTGACGCGGATGTTCACATTCTGCGCCGCCTTCAGGCCACCGAAGGAGATGCCCAGGTCTTTTGTTTCAAGAATGTATTCCGACATCAGAGATCCCCTCCGTTTCCTGTGTAGTCCTGCTTGTCCTGGGGGATCACATCCACAGACAGGATCTCATTCATCTCAATCTTGGTAGGAACCACATCCCATTTTGCCGCGTCATCCTTGACCCGGGCAGGATCATGGGCGGGCTTCAGGAGCTTCTGGATCAGTGCGCCCAGATTGTAGGTATCCCGGAAGTTCTTCAGAGCAGGCGCGTTGTTATAGATCACGATGACGATGAGAATCAGCGCGTACAGCAGATTCTGCAGCACCGCCAGATCACCGGTCAGCACCGTCGCCAGCTTGGTGTTGAGGAACGTGATCAGGGTGGCAGCCACGATGGAGCCGTTGACACTGCCCATGCCGCCCAGAACCACCATGACCAGAATCTCGATGGAGTAATTGTAACCAAACTTGGCGCTCTGCACCGTATAGTTGCTGAAGCTGTACAGCACGCCCGCAATGCCGGCAAACATGGCAGACAATGTGAAGGCCAGCAGCTTGTACTTGGTCACATTGATGCCGGTTGCCCGGGCCGCGATTTCGTTGTCCCGGATGGCAGTGATGGCGCGGCCATGCTTGGAGCGGATCAGGTTCTGCACCACGGCCAGCGTGATCAGCACCAGAATAAAGGCGATGATAAACAGATACTTTTTGTCATAGCGGGGGGTCTCCAGACCCAAAGCGCCGCCGAAGGTATCGTCAGAGGTGTTCTGGAACAGGGACTTGACAATTTCGCCAAAGGCCAGTGTCACAATGGCCAGATAGTCGCCCCGCAGACGCAGCGCGGGGATTCCGATGACAATGCCGCAGACGGCTGCCACCGCGGCGCCAGCTGCCAGTGCCACCAGAAAGGTCAGCAGGCCGTTGCCCAGAGACGGCACCAGAAGCGCCGCCACCTTGCCGCCAAGGTAAGCGCCAACGCACATAAAGCCGGCATGTCCCAGGGACAGCTCGCCCAGGAAGCCCACCACCAGTGACAGGGACACGGCCAGAATCATACTGATGGCGATTTTCTCAAGCAGGAACAGCGTGGAGCTGTCCATCCGCCCGCCGGCCAGGGAGATCAGGCCAAAAACGAGGGTCACCAGACCAACAACAATATAATTGATGTAATGGTTCAGCTTGAATTTTCCGATTCTCATACCTTTTCCCTCCTTTTCTTGCCGAGGAAGCCGGTGGGTCTGACCAGCAGAATGATGATCAGCAGAGAGAACTCGATGGCATCCGTATAGGGTGCGATGGCAGTGATCTTATAGGAGATGCTCTCTACCATGCCCAGCAGGATGCCGCCCAGCATGGCACCGGGAATGGAGCCGATGCCGCCGATGACGGCAGCGGTGAAAGCCTTGATGCCGGGCATCGCGCCCAGGGTGCTGGAAACGCTGGGGGCTTTGAGAAGATAAAACAGTCCTGCCAATGCGGCCAGTGCGGAGCCGATGGCAAAGGTGATGGTGATAATGCCGTTGACGTTGATACCCATCAGCTGGGCGGCGCCGCGATCCTCGGAGACCGCGATCATGGCGCGTCCGATCCGGGTATACTTGACAAACAGCGTCAGTGCCGCCATGACGATCACCGTTACCGCCAGGGTAACCAGTGCGGACACCTGCACCGTCACACCGAGGAACTGAACAGATCCGAAGTCAAATACCGTGACCATCTTGGGCGCAGTACCGAAAATGATCTGCGCAAGGCTCTGCAGCAGGTAGCTCATACCGATGGCCGTGATCAGCACAGCCAGAGGCGAGGCACCGCGAAGGGGCTTATAGGCCACTTTTTCAATTGTAATGCCCAGAATCACGCAGAAAACCACTGCCATCGCAATGGCCAGCAGCGGATTTTGGGTGGCCATGAATACATAAATCACATAGCCGCCGATCATGATGATATCGCCGTGGGCAAAGTTCAGCATCTTGGCGATACCGTACACCATGGTGTATCCCAACGCGATCATGGCGTAGATACCGCCAAGGCTCAGGCCATTGATCAGGGTTGATAAAATAAGTTCCATATTCTTTTCCAATCTGTTTGTATGTGTGGCGCAATGAACAAAACCCGCCAGCATACGATTTCTCAATAAACCAAGACAACTGCACATACCGATCGGTCACACCGGTATGTGCAGTTATTCTGTTAAGCCTTATGATTCATGCCGTTTTACCGCCTTTGCAGCCGGAAAACGGATTGTTTGACCGTCCGAAACGCCCCGAACAGGGCGTTTCTGAACGAATCGTGTCAAAGCGCTCAGTTGGCGTCCTTGATGACGTACTGGACGGCGATCTTGTTGACGTAGCCGTTGGCATCCCAGCTGATGGCATCACCGGTCACACCGCCGGTCAGGGTGTAGCCGTTGGAGAACTGATCCTTCAGGATGTCGCACAGGTCGGAAGCGCTGATGGTCACGGGGATCTCCTTGCCCTCGTCCACAGCCTTCTTCATGGCGCCGTAGATGGCGTAAACACAGTCATAGGCGGAAGCGCCGAACTGGTTCAGGGTTGCGGTACCGTACTTGGCGGAATACTTGTCGATGAATTCCTTGGCTGCGCCGGATTCTGCCTTGGAGTTAAACTGGGACAGCATGGTGACGGCCTGGGGAATGGTGGTGATGTCGAAGCCCTCGATGCTGTCGATGCCGTCAAAGCCGTCGCAGCCGAAGTAAACGGCGTCAGGCGCGATGATGTTCTTGGCCTGGGTCATGAACAGAGAAGCGGGGGTGTAGTAAGTAGGCATGAAGATGAACTTGCAGTCCTTCAGGGTGTCGATCTGGGAGGAGAAGTCCGTGGCGTTGGCATCGGTGAAGGTGGTCTCAATCACTGTGACGGTGTCGGACAGGTTCTTCTTGAACTGATCGAAAATGCCCTTGGAATAGGCTTCGTCGGACTTGTAGCAAACGCCGATGGTCTGGCCGGCAAAGTTTTCGTTGACGAATTCGGCAGCGACCTTACCCTGATTGCCGTCAGCAAAGCACATCTGGTAGCCGTTGTCGTTGGCGGGGACATCGTCCGAGGAAGCGGAAGGAGTCAGGAAGAACACATTGTCATCAGCGGACAGGTTCTTGAACTCCAGGCAGGGCGCAGAGGTGACAGTACCCAGGGAAACCTGCATACCGCTTTCCAGCATGGAAGAGTAGTTGGTGGAAACCTTGGTCGCGTCGTGCATATCGTCGGTGGCAACCAGCTTGAACTTCACACCATTCAGGCCGCCTGCCGCGTTGATCTCGTCAACGGCGATCTGCGCGGACTGGACAACGGCCTGGCCGTACATGGCGGCGCCGCCGGTCAGCGGGCCGGATACACCGATGACATACTCGGTGTTCTTGGCAGTATAGCCGTTGCTGGAGCCAGAGCTGGAGCCGCAGCCTGCAAACAGGCCCAGACACAGCACCAGGGAAAGGATGATTGCGATGGTCTTTTTGATTTTCATATTTTTACCTCCTGTTCTTAAAAAACATACCCCTATAATATAGCGCGATTTTTTGGAATGTCAACACTTTTTTGTGCTGTTTTTCAAAAAATA
>JAQXNO010000030.1 GCA_029098045.1 Bacillota bacterium
GACTGGGGTCTGTATGTGACCACCGTGAACGGCATCACCGCCGACTGGGATACCGAAAAGGCCTACTGGGCCTTCTACATCGACGGCGAATACGCCCAGACCGGCGTGGACGCCACGGAAATCACTGCCGGTGCTACCTACACCTTCGAAAAGGTCATCTCCGAATAAGCATTCTGACCCATGATTGGAACGCATACGGCCTGACCCCCTCAGGCCGCAGGGATTGCTGTCTGATTGCCCATGGACAGCTTCCAAAAACCGGGAGCAGCTTCCGGCAAGGCTTCTGCCTTCCCCGGAGGCTGCTTTCCATTTTGGGAAGCGGCCGTGCGATGTTGTTCTGTGCAACATGTCGGTTTTTCGCGGATCTTTTCATGCGTTTCATAGAATTCTTTCCGCGCAATTGACACAGGTATCCGATTCCTCTATAATAGAGTCCCGCGGAATTTCCCCCAGCAGGGAATCCGGGGAATTGGAAAGAAATTGATGTAATTTGGGAGGTACTCTTATGCTATTTCAGGTTTACGGCCAGACTGCCGGTTTCCAGCTGCTGGGCTGGCTGCTGGTATTTGTGGGACTGATCCTGGCAAACGAATTCGCACGGCGCACGAAGCTTGGCGGCATCGCCTGCTTCCTCATTCTTCCCGCCGGACTGACGGTTTATTTCATTTCCATCTATGTGGGTGCGGCCATGGGTGCCCAGTGGGCGCTGAACAACCCTACCTACCTGTACATGAACAGCTGGTTCCACTATGCCAAGCTGTATGCCGCCACCGCCGGCTGTATCGGCTTCATGATGCTCAAATACAAATGGGGCATCGGCAAGACGGAGTGGTTTAAGGTATTCCCCTTCCTGATCGTTGCCATCAACATTCTCATTGCCGTGGCCTCCGATTTCGAATCCGCCATCAAGGGCGCCCAGTCCGTGGACGGCTGGTGGCTGTCCAGCGAAAATGTGTGGCTCTACGGCGGCTGGTGGAACTGGCTCAACGGCATCGCGGGCATCCTCAACATCTTCTGCATGACCGGCTGGTGGGGCATCTATGCCTCCAAAGACAAGAAGGATATGCTGTGGCCCGACATGATCTGGCTGTACATCCTCGCCTACGATGTGTGGAACTTCCAGTACACCTATCTGAACCTGCCCACCCACACATGGTACTGCGGTCTGGCACTGCTGCTGGCTCCCACGGTTGCCAATGCCCTGTGGAACAAGGGCGGCTGGATTCAGAACCGTGCCAACACTCTGGCGCTGTGGTGTATGTTTGCCCAGGTGTTCCCCCTGTTCCAGGATGCCAGTGTCTTCACCACCATCCCGGTCCTGTACGCCGACGGCTTCATGGATGCGGCCATCCGTCCCACCCTGGTCAACCCTGTCCCCCAGGGTGTGATCTCCATTCTCTCTCTGGCAATCAACGCGCTGGCGCTGGCGCTGATCATCAAGCGCTCCATCGGGCAGAAGAAGAATCCCTACAAGCAGGAGATCTTCACCGATACCAAAGACTTCCGGCTCGCCATGGCAAGAGCGGAGGAATGACGGTTCCAAACGCGGAACCTGTATTGGGATATTCTTGACAGGCAACCCCCCTCATTTCCGCTGTTACGGAAATGAGGGGTATGTTTCTCTTACTGATTTTCATTTAAAAGATTCAAAAAATGGCCGATGGGAATACCCGCCAGCCGGAAAAGCAGGTACTTTTTCTGCGAAGCCGCGCAATCCCGGCAAATCTTGATTCCGGCACCGGCGCAGCGTGTAGAAAAAGTTTGCAAACCGTATTATCATTTCGATTTTGGAACGATGTGGGCATCGTCCCCTACAAAAAATGCGGCACGCAGCCCCGAAGCCCAAAACTCCCGGGGGCGGCGTGCCTGTATAGGGTAGTAACATAGGTAACGAGTAGAGAAGAGACATAGGTAACAGTTTTTGCTAGAATAAAGGCATCCGACAAACAAAGGATGTGGGTCAGATGTCATGGGAGACAAAGACTGTTATGGAACAAAGAGAACAATTCGTAGCAGAAGTGCTGGAAGGACGGGAGACGATCAGTGCTCTGTGCCGGAAGTACGAAATCAGCAGAAAGACCGGCTACAAGTGGCTCAGCCGAGCCGCAGAGGGTCTTCAGCTTTGTGACCAAAGCCGAAGACCGCACCAGCAGCCTTCTAAAACAGCTGAGGACATTGAACAGAAAATCATCCGGATGCGCCTTGACCACCCGGCATGGGGCGGCAAAAAGATACATGCTGCTTTAGAAGCTGCTGGTATTAAGGGGCTGCCCAGTGATAAGACCTGTTGCAACATCATCAAGCGCAATGGGCTGGTCAATCCGGCGGAGTCTGCCAGGCACACAGCCTACCAGCGATTTGAAAGGGAACACTGCAACGAAATGTGGCAAACCGACTTCAAAGGCGACTTTCTTCTGGGTAATGGTATACGCTGTTATCCTCTGACGATACTGGATGACCATTCTCGGTTCAGTATCCGAATTGAGCCAAAAGATTCCGCTACTGATGTAAAAAGCAGCTTTATTGCGGCTTTTCAGGAGTACGGACTTCCCAATTCGGTGCTGTCCGACAACGGTTCCCAGTTTGCTGGAGCGCATAAAGGCCTGTCAACCTTTGAGCGTTTCCTGATGGATCTGGATATTCTTCCAATCCACGGTAGGCCGATCCATCCCCAGACGCAAGGTAAGATCGAGCGGTTCCACCGCTCTCTGAAGCTGGAAGCTCTGCGCACCACACCCGCCAACATGGCCGAAGCAAAGGCCAGACTGGAGAACTGGCGGTGGCTGTATAACGAAGTTCGCCCCCATCATGCGCTGGGAATGAAAACCCCTGGCTCTGTTTACCAGCCCAGCACTCGGAAATACTACACGCCAAAGCCTTATGTGTATGACGAAGGTGCCAGACTGATTAAGGTAAACAACTGGGGCTATCTGCGATTTGGGCCGATACAGTTGTTCCTCAGTGAAGCAATGGCTGATACCCGGGTGGAGATTCGTTTCGCGGAAGATGACAAATTCTCTATCATCTATCGCAACTATTCCATCGCCACTGTCGATGCCGTGGAGGGAAAACTCATCGAACGCCACATCCGTAGACTGTAACCCATGTCTCTTCCCTATGTGTTACCCATGTTTCTCTTGACAGAAACCCCGCCCCTACGGTGGATGTCGAAGGCAGTTACGAACCGGGTGAGCCCAATGGTGTAACGACCATTGCCGGCCTTTCAGGCTCGCATTGTCAGCGGCGACACGCCGCTTCACTATTCACTACAAAAAGGGGGTGGCTTATGACAAACTGGCAAATGATCAAGGAGGAATACCTGGCCGGGGGCACCAGCTACGGCCGGCTGGCCGAAAAACACGGGGTCTCCCGGAGGAATCTGGCACGGGTGGGCAGCATGGAGGGCTGGGTGGCGCAGCGCCGGGCGTTGCAGGCAAAATGCCCCGCCGGGCGTATGACCGCGGACAACGCGCCGGAGACCATGGCGCCGTACACCACGCAGGCCATGGATGCGAACACCACGCAGGCCATGGAGCCGGGTATGGCACAGCCCATGGAGCCGTACACCACGCAGACCATGGCGCCGGGTATGGCACAGCCCATGGAGCCGGGTGCGGCGCCGGGCAGCGGCAATCTGCGGCTTTACGTGGTGGCGGACAAGCTTTTGGGAAAAATCGAGCAGCTGGTGGACACCGCCGACCCGGAGCTGCTGAATCCCACCCAGCTGCGGGCGCTGGCGGCGGTGATGAAGGATCTGAAGCAGATTCAGGGCATCCAGTCGCCGCTGGATCTGCAGGAGCAAATGATGCGCATCGAAAAGCTGCGCCGCCAGACGGAGCAGGAGGAGGAAAATGACACCATCGAGGTGGTCTTTGACGCCGGACAGGAGGAATGGAATGGGTAAAAAACAGCTGGTATTACAAAGACCCAGCCCCAGACAGCAGCTGTTTCTGGAGGCGCGCACCAAGCACATCGGCTTCGGCGGCGCCCGGGGCGGCGGCAAGAGCTGGTGCGTCCGGGACAAGGCCAAGCGCCTTGCCCTGCGCTACGGAAGGCAATCCCCCGGCGGGCAGGGCATCAAAATTCTCATCGTCCGGCGCACCTTCCCGGAGCTTGTGAACAATCACATCAGCTTCCTGCAGGCGGAGCTGTGCGGCATCGCGGTCTACAACAAGACGGAGAAGCGCTTTACCTTCCCCAACGGCAGCACCATCAAATTCGGCTACTGCAACAGCGATAAGGATCTTTTGCAGTATCAGGGCGCGGAGTTTGACGTCATCTTTCTGGATGAGGCAACCCAATTGCAGGAGCTGTGGATCAAAAAGATCACCGCCTGCCTGCGGGGCGCCAACGACTTCCCAAAGCGCATCTATTACACCTGCAACCCCGGGGGCGTCAGCCACGGCTATTTCCGGCGGCTGTTCATCGACAGGCGCTTCGAGCCGGGGGAGAATCCCGACGACTACACCTTCATTCAAAGTCTGGTGACCGACAACCACGCCCTGATGAAAAGCCAGCCGGACTATATCAAACAGCTGGAGGCGCTGCCCCCCAAGCTGCGCGACGCCTGGCTCCACGGCCGGTGGGATATCTTCGAGGGACAGTTTTTTGAGGAATTCCGGGCGACCCCGGACGCGGAAAAATGCGCCGCCGCCGGCATCACCCCGGAAGAGGCCCTGCGGCAGCACCGCTTTACCCATGTGATCGCGCCCTTTGACCTGAACGCGGGGGAACGGCGGGGCTGGCACATCCTGCGCTCCTATGACTTCGGCTACAACAAGCCCTTCTCCCTGGGCTACTGGGCGGTGGACTACGACGGGGTGCTGTACCGGATTCTGGAGCTGTACGGCTGCACGGGTACTCCCGACGAGGGGGTGCGGTGGTCGCCGGACGAGCAGTTCCGGCGCATCAGCCGGCTGGAGCGGGAGCATCCCTGGCTGCGGGGGCGGAAAATCGTGGACAGTGTGGCAGACCCGGCCATCTGGGATTGCAGCCGGGGCGAGAGCATCGCCCAGACCGCCGTCAAATACGGCATCTATTTTACCCCCGGGGACAACCGGCGGATTCCCGGCTGGATGCAGGTGCATTACCGGCTGCAATTTGACGAGAACGGCTACGCCCGGATGTACGCCTTTGATACCTGCAAGGCCTTCATCCGCACCATGCCCCTGATGATGTACGCCCAGTCCAATCCCGAGGATCTGGACACGCGTCTTGAGGATCACTGCCCCGACGAGGTGCGATACCTCTGTATGTCCAGACCCGTGCTGCCCATGGCGCGGCAGGAGGAACAGGCCATCCTGACAGACCCGCTGAATCAGTTT
>JAQXNO010000031.1 GCA_029098045.1 Bacillota bacterium
TACCGCGTATGACAAACAGGAGGAACAGCCATGGCATGGCTTGAAATCACCCTTGACACCGATTCCGAAAAAATCGAAGCCGTGGCCGCCCGGCTCACCGCGCTGGGCTTCGGGGAGCTGGTGATCGAAGATCAGACGGAATTTGAAACCTTTCTGGACGAAAACCGGGCATACTGGGATTACATCGACGAGGATTTGCAGCAGAAGCTGCAGGGACTTTCCCATATCAGGCTGTATCTGGAGGATACGGATACCGGGTCGCTGCGCCGTCTGGAGCAGGCGGCCGCGCAGCTGCGGCTGCCCATGGCTGTCAAATCCATGGAAGAAACCAACTGGGAAGAGAGCTGGAAGGACAATTATCCCGCCGTGGAGGTGGGAAATTCTCTGATCGTGGTGCCCTATTGGGCATCCGACGATACCGCCGGGCGCATCCCCGTCATTCTGGACCCCGGCCTGACCTTCGGCACCGGCGCCCACGCGTCCACCCAGATGGTCATGGAATTCATGGAAGACTGCGTCCGGCCGGGCTTCCGGTGTCTGGATCTGGGCAGCGGCAGCGGGATTCTGTCCATCGCCGCCCTGCGTCTGGGGGCGGCCTCCGCCGTGGGTGTGGACATCGACCCCAAGGCCGAATCCATCGCCCGGGAGAACGCCGCCTACAACGGCTTTTCCGCCCCGGCCTTTACGGCGCTGACCGGCAATGTGACGGAGGATGCGCTGCTCATGGAAAGCCTGCGGCAGCACCCCTACGATCTGGTGCTGGTGAACATCGTGGCCGATGTGATCATCGGTCTTGCCCCGGTGCTGCCCGCGCTTTTGGCCGAACACAGCATCCTGCTCTGCTCCGGCATTCTGGACACCCGGCTTTCGGAGGTGACCGGCGCGCTGGAGGCGGCGGGCATTGACATTCTGGATGTGAAAGAAAAAGAAGACTGGCGCAGCATCCGCGCCAAAAGGAGATCCCTATGAGTATGAGCTATCGCACCAAGCGCCGCCTGCAGCGTGCCGGCCTGATCGGCGGCATCGCGCTGCTGCTGCTGATTCTGGCTGCCTACTGCTGGGTGGTGTGGCTGGAGCGCTACGTGGTCTACACCCGCGACGGCGCCGCGCTGAACTTCGATCTGGTGGAGCGCCCCGGCGCCGGGCAGCTGGCGCAGCCCCCCTCGGCGGCGGAAACCGTGCCCATCTACGTCAACGAAGGTCTGGACGCCATCGACATGAACAAGGAGCTGTCCCAGATCAACGGCTTCTACATCGACTCGGATATGCTGCAAAACGACATCGCGGGCGCCCGTGAGATCGTGGCCACCCTGCCCTCCGGCACGGCGGTGATGGTGGAGCTCAAGAGCATCTGGGGGCAGTTCCAATACTCCTCCCATGTTTCCAATGTGACCCTCTCCAACCGGATAGATGTGGAGCAGGTGGATAAGCTGATCACGGACATCACCAGCCGGAACCTCTACACCGTGGCCGTGCTGCCCGCCTTCCGGGACCGGTATTTCTTTCTGCTGAATAACCGCAATACGGCGCTGGGTCTGGCGGTGAAGGGAAAGGGCTACCTGTGGGTGGACAAGGACAACTGCTACTGGTTTGATCCCTCCAACAACAACACCATCCTGTGGCTGCAGGAGATCATTCTGGAGCTGAAGAATCTGGGCTTCGACGAGGTGGTGCTGTCGGAGTACCGCATTCCCAACACGGAGAACATCGTCTTCAAGGAGGACAGAGCCGAGACCATCAAAAAGACGGCGCAGACACTGGTGACTACCTGCGCCACGGACAGCTTCGCGGTGTCCTTCCTGGTGGACGACGGCACCTCCTTCCCCATGCCCGACGGAAGAACGCGCATCTATCTGCAAAATGTGGGTCCCAAGAACGTGGACGCGGTGGTCGCGCTGCTGAATTTTGAAAACCCTGAGTCCAAAATCGTGTTTATGTGCAATACCAACGACACCCGCTACGACGAATACAGCGTCATGCGCCCCATCAGCATGGTGTCCACCAAATAGATTGGGTTATGTCAACCGATCATAACAAAACCGGCCTGCAAAGGCCGGTTTTTTGGCGCAATCCAGCGGGGTGCCCCCGCCCCTTGGCTCCCCCTCTGGGGGAGCTGTCACCGAAGGTGACTGAGAGGGCATCGGAGGCTGGTTACCCTCTCAGGCGGCTGATCGCCGCCAGCTCTCCCAAAGGGAGAGCCAAGGGGTAGATGACGAAAGCAGTCACGAACCGGGAGAGCCCAATGGTGTATCGACAATTGCCGGCCTTTCAGGCTCGAATTGTCAGCGGCGACTCGCCGCCGAATCGGGAGAGCCCAATGGCGTAACGATAATTGCCGGCCTTTCAGGCCCGAATCGCCAGCGGGGGCATCCCCGCGCCGCTGCGTATTGCAAAGGAGCTGAAACCATGAAAGACAAGCTGAACATTGCCATGCTGGGTCACAAGCGGGTTCCCTCCCGGGAGGGCGGCGTGGAGATCGTGGTGGAGGCGCTGGCCACCCGGATGGTGGAGGCAGGCCACCGGGTCACCTGCTACAACCGGGCGGGACATCACACCGGCGGCAGCGAACACGACGGCGCCAAACACCGGACGTTTCGGGGGGTGCGGCTGAAAACCGTGCCCACCGTGAACCGCAGAGGACTGGCAGCCGCCTCCGCCTCCTTTTTTGCCGCCGTGTGCGCCGCCTTCGGCACCTATGACGTGGTGCATTTTCACGCGGAAGGCCCCTGTGCCATGCTGTGGCTGCCCAGACTTTTTGGCAAGCGGTGCATTGCCACCATCCACGGTCTGGACTGGCAGCGGGCAAAATGGGGAGGCTTTGCCGGGCGGTATATCAAATTCGGCGAAAAGGTCGCCGCAAAATACGCCCATGAGATCATTGTCCTGTCCCGGGGCGTCCAGCAGTATTTTCAGGACACCTACGGCAGGCGGACGGTGCTGATCCCCAACGGCGTCACAAAACCGACCCCGCGCGAAAGCCGGCTGATCACGGAGCGCTTCGGACTGGAACGGGACGGGTACATCCTGTTTCTGGGGCGGCTGGTGCCGGAAAAGGGTCTGCGCTGCCTGGTGGAAGCCTTTCACGGCGTCAGGACGGGCAAAAAGCTGGTGATCGCCGGGGGCAGCTCCGATACGGATGCCTTTGTCCGGGAGCTGAAAGCCCTGGCTCGGCAGGATGACCGGGTTCTCTTCACAGGCTTCGTGCAGGATCAGCTGCTGGAGGAGCTTTACAGCAACGCCTACGTGTACACCCTGCCCTCCGATCTGGAGGGGATGCCCCTGAGCCTGCTGGAAGCCATGAGCTACGGCAACTGCTGCCTGGTTTCCGACATCCCGGAATGCGCCGATGTGGTGCAGCACTGCGGTCTGACCTTCAAAAGGGGCGATGCGTCGGACCTGCGGGACAAGCTGCAGTACCTGTGCGACCACCCGGAGGCGGTGGCAGCCTGCAAGGCCGTATCCTCCGACTTTATCTGCGAAAAACACAACTGGGATACGGTCACCCGGCAGACACTGGAGCTGTATGCCGCTGCGGACCGCAAACAGGACAAAGAAGCATAGCAGATTGTTCTCAGACAGGACAAAGAAGCATAGCAGATTGTTCTCAGGCAGTCTGTGCTCCCCGGTTCAGGAAAACCGGGGAGCATTTTTCTCCGGGCACAGAGCTTTTCGTGACAGTCCACAGCCCCGCTGATTTTTTCAAAAATGCGAAATGACACTATCCATTTTCGCAAATCCGTGTTATAATTCCCATAGAAACGAAGCTTGAACGACCCTTTGCCCAGACAACTGCCCGGGGGTCTGCGCTCAGCTTTCCATTCCGAAAGGCCACCATTGCCGTGTTTTTCGCGCGGCACCGCCATATGTGAAACGATGCTTCAGGTACAGGATATTTGTAAAACCTACGGCGCCCATCAGGCGCTGGCCCCCGTCCGATTCTTCCTGCCTCCGGGACAATGCCTGGGCGTGACAGGGGGCAACGGCTCCGGGAAATCCACATTGCTGCGGCTGCTGGCCCAGGTTCAGCGTCCGACCGGCGGAGACATCCGCTTCGAGGGGCGCAGCGTTCTGGGTGACCGGGCCTTTGCGCGGCGCAGTGTGGGGTATGTGCCCCAAAATAACGATTTGGCCGAGGATTTGACCGTGCTGCGGCAGCTGAAGCTGTGGCAGAGCGCCTGCGGACAATCCGGCCCTCTGGATGCGCAGATTCTTTCCATGCTGGGTCTGGAGGAGCTGCTTCCGAAGAGAATCAGCATCCTCTCCGGGGGTATGCAGCGCCGCGTCAGCATTGCCATGGCACTGCTCAATCACCCCAGAATTCTTGTGATGGACGAGGCAACCACGGGACTGGACCAGTCCTACTGTCAGCAGCTTCTGTGCTGGCTGGAGGAGTTTCTTCGCCGGGGCGGCTATCTGATCTGGTGCAGTCACCATCCGGATGAAATACGGCGTCTGTGCGGCAGTGTGCTGACACTGCAGGACGGGCAGCCGATGCTATAAAGAGAAAGAATCAGGAGGTATCTACTATGTTTTGTAATCGATGCGGCAAGAAACTGAACGACGGCGCCAAGTTCTGCCCCTACTGCGGCGCGCCGGCCGCTGTTCCCGCTGCCGACAGCACCCCGGTCACGGAACCCGCTGCCGACAGCACCCCGGTCACGGAGCCCGTTGCTGACAGCACCCCGGTCACGGAACCCGTTGCTGACAGCACTCCGGTCACGGAACCCGTTGCTGACAGTACTCCGGCAGCAGACGCGGCTCCCGCCGCTCCCACAGCCCCCGCTGCTCCCGTTTACACCGCCCCCGCTGCTCCCGTTTACACCGGGGCGCCCGCTCCCCGGAAGTCCCGGGCGGGTCTGATCATCGGCATCATCGCCGGGTGTGTCGCGGTGGTCGCGCTGGTGGTGACGATGCTGGTCACCGGTGTCTTTGCCTCTCCCAAGGCCACGGTGATGAAGGCGCTGCTGAAAAGCGCCGCGGCCTACAGCAAGGTCTATGAGGATTCCAATGCCCCCGCTCTGATGCAGCTGCTGGAGGAGCAGAAGTTCAGTGAAAAGGTCGGCCTGACCTTTACGGAATTGAGCGATAGCAGTGATTTTGACCTGAGCGTGCTGGAGGGCTTCGGCCTGGATGCGGCATGGGATGTGGATATCCCCGGAGAAAAGCTGGGCATTTCCCTTTCCGCCCGCTACGGCAGCACCGAGCTGGCCAGCGCCTATGCAGCCGCCGTGGAAAGCAGCGTCTTCGCGGGCTCCCCGGAATTTTTGGGCGCCGGCAAATCCTACGGAGTGGATACCGCCCAGCTGGGTCGGTTCCTGCAGGGGCTCTATGAAGGAGAGGACATCGGCTTCCTTGGCAATCTCAGCTTCAACAGCTTCGAAGTGGCGCAGGTCATTGTGGAGAATTTCACCGCCAGCGAGGATAATCTGGAGGCTCTGGAGGCTGCCCAGACACAGCTGCTGGAGGCCATTACCGTGCAGAAGCAGGGCAAGGCCTCTCTGGAGGTCAACGGCTACAACACCGACTGCACCGCCTATCAGGTGGAAATTCCCCGTGCAGCCACACAGAACTACCTGAACGCACTGGTCACGATCCTGTGTGACCGGGACAGCGAGAAGGTGCTGATGGAAATGTATCATTGCATGGGTCTGACCGAGAGCGATTCGCGGGAACTGATAGACCAGGTGTCTCCCGGTGCCTCCAACCTTGACGAAATGCTCACCAGAGTGGAGTACCTGATGGCGGAGCTGGGTGACATTCCGCTGACCGTGTACGTCCATGACGGCTATGCCGTGGCTGTGCTCTATCGGGATGAGGTTGAAGACGCGGATGTGACCCTGAACCTGTACATGGGCGGCGGCAAGACCTTTGCCGATGATCTGTCCGTGGTGTTCACCCTGGTGGATGAATACACCGACGCGTACATCAAGCTGACCTCCAGCGGCAATCACACCGGTTCCAACGGTCAATATACCGACAAGACCACCCTGAAGATGAAGGATTTCGGCGAGACGATTTTCAATCTGACCTCCGAGATGCGCTATGCGCCCAAGGAGAAGGAGGACAACTTCTCCTGGACGATGACCGAGAAGGAAGCACTGGGTCTGAAGCTTTCCGCGGAGGGACAGCTTGATGCTTCCAACAAGGCAATGTCCATGGATCTGGAGAAGCTGGCTCTGACGCTGGACGATGTCAAGCTCTTCACCATGGAGCTGCAGTACGAATTGGGTGAATTCCGCATGAATGTCACGCCCGATGATCCGATCATGATCACCGACATGGATGCGGATGCGCTGTCCGCATGGGTCGATGAGGTATCGGAAACCAGCAGCACCGCGGCAGATGACGTTCTGGCGGTGCTGGAGGCGGAAATGTCCCCGGAGGATTGGGACACCCTGTATTGGACGATTATCTATCTGATGATTTTGTACTCCTGATGTTTTGTGACGAAGCCGCGGTCTGCGGCTTCGTCAGCCAATCACAATCCCATTGTACGGATCACGGTTGACTTTCCTATGAAGAGCATTCGGTTTTTTATCAAAAGACTTCTATGGACCTTGGGCAAACTCTGCCGGCAGCGGTCACTGCTGGCAGGGCTTGCCTTTTTGTGCCTTTTTTTGCCCCTGACTCTGGGCACGGCGGCGCAGCAGGTGCTGTCGAAGGGTGTGGATTTCTCCGGGATTCATCTGGTCATCACTGCCCCGGAAGGGGACGCTCTGCCCCAGCTTCTGGAGCGGTATCTGGGACAGATGCAGGATGTGCGTGCCTACTGTACCGTGGAGGCCATGGAGGAGCGTGCTGCGCTGCAGGCACTGGAGGACGGAAGCGCCACCGCCGTGCTGCGCCTGCCCCCGGACTTTTTGCAGGGCATTCTGGACGGAACGAACCCCGATGTGCAGGTGGTGGTGGGCGGCGATCAGCCGTTGGAATCTTTGCTGACCCTCTGGGTGGGGCAGAGCCTGTCCGATCTGCTGGCTGCGGTGCAGGCGGGAATCTATACGGTGCTGGAGGAATACGCATCATCGCCGCCGGCCGGACTGTCCCGGGATCAGGTGGTGCAGAGCATCAATCTGAAGTATGTCAACTGGACATTGAACCGAAACAGCCTGTTCCGCATCCGTGAGATTTCTCCATCCGGGGTGCTGCCGGTGAAGGAGCACTATGCCCTGTGCTTGCTCGCCTATTTTTCTCTGGCGCTGGCGCCCCTGTTCGCGCCCCTGTACCGGGAGGATTGTCTGCGTTTTCAGCGGCGGCTGCGGGCTGTGGGCCGCTCCGCCTTCGGCGGCTATGCCGCCTCGGTGCTGGCATCGGCACTGGTGCTGCTGTTTCTTCTGGTTCCGGGTCTGTGGGTGGTCGCCGGCCGTCTGTCGCTGCCCCTGCTGCTGACGGCGCTGGTCTGGGCGCTGTTTGGCGCCGTGTTTGGGGCGTTCTGCTGCCTGCTGACGGGGAGCACCGCCGGCTGCGGCGTACTGACCTTTCTTCTGTCGCTGCTGTGGCTGACACTGGCGGGGGGCATCCTGCCCCCGACGCTCCTGCCCCCGGTTTTGCAGAAGCTGAGCGTGACCTCCCCGGTGAGCTGGCTCATGAAGCTGGCAGGGGGCGCCATGGGCTATGATACGGACAGCCATGTCCTGCTCCTTGGGGCGGCGCTGACGGTCATGGCTGCGGTGTCTTTGGGGCTTTACTGCCGGCATCTGGGTGAAAGGGGGAGTGAGGAATGACATTTCTTCTGATTTCCTTTCTGACACAGCTGTCGGTGCAGCTGCGGCGCAGGCGCACCTGGCTGCTGATGGTGCTGCTGCCGGCGCTGACACTGGGGATTACGGCGCTTGTGCCCACCCGGGAGGCTGCGGCGCCGGTTCAGGTGGGTGTGGTGGTACCCGCGGGAGATGCAATGGGAGCCGAATATCTGCAGCGGCTCTGCCTGCGCAGCGGCACGGTGGTGACCTTTCTGCCTACTGACGAGGAAACTGCCCGCGCAAATGTGGCAGCCGCCAGCTTTGACTGCGCCATTGTGCTGCCGGAGGACTTTTCTCAGCGGCTGGAAGCCATGGACACCCGCCGCATTCTGACCCTGCTCACAGGCCCGGCATCCGTGGTGTACCCGGTGGTGCAGGAGACCGCCGCGGCCTGTCTGACGGAGCAGCTGACCGGGCAGATCGCCCGGGAATACCTGCTGGACGCGTCCATTGTGACCCGGGAGCGGTATGAGGCGCTTGGGGAAACCATGGATACGGTGCTGCCCCCGGAGCAGCGGATTCTCATTGAACTGGAAACGCTGGACGGGGACGCGCTGGAGGTGGAGGCGCTGGGACAGCGCAGCCTGAATCGCATCCTCTCCGGGGTGCTGGCGGTGCTGCTGCTGGTCTGGGCCATGTTTGCCGCCATGGATCAGGGCACCTGGCTGGAAACACCCTTTGCCCGCCGCCTATGGGGCATCAAGCCGGTCACCGCCATGCTGCTGCCCCGGATTGCCGCCGGGCTGTGTCCGGCTTTCCTGTCGGCGGTGGTGGCAGCCCTGTGCCTGGGCCATGGCACGGCGCAGGTGGCCGCGCTGATCCCCTATTTTCTGCTGTTGGGCACTCTGTCGCTGCTGTGCGCCAGATGGCGGTCTTTGTGGGGGACGTTCCCGGTGCTGATGCCCTTTATGCCCTTCCTGTTTCTGCTGCTTTCCCCGGTGCTCTTGGATGTATCCGCCCTGCACCCGGTGCTGGGACGGATTTCTGACTGGATGCCGGTAACCCTGTACCTGCGCGCGCTGGAGGGCGCATGGGATGCACCGCTTATCCTGCTTGCGGCAGCAGCCCTCCTGCTGCTTGCTTCCATCACAGCAGATCGCATTTCCAAACCCAAAAAAGGAACCTCCCGGTAAAACCGTGGAGGTTCCTCAGCGTGTCGATAAACCCTCTGGCGCTTACGGCGCCCTTGGCTCTCCCTCTGGGAGAGCTGGCGGCGCCAGCCGCCTGAGAGGGGCGGGGATGCCCCCGCGGGCAATGCGTTACGCACTGCATCCCACAAATAGCTGCCCTGCCCCACTCGACCCCGGACTTCGTGCCGCATTTTTGTAGGGGACGATGCCCACATCGTCCCGCAATCGAAATGTCACGATGGCTGGCAAACGGGTCGATGTGGGCATCGACCCCTACGGCAGACGACGGAAACGGTCACGAACCGGGAGAGCCCATTGGTGTAACGACACCTGCCGGCCTTTCAGGCTCGCATCGTCAGCGACGACCCGCCGCCGAATCTGGAGACCCCAATGGTTCCAGAGAACGGCAAGGCGCACATCTTTCGAAGAAAAATCCGGGAGAGACACGAAAGCCGTGCTCTCCCGGAGATGATCCGGTTTGTTCTTTCAAGAATCATTTTGCCGCAAATGCCGCGGTGGATCGCGTCTTAGTCGTATTTGACGTATTTCAGATTGATCCAACCCTGATCGGTTCTGCCCCAGCCGTCCAGCACTTCCAGAATGGTGATCTGATCGCCGGATTTATAGGCTCCAACCTTCTCAGAGGCGGGATCTGCCTCGGCACGGATGTTCAGACCCGTGACTACGGTGGCCGGTCCCGTGGTGTACACGGGCTCTGGGAGCTTCACATACATCATGCTGACCCAGCCGTTTTCGGTGTAGCCCCAGTTGTTGACCTGCACCAGAATCTCGATCTCATCACCCTGGCTGTAAGTAGCATTGATTCTGAAGTCGGTGCTGGGACCGTTGCGAATCTTCAGGTCATTGGCTGTGACGGTGCCTGTCACGGCATCTTCCGTGGTGGTGCCTTCAATGTAGAAGTAATCGGTACTGACCCAGCCCTTTTCCGTGCGCACCCATTCTCCGGAGGTTTCATAGAACGCGTACCGCACGCCCAGAGCGACCTCGGAGATCTTCGCGTAGTTGAGACCCGGTCCGGAACGGACATTCAAGGATTTCAGATTCACCACGCCGTAACCCAGCACCGTGTTGCTCTGATCGGAGACAATCTCGATGCCGGAGGAATTTGCGGAATCATCCGTGTCGGGGATGGGTGTACCGTCCATTCTGACATAGCCCATGCCGATCCAACCCTTGCCGGTTCTGCCCCAGGTGGTGTCGCCCACAACCTTTGTTTCCAGGATTTCAACCCGGTCACCCTTGCTGTAGCGGGCTACCACGTCATAGTCGGAACCGGCATCCTTGCGGATGTTCAGCTGGTCTGTGGTGATGGTGCCCATGGTCACCTCTACGGGCGGCTCGGTTTCCTCGGGAATATATTCGGTCGCCTCCACCTGAGAATCCAGCGGATCGGAAGCTGCGGTCGCCTGCGGAACCTCGTCCACTGCGTCATCCTGACGGCCACAGGTTGCAAGGCAAAGAATCAAAACCAGAATCAGGGCAATTGCCGCTGCTGCAATGATCTTCCCGCGTCCGGACAGCTGCTTCACAGAGAAGTTCTCAAAAGAGATTTCTTTCAGGGACAGCTTGTCCAGTGGCAGCTTGCCGAGAAGATCCTTTACAGACAGCTTGCTTGCGCGCCGCTCTCTCTTGCGCGGTCTGTCTTCTTGTTGTTCATCGATAGGGGTATTCATATTGCACCTCCATATCCAAAGATATAAATGTCACGATGCAATTATACAATTAGTTACAAAAAATGTCAATCCCAATTGAAAAGAAATACGCAATTTTTCGTGTTTTTTGTGCGACAAAATGCGACAAATTAACATAAAACCTGAAGAAATGGCGGAAAAGAACGAATATTGCGAGCCGATAATTATACTGTATTTACATAATAAGTTTACATAAATGTAACAAAATAAAAAGAACCCAATCGTTGATTTTGGTAAATCGGGTGAAAATTCGCGTCAAAAAGCGGCCTGCGTCCGCTATGGACACAGGCCGCTTCAAGCGCATGATGCGAGATTGTGCGAATCAACTCATGAATGTCAGCGGGAAATCATAGATCGCATGACCGGATTCCAGAACCTGCCCGTTCACGGTGAAGGTTACTGAAGTAGCCTGAAATGCGCCGAGGAAGGTATTGACCGTGCTGCCGATGATGATATATTCGCCGGCAGTGCCCATGGAGCAGACCAGATTCGCAAATTCCTGATTGAAGTCCACAAACAGACTGCTTCCGTTCTGGAACATACTGTTGACGGCCACGCCCTCCCGGAGCACACCGGCGGAAATCAACTGCCCGACGATCGTATCCGCGGTGATCTCGGCCACCTGAACCTCTTTGGACAGGATAAACTCGGCATTGTCATCGCCGTAGTACAGGGTTAAGCTCTGCGGCTGTGCTTCGGTGGGTGCTTCGGTGGGTGCTTCGGTGGGTGCTTCGGTGGGTGCTTCGGTGAGTGCTTCGGTGGGCGCCTCTGTGGCATCCGGAGCAGTGATATCTGCCTCTGTGCCGGTGGTTCCCTCGGTTACGTTCGGGCTGCAGGCGGTCAGCAGCAGGCAGCACAGCAGTAGTGCAATCATTCTTTTCATAGATGGTATCTCCTTTGGAACGAGTTTGTTGCTTACAGCTCCATGATACCACAAAAAGAGGGGAAAGTCTTTTAAGGTTTGATTAAAGAAATCCCGCACCCAGATGGATGCGGGATTTTGAAACATTGGGGAAGGGAATGCAGATCAGCGATTACTTGAAGGTTGCCGTAATCGTAACATCATATGCGGGCATGGTGAACTTGTTGCCGGAGACAGCGACGCTTCTGCCCAGAGAATCCGTGACAGTCAGGGTGTCCAGAGTCTTGCCTGCGGCGGGCGTTACTTCCATGGTCACAGCTACGCCGTATTTTGCCTTTTCGGGAGCCTTCACAATGCCGTCAGCGGAGCTGAAGCTGGTGATGGTGTACTCAGCCTGCTTGAAGGTCACGGTGATGGTGACGTTGCCGTCGGGCATCTCAAAGCTGGGAACGCTGTAGGCGACATCGACGAGGTTGGTGCCCTTGGTGGTGTTCTTGATGACCAGCTTATCCACCACATAGCCAACCTTGGGCGAAATGGTCAGGTTGACGGTATTGCCATACTGCGCGGTCTTGGCGTCGGCAGTGACAACGCCGTTGGTGGCAGACGTGACTGTGATGGTGTAGTCAGCCTTTACGAAGGTCGCGGTAACAGTGACATTATCAGCGGGCATAAGGAACTTGCCGTTGGTAGCCGTGACACGGGCACCGCCATCTGTGGTGACGATCAGCTCCTTCAGCTTATAGCCAGTGGCGGGGTTGACCGTGGGGGTCACCGTTGCGCCCTTGACATAGCTGTCGGGGTTGACGCTCACGGAGCCGTTGGTGCAGGCACCGGTGGTAACGGTGTAGGTTTTCGCTCTGAAGGTGGCGTAAACCGTGACATTGGAATCGGGCATGGTGAACTTGCCGTCGACCACGCTCAGCTCAGTGTTTCCAGCATTCTTGACGACCAGGGAGGCCAGTTCATAGCCGCCGTTGGGGGAGATGGTCAGCTTAATCTCGTCATTTTGCGCGGCGGAAGTGGTATTGGCAACCACCTTGCCGTTTGCACCGTAGGAGACGGAGACGGAGTACATCGCTTCGGTGGTCGCCACGAAAGTTGCAACCACATTCACATTGCCCTCTGGCATGGTGAAGGTGCCGTTGGTTACGGCCACAGCCTCGTTGGCGGTGGTGTTCATGGCAGTCACGTTCATCAGCTTATAGCCGGCGCTGGGCTTGACAGTCAGAACAACCGTGGTGCCCTTGGCGCAGCTGGTGTAGTTTGCGGTCACGGTGCCGCCGGTGGGCTTATTCAGGGTGACGGTGTAGGACTTTGCCGCGGTCTTGAAGGTTGCAGTGACAGTAACCTTGGAGGCGGGCATGGAGAACTTGTTGTCGGTCACACTGATTTTATTGCCACCGGCATCCTTGACTTCCAGTGTATCCAGTGCGTAGCCGGACTTGGGAGAGATGGTCAGGGTGATGGTAGTGCCCTGCTTCGCGGAGGAGGCGCTGGCCTTGACGCTGCCGTTGGTGGTGCTGGCGATGGAAATCGCGTACTTGGTGGTGCCGGTGGTGCCGGTGCCGCTGGAGCTGGAGCCGGTGCCGGTGGTGCCGGAGCCGCTGGAGCCTTCCACATCAAAGACGACATAGCTCAGGCTGACCCAGCCGTCTGCGGTGCGGCCCCAGTTGCCGTTGATCTCTTCGATGGCGATGCGTTCGCCCTTCTTATAGTTGCCCAGATCCTTGGAGCTGGCGGAGGCACTTTCGCGGATATTCAGATTGGAGGCGGTGACGGTAGCCAGGGTACCGGAGGGGATATCAACGCCGGTCTTGAAGTAGCTCATGCTGACCCAGCCGGACTTGATGCGGGCCCAGTTGCCGCTGGTCTGGTAGTAGGGCAGGCGCTGACCGGCGGAGATGTAAGTAAGGCGATCATAGGAGGTGCCGGGGCCGGAACGGACGTTCAGGGAGGAGACACCTTCAACCAGACCGTATCCCAGAACCGTGGTCTTGCCGTTGGAGACGATGCTGGTGGTGGAGCTGCCGGTGCTGCCGCTCATGCTGACATACTTCAGGTTGATCCAGCCCTTGTCGGTACGACCCCAGCCGCCGCTCTTCTCCAGAATGGTGACCTTGTCGCCCTTCTTGTAAACGCCTAAGGAAGTGGCATCTGCGCTGGCGCTCTTGCGGATGTTCAGCTCGGTCGCGGTGACCGTGCCGGTGCTGCCGGTGCTGCTGCCGGTGCCGGTACCGGTGCCGGTGCCGGTGCTGTCCATGCTGACATACTTCAGGCTGATCCAGCCCTTATCGGTACGACCCCAGTCGCCGCTCTTTTCCAGAATGGTGACCCGGTCGCCCTTCTTGTAGGAACCGACTTTATCGGAAGCGGTATCCGGGCTCTTGCGGATGTTCAGATCCGTTGCGGTGATGGTGCCGGTGACACCGTAGGTGGGCGTCTCAACGCTGCCGGTGCCGATGTTGTTATTGTTTTCAACGCTGGTATCGGAATTATCACCGATGGTGATATAGTTCATGTTGACCCAGCCTTCGGCAATGCGGCCCCAATTGACGCCGTCAACAATCTTCTGCTCCAGAACTTCAACACGGGTGTTGATGGCCAGACGCTTCAGAATATCAGCGGTGGTGTCGGGATCGGAGCGCACATTCAGATTGTCTGCATTGACGGTGCCGGTGATGACGGGGGGTACCGTCACTTCAGGCTCGGTGGGCGTCTCCGTGGGCGGCTCCGTGGGTGGCTCTGTGGGTTCATCGGTGGGTTCTTCTGTCTGTTCGATGGTCTCGGACGGTTCCGAGGGATTCTTATCATCGGTGCCCGTCTTGCTGCAGCCGGCAAACAGCGCAGCAATCATGACCAATGCAAGAACCAGCGCAAGGAGTCTGCGCAGGGTGTAATTGGAACGGTTCATGGTTTTACCTCCATTGTCATTATTTTGTAACCTTATTATAACCACTTTGTTAGCAGATGTCAATAGAAATACTGTGTTATATTGATTAAGATTTTATGTAGATTTTGGAAAAATATGGAAATACGGAAAAAGTGAAAAAAATGATTGCCAAAATCAAAACGATGTGATACAATACCCTGTGTGTCCGACCTTGGGCGCCGCTCCAACATTGGGATGTCGCCAAGCGGTAAGGCACCAGACTTTGACTCTGGCATTCGTAGGTTCGAATCCTGCCATCCCAGCCAAACTTCATATTCGGTTCGCTAGCTCAGTTGGTAGAGCAACGCCCTTTTAAGGCGTGGGTCCAGGGTTCGAGTCCCTGGCGAGCCACCAAAAAAGCGGATGCCCAACGGAGCATCCGCTTTTTTGATGCCAGGGACTCGAACCGTCATATGCCACAGTCCTGCGGACTGTGGCTTGCCGCCGGTCTTGACGGCGGCAACACCATATTTTGCGCGAAGCACAAAGGCAGCGAGCCCCTGGCGAGCCACCAGAAAAAGCACGCTTCGGCGTGCTTTTTCAGTGAAATAAATCCCTTTCGGGATTTGTGAAATTTGCTTCGCAAGTGAAATATGGCTTCGCCATGTGAAATGCGCTGCGGCGCGAGAGGGGATTTATTTCATTTCACTTGATGCGAGAGCATCAAATTTCACAATGACCGCAGGTCATTATTTCACATTTGCCGTCAGGCAAATATTTCACTTCACATTTCGCCGTGAAACAAACAAGGATCAATATTTGACGGCGAAGCAATTGGGGCAAATACAAAAAAGCAGATGCCGCGTGGGCATCTGCTTTTACTATAAGTAATATGGAATTGCTCTGACCCGGAAATTATTCCTTGGTCAGGCTGCCCTTCTTTGCGCGGGTCTTGGAGTACAGCAGCAGCAGCACGGTGCCGATGACACCGGCGGAAACGGCGTTGGTGGCGGCTGCCACGACGCCCTGGGTGAAGACCAGCTCCACGGGTTCGCTGTAGACAACGATGTCCAGCACGGGAGCCACGACGATCCATGCAAAGGCATTGGCAATGATCTGGCAAACATTGTAAACCAGAACGTCCTTGCCGGTGAAGATGCCTTCTTCCACCTTCAGCTTCGGATAGACCAGACCCATGATGAAACCGGCAACACCGGAAGCAATGACCCAGCTCCACCATGCGGAACCGTACTGCACGATGTCGGACAGGGCGTGGCCGATGAAGGCAATGAGCAGGCCGGCGATGGGGCCGAACATTGCCGCGAAGAAGCCGCCGATGCCGTATGCGGACTGGATCTGAGTTTCGGGAATGCCGGTGGGGATCTTCACATACATAAACAGCACGGTGAACAGTGCTGCGCCCAGGGCGGTGCCGACCAGGGTCTTGGTGCTGAAACCAAACAGTTTCTTGTTCATAATCATCCTCCTAAGTATTCTACCTTCTTTTGCGGAAAGTCTCCACAAAGCTGCCTTCATTATACCATAGTTTTTTATTTTGTAAATACAACTGTCCACTCAGGGCCGAAATTCAGGCCGTATTTTTTGCACATACTGCCCTGGCTGACGGCCATGGCCACCTTCATCAGCTCGTTGTTGT
>JAQXNO010000032.1 GCA_029098045.1 Bacillota bacterium
GCGGAGCTTGAGTCCGAATGCCATGTTGTCATACACGGTCATGTGCGGATACAGTGCATAGTTCTGGAAGACCATGGCGATATCGCGGTCCTTGGGCTCGACATCGTTCATGACCTTGCCGTCAATCTTGAGGGTACCGGAGGAGATATCCTCCAGACCTGCGATCATACGCAGGGTGGTGGACTTGCCGCAGCCGGAGGGGCCGACCAGAACAATGAATTCCTTGTCCTTGATCTCAAGGTTGAATTCCTGAACAGCCACAACACCCTTGTCTGTGATCTGCAGGTTAACCTTCTTCTCCTCGCCTTCTTCGCCCTTCTTCTTTTTCTTGGACTTCTTTGCGTCGTCGCCGTTAAAGGGGTAGATCTTCTTGACGTTCTTCAGGGTTAAGCTTGCCATACTTTTCTGACTCTAAACGCACCTAAATTTCGCGTGCGTTCTCGCGTACCGGGAAGCGGAATCCCGGAAGCATTACGACAGGTCTCCACACTGCCGCACCGTGAGTCTAACGGTTTTATCCTCCATTCATTATAGCGCATTGATGCCTATTATGGTGGAGTAGGCACAATACACCAGGATGAGGATATTATACAATACCACGTTTCCCCTTGCAATGGTGCTTTATGACAGTTTTTTACCTTCCAAATTGGGCAATTTACCGGTTTTTTCCTTGCAACACCGAAAATCGCCCCGCAGGAGCGGGGCGATTCAGGCTGTCAATAAACCCTCCCAGCCGAAAGTTTCGGAGGGAAAGAAAGTGTGAAAGAAAACCGTCAGGGTTGTCACTGCGTCCAATCAAAGCGATTTTCAAACTTTTTAAAAAGTTTGAAAATCGTAGGCAGCTTGTCAAAAATACTTTTTTGACAAGCTGAATCGCCCCGCAGGAGCGGGGCGATTGTGGTTCCTTATTTCAGGCAAAAGCCCTGCTCTGTCACTTCCAGCGTGCTGCCGTAGTAGACCGCCATGGCCTCTTCCAGCAAAATCGCGTCGGCTGCCGCCGCACTTTCGCAGGCGGAATGCATGGCCAGCTGTGCAAGACCGATGTCTGCCGTGGGCACGGACACATGGGTCAGAGAAATGTGACCCAGGGTGGAGCCGCCGGGTATATCGGCCCGGTTGCAGTAGGTCTGCACCGGGACACCAGCCTTCATGCAGACGCTGCGCCAAAGGGCGGCGGAAACGCCGTCGGTGGTATAGCGCTGGGAGGCGTTGAACTTCAGCACCACACCGCCGCCCAGCACAGGGGCATTGGCGGCATCGGCCAGCTCCGGGTGGTTGGGATGCACCGCATGGGCATTGTCGGCCGAGACCATGAAGGACTGTGCCAGCATCTGACCGATCTGAAGTCCCAGTGCCGCGCAGATCCGCTCCAGGGTGCTCTGCAGCAGCATGGAGGCCGCGCCCTGCACGGAATTGGAACCCACCTCCTCGCTGTCGAAGACGCACAGCACAGGGATCGCATCACTGGCACCGGCATTCAGGAAGCCCCGGGTGCAGCTCCAGGCGCACTCCAGATCGTCCAGCGCCGGGGCGCAGATGTATTCCCCATCAATGCCCCAGACGGATGCCTTCTGGCGCACGTACAGATACAGGTCATGCCCGAGGATTTTCCCTCCGGCCTGTTCTTCCAGCAGCGTGTGCAGCTTTCCGGCTGCCGCCTTGCCGCCCAGCAGCGGCAGGGTGTCCACGGCGGGATTCCATTTATAGCCATCGTTGGCCTGCCGGTTCATGTGGATGGCCACATTGGGGATCAGCAGCAGATCCCGGTCAATGTTCACCAGTCTGGATTCCACGCCCGTTTCCGTCTGCACCAGCACACGGCCGGCAACGGACAGAGGACGATCCAGCCAGGGTGCTATGAGCATACCGCCGTATTTTTCCGTGGCCAGGCGGGTATAGGTGCCGGTCAGCTCGCCGTTTTCCTTGACCTTGAAGGTGGGGCGGTCGGAGTGGCTGGCGCTCATCATAAAGCCAGTGGGGATACCCACCGGAACGCGAAATGCCAGTACCGCGCTGCCGCCGCGGGTCAGATAGTATTTCCCGCCGGGGGCAAGCGCCCAGGGCTGTTCCTCGTACAGCCGGGTATAGCCTGCTTTTTTCAATTCCGTCACGATGTTTTCCGCCGCGTGGTAGACGCTGGGGGACGCATCCAGAAAGGTCAGGAGCTTCTCGGTTCTCTGGTCCATCTTACGCCTCCAGCAGCTGGCAGAACAGGTCGATCTGGTCTGCCACAGTCTGCAGGGCGGAACGCCAGAATTCTCTGTCGGTCAGGTCGATGCCCGCCACCTTTGCGGTGTCCTCTGCCGTTGCCACGGTGGTGGTGTACAGCAGCTTTTTGTACTTGGGCACAAAGGCCGCGCCCTCCTTCTCGAACTGGGCATACAGGCCGCGGGCGAACAGGGCGCCGAAGGCATAGGGGAAGTTGTAGAAGGTAGACCCGTAGTAGTGGCTCTTGCATACCCACATATAGGGATGCAGGCAGTTGGGATCCAGACCATCACCATAGGACTGCTTCTGGGCGGTTTCCATGAAGCCGCACAGGGTCGCGGCATCCATGAACTTTTCCTCCCGGTTTTCAAGCACCATGGTTTCGAAGCGGTAACGGGAGTAAATATCACAGATGACCTGGGTGATGTCCTGCAGCTGGGACTCGATCAGAGCGATCTTCTCGTTTCTGTCCGCCGCCTTGGAAATGGCAGATGCCATCACAACGCACTCGTTGAAGGTGGAGGCGGTTTCCGCCAGAGGCATGGAGTAGTCGTGGTTCAGGGGGCGGTGACCCTTGATGCACTGATTGTGGAAGGCATGACCCAGCTCATGCGCCAGCGTCACGACGTCCGTGAACATACCGTCGAAGTTGGTCAGAATGCGGCTTTCGCCCAAAGCTTCCACTCCGGCGCAGAAGGCGCCGCCCTGCTTGCCGTCCCGGGGGAAGAAATCGATCCAGGCATTGTCAAAGGCTCCGGCCACCATGTCCGCCAGCTCCTTGTCAAAGCCGGAGAACTGCTCCACCAGAAATGCCTTTGCCTCCTCGGTGGTGAATTTGGTGGAGGAATCACCCATGGGTGCGAAGAGGTCATACCAGGGCAGGCCGTTCTCGTGACCCAGTGCCCTGGCCTTGGCCTTCAGATACTGCCAGAACTGGGGACTGTACTCATCCATGGCCGAGAGCATGGCCTCCAGCGTTTCCTTCTTCATGTTGGACTTTTTCAGTGTCCGGTCCAGCGGAGATTCGTAGCCGCGCAGCTGGCAGTCGGAGATGGTCTCCAGCTTGATGGAGTTCAGGGCAAAGGCAACAGCATCCCGGATGCGCTCGTAGCAGGCGATCTCCGCTTCATAGGCATCCTTGCGCACTGCGGGATCCGGGTCGTAGGCCAGATTGCGGATGGCAGACAGGTTCGTGGTGGTGCCCCGGTAGGACACAGGCACCGTGCTGGTCAGATAGCTCTGCAGATCGCTCCACGCGTCGCCGCCGGACATACGCAGCTTCGCCATGACTGCTTCGCCGATTCCGGGCAGCAGATAGCGGCTGGACTGTGCCATATTGGAAAAGAGGAATTCATAGTCCTTCAGGCTTTCGTCTGCCCGAACCAGCTCCATCAGCTCCGGCAGGCCGGATGCCCAGCTTTCAAAGGCAGCCATGGGTGCCGCCACACCGCTGAGCACCGCCATCACCCGGCCGAGCTGGGAACCGGCTTCGGGATTCCGGGTATCGGCAGCCTGCCGAAGCATGGCATATTCGCCCAGCTTGCCCGCAAGACTCTGAATACGCTCCTCCTGCGCGATGCCGCTGCGCAGTCCCTCGGCGGGGTCGATTTCGGCAAGTCCCTGGGCAAAGGCGGCAAAGGCGCCCACCTTCTGCTTCAGCTCTGCCAAATCGGCTTCGAAGGCGGGGTCCTCAAAGCCCTTGTAGATCGGGTCCAGATTCCATACTTCATTCATTGTGTGTTTCCTCCTTGAAGATAGTTGTCCTCATTTTACAACACGGGGCTCTGTGCGTCAACCGATACCTGCAATTTCTCCACCCGTAAAACCGGTGTTCTTTTTTGTCGATTTTTGTAGATTTATTCACCATTTAACATTATTTGTCGATAAATATCGATTTTTGACGAACGATTATTTTGGTTTTTTCTTGCAAAAAGATATGCTTCGTGCTATGCTTTATTTGTCGCCGGGCAGTGCGGGAGCCACTGCCCACGGGGGAGAAACTTTGTAATGACAGGAGAGGACATTATGGATCATTGTACAAATGTATTGATCGCCGACAGTGCCGAAGAGTTCTGCAACACACTGAGCGCCAGTTTGCAGCGTGCCGGCGGTTTTCAGATTTGCGGAACGGCAAGCGATGGGGAGCAGGCCATCCGCCAGATCATGGAAAAGAAGCCGGACATTCTGGTTTTGGATCTGATGCTGTCAAAACAGGACGGAATCAGTGTTTTGAAGGCGATTGCCTCCATGGATCGCCGCCCCATCACGCTGGCAACCTCCGGGTTTGTCACCGAATATGTGGCAAATACCGCCGCCAATCTGGGTGTTCGCTATCTGATGCTCAAGCCCTGTGATATGACCGCGCTGGTGGAACGGCTGCAGGAGATCCGGGGTGGGGAGAGCCTTCGGACGCCCATCCGCCGCGCCGACAAGACCAGTATCGAGACCATGGTCACCGGGATCATCCACGAGATCGGTGTCCCTGCCCACATCAAAGGCTATCAGTACCTGCGCGAAGCCATCATCATCGCCGTCAATGACATGGACGTGATCAACGCCATCACCAAGGTTCTGTATCCGCAGGTGGCAAAGACCTTCCAGACCACGCCATCCCGTGTGGAGAGAGCAATCCGCCATGCTATCGAAGTGGCTTGGGACAGAGGCGATTTGGATACATTGCAGCGGTTCTTCGGCTACACCGTGAGCAACACCAAGGGCAAGCCCACCAATTCGGAGTTCATCGCCCTGATTGCGGACAAGCTCCAGCTTCAGCTCAAAGGACAGAACGTGGCCCAATTCTGATTGGAGCACAACGACTTTTCGGCTTTTTCTTTGGAGGCTCCAACCCTATGAATGCCCCGAACCCCCCAATAGAGGAAACCCGTTAAGCCTATCAACATCCTTTATCGCACCTATGAATACTCCTGCTTTATTGGGTGAAAATCACACCAATGAGCAGGAGTATTTTGCTATGCCAAAGCACAGCAAAATACAAGATGCGCAATACTGCGCATGAAGTTTTATGGCGATTTGCTTGGATTTTGAGTGGCAAATCAATAAATTTTTGCTTTATTGCCGCAGCACCCAACTGAGGGCAAAAACCATGAGCAGCTGCGAGTAAACCTTCCGTTTACACTTTGTTTATGATAAGTTTTGAAACTTGTCACCCAAATCCCAAAAATCGGAAATATAATGATAGAAAATGAAAGGGGATCGTCAATGGGACAGCAAAAGAAAACCATTCCTTTGGTGGAAAGCCGGCTGCGGCACAATATTCTGGAAATGCCCAAAGAAATTCGTCAGGCCAGTGGAATTGTCATTTACGGACGCAGAATCAAAAGTCTTGTTTTTACGACAGACCTTGCCATCATCAAGAACTGTGACGCGGATGCGGTTTTTGCCGTCTATCCCTTCACACCCCAGCAGTCCATCAGTGATGCCATCATCAAGGCCTCCTATATTCCGGTGTTCTGTGGTGTCGGCGGCGGCACCACCAAGGGTCTGCGCACCATTGCGCTGGCTAAGGATGTGGAAAGTCAGGGTGCCATGGGTGTCGTTCTGAATGCACCCATCAACAATCTCAACCTGATGGGTGTGGTCAATGCGGTGGATATCCCGGTTATCATCACGGTTACGGACGAGAGAACGGACATCGGCGCAAGAATTGAGGCGGGCGCGTCGATTCTGAATGTGGCGGCAGCCGCCAAAACGCCCCAGCTGGTGCGCTCCATCCGGGAGCAGTATCCGAATATTCCCATCATCGCCACCGGCGGCAACAGGCCCGAAACGATCACCGCCACCATTGAGGCAGGCGCCAATGCCATCACCTATACGCCGCCCACAGCGCAGGAGCTGTTCAAGACCATGATGTCAAAGTACCGCGAGGAATAAAGCCGAAACAACCATCTGTCTCTTGCAAAACCTCCGGCGGTCTGCTATAATATTCTCATCATGTGGCAGCAGGGAAATAGGGTGCGATGGTTTGGACGCATCGCTTGTTTTCTGCGGGTACTCTTCGTGCTGTCACCGTAAAAATCAGGAGGGATACTATGGCTATTCTTGTGACCGGCGGCGCCGGCTATATTGGCTCCCATACCTGCGTGGAGCTGCTGAATCAGAATTACGATGTCGTTGTGATAGACAATCTGTGCAATTCCAGCGCCGAAGCCCTGCGGCGTGTGCAGGAGCTGACCGGGAAAGCGCTCAGCTTCTATGAGGGTGACGTGCGGGATGAAGCGCTTCTGACAAAAATTTTTGAAGGAAACGCCATTGACTGTGTCATCCATTTTGCGGGACTGAAGGCTGTGGGCGAATCCGTTTTCCAGCCCTGGCGCTACTACGACAACAATCTGAACGCCACACTGGTTCTGACCAAGGTGATGGAACGCTTCGGTGTGAAGAAGCTAATTTTCTCCTCCTCTGCCACGGTCTACACCGCCGATAACGAGATGCCTTTGAAGGAAACCAGCCGCACCGGGGGCTGCACCAATCCCTACGGCTGGACCAAGTACATGACCGAGCAGATTCTCTCCGGCCTCTGCACGGCCGACAAGACCTGGGGTGCTGTGCTGCTGCGCTATTTCAACCCCATCGGCGCCCATGCCAGCGGCCGCATCGGCGAGGATCCCCGGGGCATTCCCAACAATCTGATGCCCTTTATTGCCCAAGTGGCAGTGGGCCGTCGGGAGAAGCTGAGCGTTTTCGGCAATGACTACGACACCCACGACGGCACCGGTGTCCGTGACTACATCCATGTGGTGGATCTGGCCAAGGGGCACGTGGCAGCGGTACGTTATGCCGCCGCCCACACCGGCTGCGAGGCATTCAATCTGGGCACCGGCATCGGCTACTCAGTTCTGGATATTGTGAGCACCTTTCAGAAGGTGAATGGCATCCCCGTGCCCTATGAGATCACAGCCCGCCGCCCCGGTGACATTGCCGTCTGCTATGCCTCCCCCGACAAGAGCCGGGAGGTGCTTGGCTGGCAGGCGGAGAAAACGTTGGAGGATATGTGCAGGGACACCTGGAACTGGCAAAAGCACAATCCTCAGGGCTATGGAGAATAAGGCATTGCCCGCAGGCAGCAGGCAACGCAATGGATTTGTCGGGAAAGGCTCTGACATAACAGCCGGTATCCTTTGGCACCGGCTTCAAAACAGGATCAAGGACGGCTGCAGCCAGTTGAGGCTGCAGTCGTCTCAGCTTGTCAAAAAAGTATTTTTGACAAGCTGCCTACGATTTTCAAAATTTTAAAAAAGTTTGAAAATCGCTTTGATAATAGTTTTTCATAAAACGGTTCAATACCGTTTTATGAGACCGCGGGCCCGCGGTCAGCGGCATCGCCGCTAAAAAACGTAGTCCATACATTTCTCGCCGCCACTGGCGGCCTGCGCGAAAAGCGCAGGATAAAATGGTGTGAACCATTTTATACAGTTCTACACAAGTGTGGGAGCCAATATAACCTGCACCACCAGTAACCAATACATTCATCTTATTACGCATCCTGGTTTACATAATCAGCAAATTTCTGGAATGCTGCTTTGCCCTCGGGGGTGTTTTTATAAACGCCGGCATCTTCCAGAACCCCAGCAAATACCTTACCGGTCTCCTGCAGGATGATATCCAGCGCATTGTCTTCCGTAAAGGTATACTGCTTTTTCAGTTCCTCCACCCAAGGAGCGTGCTTGCTCAGAACTTCATCAGCGGCGATATCCCTGCCTGCCACGATAGCATCTGCCAGATCGTGCAGTTCCTTCTTCAGACGGCTGGGCAAAACAGCCAGACCCATGACTTCAATAAGGCCGATGTTTTCCTTCTTGATGTGGTGCTTGTC
>JAQXNO010000033.1 GCA_029098045.1 Bacillota bacterium
CTGCTGGAGACCCCCCGGGTCCGCGAGGACATGGGCTATCCTCCGCTGGTCACCCCCACCAGCCAGATGGTCGGCGTTCAGGCCGTGACCAACGTGCTGCAGGGCGAGCGCTACAAGAAGGTCTCCAAGGAGATCAAGGCCTACTGCCGCGGTGAGTACGGCCGTACCCCCGCTCCCATCAACCCCGAGATTCAGAAGCAGATTCTGGGCGACGAGCAGCCCATCACCGGCCGCTACGCCGATACCCTGGCGCCCATCGTGGAACCCACCCGCCAGAAGCTGGGCGACCTGGCCAAGAGCGACGAGGATGTTCTGAGCTACATCGCATTCCCCAACCTGGCCGAGAAGTTCCTGGAGGAGCGCAAGGCCAAGGAAGAGAACGTGGCCACCTACTCCATCGTGGAGTGCTAAGGAGGTAAGATAAATGACTTATCTTGCTGCTTCCGGTGTGAGCCTGGATGACATCGGGATTCTGGATGCCGGCATCGTGGCGCTGCTGGGCTATGCTGTGGTTTTCTTTGGCCTGATCCTGCTGATGCTGGTGGTCATGGCGCTGGGCAAGGTCTTTATGGCAAGGCAGAGCCGGCCGGTTCAGAAGAAGGCACCTGCCCCTGCCGCAGCTCCCGCAGCCGCGCCCGTGGCTGCCCCGGCCGAGGCTCCTGTGGTTGCCGCACCCGGCTCTGCAGGCCCCGTCAAGCTGTATGACACACCCCCCAAGACCGCTGCCATGATCATGGCAATCGTTGCAGATCAGATGGGCAAACCCCTGAACGAGCTGCGCTTCATTTCCATCAAGGAGGTTAAGGACTAATGAAATACAAAGTAACGCTCAACGGCCGCACCTACGAGGTGGAGGTTGAAGCCGGCAAGGCAATGTGTGTTGCCGAATATGAGGCTTATGCCCCTGTGGCGGCTCCCGTGGCCGCGCCTGTGGCCGCCGCGCCCGTGGCTGCTGCGCCTGCCGCGGCACCCGCTGCCGGTATTACCGTTTCCGGCGGTGAATCCGTGACCGCTCCCATGCCCGGCAACATTCTGAAGGTCAATGTTTCCGTGGGTCAGACCGTCAAGGAAGGCGATGTGCTGGTGGTTCTGGAAGCCATGAAGATGGAAAATGAGATCATGGCACCCTGTTCCGGCGTTGTGACCGCCGTGCCCGTTTCCAAGGGCAGCACCGTGGATACCGGCGCGCTGCTGGTTGCCATCGGCGGCACGGTTGTGGCTGCCGCTCCCGCTCCTGTGGCTGCTCCCACTCCCGCTGCGGCACCTGCACCCGTGGCCGCACCCGCGCCCGCTGCGGCACCCGCGCCCGTGGCCGGCGAGGCCGTCAAGGCGCCCATGCCCGGCAACATTCTGAAGGTCAATGTTTCCGCCGGCCAGTCCGTCAGGGAAGGCGATGTGCTGGTGGTTCTGGAAGCAATGAAGATGGAGAACGAGATCATGGCTCCCAAGACCGGCACCGTCGCACAGGTTCTGGTTCAGAAGGGCAGCACCGTGGATACCGACGCTACTCTGGTCGTCCTCAACTAAGGAGGAGAACCATGATTAATATTGGTGAAATTCTACTGAATCTGTGGAATGATTCCGGCTTTGCCACCATCATTTCCGGCTTCACTGCCCAGGGCGGCTGGCAGAACCTGGTGATGATTGTCATCTCCTGCGGCCTGCTGTACCTGGCCATCGTGAAAAAATTCGAGCCTCTGCTGCTGTGCGGCATCGCTTTCGGCTGCCTGCTGACCAACCTGCCCGGTGCCGGCCTGTACAATCAGGAGCTGTGGACCAACTTCATGACCGAAGGTCATGCCGCCTACCATTCCTACGGCACCATTATGCGCGAGGGCGGTCTGCTGGACATCTTCTACATCGGTGTCAAGACCTCTCTGTACCCCTGCCTGATCTTCATGGGCGTTGGCGCCATGACCGACTTTGGCCCCCTGCTGTCCAACCCCAAGTCCCTGCTGCTGGGCGCTGCCGCCCAGATGGGCGTTTTCGCCGCGTTCTTCGGCGCTGTCTGCATGGGCTTCACCGGCGCAGAGGCTGCCTCCATCGGTATCATCGGCGGCGCCGACGGCCCCACTGCCATTTTCCTGACTTCTCAGCTGGCGCCCCATCTGCTGGGTGCCATTGCCGTGGCAGCCTACTCCTACATGGCGCTGATCCCCATGATCCAGCCGCCCTTCATGAAGCTGCTGACCACGCCCGAGCAGCGCAAGATCAAGATGGTTCAGACCCGTCAGGTCTCCAAGACCGAGAAGATCGTGTTCCCCATCGTGGTCACCATCTTTGTGGCACTGCTGCTGCCGGATACCGCGCCTCTGATCGGCTGCCTGATGCTGGGCAACCTGTTCAAGGAGACCGGTGTCACCGAGCGCCTCAGCGATACGGTGCAGAACGCGCTGATGAACATTGTCACCATCCTGCTGTCCACCGCTGTGGGCGCCACCATGGTCGGCTCCAACTTCCTGACCGGCGAGACCCTGAAGATCATCGTTCTGGGTGTCTGTGCCTTTATCCTGTCCACCTGCGGCGGCCTGCTGGGCGGCCAGGTCATGTACTGGGCCACCAAGGGCAAGATCAACCCCCTCATCGGCTCTGCCGGTGTATCCGCCGTTCCCATGGCAGCCCGCGTTGCCAACAAGGAAGGTCAGAAGGCCAACCCCTCCAACTTCCTGCTGATGCACGCTATGGGCCCCAACGTGGCCGGCGTCATCGGCTCCGCCATCGCCGCAGGCTTCCTGCTGAGCGTCTTTGGCTGATTGGCCGGTTCACCTTTCAAAACACAATCCCTCTGCCCCGGGGCAGAGGGATTACTTTTTAATTACGGATGAAGGAAATCCTCGCGCATGGGACTGAAGATGTCCAGGACGACACCTTCCTCCAGACAGAGGCATCCGTGAATTTGCCGGGGCAGCACGCTGAGACTGTCTCCGGCGCACAGTATTTTTCTTTCTTCGTCAACACGGAATTCAAATTTCCCGGATAGAATGTAGGAAAGCTGGGCATGGGGGTGCTGATGTGCCGCACCAACGGCACCGGCACAAAAATGGTTGTGCACGCACATCAGTGCCGGATTATAGGCAAGTATTTTTCTGCGGTGCCCGGGTGCCAGGGACTCCTCCGGGATGCTGGAAAAAAGGAACCATTGCTTTTTCTGCTCCATTGGGTTATACTCCTTGCTTAAGCGCCTTCACGGCAGGAAAACACCCGCCTCCGGAGTGCCGCTCCGGAGACGGGCGCAGGGGTAAGGAATCAGGCTTTTTCGGAGGCGAAGGAATCTTCCAGCTCGTATGCGTACTTGCGCGCAGGCTCGATTTCACAGGCCACATATACCAGATCCTCGGTGCCGACATTGCGGATGCCATGCTTGCCGCCGGGACGGATGACGGCGATGGTGTAAGGCTCAGCCTGGAACTTGTTGCCGCACAGAGTGATTTCCGCCTTGCCCTTCAGTACCAGATAGAACTGCTCGTTGGTGTGGTGGTAGTGTTCACCAACACAGGCACCCACGGGCAGAGTGGTGATGTGGACGTAGTGGAAGTTGACGGAATCATCGGGATCGCAGCCGCCGGGCTGTGCGGGCTCATCGCCCAGAATGGTCATGTTGGGATAGCTGCCGGCTTCGTCGGGACGATCGGCGTGCTTATTGGGACACACATAGCTGCTTGCGTCCTCTTCGGTACGGATAATAAAACGTTCGCCTTTACAAACCATGGGGAACACTCCTTTGAAATATAGAATGGGATGCTTACGATGTGGCCGCAAAACGCCACTTCTGCTGAACATAGAATAACACACATCGGCGCGATATGTCAATAATTAAATTATGAAAAAATAATAAAACATAAGTAAATATGAAGTTATATGAAACCCAAACCAAAGGAACCGGCACACAAAATTGTGCAAAATAGCAAACAAAACCGGAATATAGCTGGTGTATTTTATGCGAAATTCTGTTAATATTTCACGAAAACACAGACCGAACAGAAAGAAACAGGGAGAAAAGTGCGAGAAAACACATGATTTATGACGTTATATACAAAAAATGATGGAACGGATTGGAAACAATCACCAAGAAACAGGACATAGTTAATAAAATACTTATCTTATTAGTAAAAAATAATAAATTTACATCAGAAATGAACGGTGATATAATGTGGTTGCGGCAGTTGAAAACGAAGGCTTCTGCCCATGAGAGAAAGGAGTGGCAATCCGGATGAAAAGACCCCGCATCGCAACCCCGATTTTTCTGGTGCGGCACCAGGCAGAAAAGGATTTGTTCGGCGTGATCCGTCAGCTGGGGCAGCTGGGCTTTGACGCTTTTGAGATGGGCGGCCTGTACGGCAATGACCCCGAGAAGGTTCGTGAAGCCGCCGAAGCTGCCAAGCTGGAAATTCTGATGGACCATGTTCCCTATGAGGTATTTCGGGAGAATCCGGAGGAAATCATCCGCACCCGGGCAATTCTGGGAAGCAGGTATATCTCCATCTGCAAGATTCCCGATAACGCATATCCCGGTGGGTGTGATTTCCGGGAAACGACGGTTTTCCTGAACAGACTGGCAGAGCAGACCAAAAAGGCGGGAATGACCCTGCAATACCACAACCACGGCTTTGACTTCATGGGGCGCATTGACGGCAGGTACCCCATTGAGCATATTCTGGATGCGGTTCCGCCGGAGCTGCTGGGGCATATGCCCGACATTGGCTGGTGTATGCTGGGCGGCGGCGACCCGCTGTATATGCTGGAAAAGTACCGGGATCGCTGCAAGATCATTCATCTGAAGGACTACTACGCGCAGGGTCCCGTCCGGCTGAAAACAGCCCATGAGTTGGGTCTGAAACGGGGCGGCCCGGAATACTATCACTTTGAGTTCCGTCCCACCGGCTATGGAATTGTGAATTTCCCCGCAATGATGAACCAGATCATGGCCTGTGAGCCGGAATGGTTCACCACGGATCATGACGGTTCCTACTGCGGCAATGACTACAACGAGCTGCGTATGAGCAGGGTTTATACCGAGAACCTGCTGAACCTCCACTTTGGAAGCATGGCGTAAGGCCAAGAAATAAACGCTTTATTAAAAAGAGAAAGGAAGAAACCATATGAAAAAACTGATCGCTCTGATCCTGGCCACAGTGATGTGCCTGTCCATGGTCGCCTGCGGCTCCTCCGGGAAGACAGACACCCCTGCCACACAGCCCGTGGCAAACGAAGGCAGCAACACCCCCGCCGACTCCGGCAGCGTTACCACCGACAACCAGACCATTGATGAAATGATCGCCAATCTGGATCATGACATCACCATCGGCATCTCTCTGTTCAACTACTCCAACAACTGGTGCTCCTGGCAGCGCAACGCCATGCTCAACTGGTTTGACCAGTGTGAGAATGACCACATCTCCTACATCATCTCTGATGCCCAGAACGATCAGGCCAAGCAGAACGACGCCGTGGATACCATGTTGGCCCGTGGCATCGACGTGCTGATCTGCTATGTGGTTCAGTCCACCGGCGCCAGCGCCATTGCCAAGAAGTGCGAGGAAGCAGGTGTTCCCGTGGTGTTCCAGAATACCAAGGTGGACGCGGAATCCCTGACCAATTTCGAGCGCACCTGGTTCATCGGCGCCAACAACGAGGACAAGGCACATCTGCAGATGGACATGATCTTTGCGCTGCTGGACGATGAGGCGAAGTTTGCGGAAATCGACAAGAACGGCGACGGCAAGATCAATATGTTCTACGTTCAGGGTCCCGCCAACGAGGATATGGCCATCTGCCTGAGAACCGTTCAGGAGCGGATCGCCGCCCATGAGAAGTATAAGGATATCATTGTCCTGTGTGAACATCAGAACTCCGACAACTCCACCGCGGACTGCAAGGAAATTGCGGAAGCCTGGGTTGGCAAGTACGGTGATGAAATCGAGCTGCAGCTGGCGCACACCGATGCACAGGCTGCCGGCTGTATCGCGGCTTACCAGGCTGCCGGCCTGCTGAGCAAGGATGGCGGCGTGTATGTGCTGGCTTCCAACTGCCTGCCCGATGCGCAGGTTTACATCAAGGACGGTATCCAGTATGCTTCTGTCCTGACCGATCCCTGGTGGCAGGGCACCAACGCCATTAAGATGGCCATTGCCGCTGCTCTGGGCAACGACCTCACCTACGGCGATCTGCTGTATGGCTTCCCCGAGGATGTGCATTTCAGCGAGAAGAATCCCAAGATCGTCTACCTGGTGCTCACCGGCATCACGAAGGAAAACGTAGGCATCGCAGAAGAAGCCTACACCAGGTCCACCCGCGCCAACTGATTTTGAAAACCAGCGGCCGGCGGTACTCCCGAAAGCGAACCGCCGGCCGCTGCGTACACCCATAGCCACGGCCCGTGATCCGGGGGATCGACGGGCCGTATTGAAGTAAGGAGTTTTTCCATGAGCAGAGAATACCTGTTGGAAATGAAGGATATCTGCAAATCCTTCCCTGGCGTGAAAGCCCTGGACCATGTCCAGCTGTGTGTTCGCCCCGGCGAAGTACACGCCCTGATGGGGGAGAACGGCGCCGGAAAGTCCACATTGATGAAATGCCTGTTCGGCATCTATCACCGTGACGGCGGCGAGATTATTCTCGACGGCCAGAGCGTGGAATTCAAGAACCCCAATGATGCCCTGCATCACGGCGTATCCATGATTCATCAGGAGCTGGAGCAGGTGCCCATGCGCAGCATTGCCGACAACATCTGGATGGGCCGGTATCCCACGAAGCTGGGTCAGATCGACGACGAGCGCATGATCCGGGATACGAAGGAATTGCTCGACAGCTTTGGGATCGCGCTGAATCCCACCACAAAAATCAGCGAATTGTCCGTTTCCATGCGGCAGATGGTTGAAATTGTCAAGGCGGCCTCCTGGAATTCCAAGATCGTTGTGATGGACGAGCCTACCTCCTCCCTGACGGAGAAGGAAACCGAAAAGCTGTTTGAAATCATCGGCAAGCTCAAAGGGGATGGCTGCGGCATCATCTTTATTTCTCATAAAATCGACGAAGTTCTGGCTATCTCCGACCGGGTTACGGTCATGCGTGACGGCCAGTATATCTGCACGGAGCCGGTGGAAAACCTGAACGCCGATGTTCTGGTGCATTATATGGTCAACCGGGACCTGAGCAAGCGCTTTCCGGAGAATGATGTGGTCATCGGCGAGGAAATTCTCCGGGTGGAGCACCTGACCACCACCTACGAGCCCAGAGTGGAGGATGTGTCCTTTACCCTTCATGCCGGGGAGATTCTGGGGATCGGCGGTCTGGTGGGCGCCCGGCGTACCGAGCTGATGGAGGCACTGTTCGGACTGCGCCGCATCGAGTCGGGTAAAATCTACCTGCGCGGAAAGGAATGGGTGCCGGGAAACAGTGTCCACAGTAAGAACAGCGGTCTGGCCATGGTTTCCGAGGAACGGCGCGCCAGCGGCATCGTGCCCATGCTCAGCGTGGCCAACAACGCGGTGATGTCCAGCCTCTACCGCTGTGTCAACAAGCTGGGCTTCATCTCCCCCAAAAAGGTGGAAGAGAACGCCAAGTGGGTCATTGATTCCATGTCGGTCAAAACACCTACCTCCCAGACACCCATCAGCAACCTCTCCGGCGGCAACCAGCAGAAGGTGATTATTGGCCGGTGCCTGCTGACCGAGCCGGACATCCTCCTGATGGACGAGCCTACCCGCGGCATCGACGTGGGTGCGAAGTACGAAATCTATCAGCTGATGATCGATATCGCACGGCAGGGAAAGGCCGTTATTTTCATTTCCTCGGAAATGCCGGAGCTGCTGGGCGTGGCAAACCGGATTTTGATTATGAGCAACGGCCGCTGTGCCGGAATTGCTCCGGCCAGTGAGCTTGACCAGGTGGAAATCTTCAAGCTTGCCGCCAAATATCTGTAACACAATCTCCCTAGATTAAGTGAGGTGTCCCACTGTGGAAAAGAAAGCGCAACTGAAGAAAATCAAGGACGTGCTGGTGAACTATACCATCTACATCGTCCTGATCCTGTTCCTGATCGTGATCATCGCCATTGAGCCCAAGTTCCTGTCCCTTCGGAACTTTACCTACATCCTGCAGCAGGCCGCACCCCGGATTGTCCTGGCTCTGGCCAGCGCCAGTGTCTGTGTGATCGGTGGACGTGACCTTTCCACCGGCCGCCAGATCGGTCTGGCTGCCATCATCTGCTCCGTGCTGCTGCAGAACTCGGAGTACGCCATCAAGCTGTATCCGAATATTCCCTGCCTGCCTCTGATCCTGCCGCTGATCATCGCCATGATCGCCTGTGCCATCTGCTCCATGATTAACTCCCTGCTGGTCTCCAAGCTGCGCATGGTTCCCATGATCGCTTCTTTGGGTATGCAGATGGTGATTTACGGCGCCATGTCCGTGTATTATGACAGAATCACCGGCGGTACGCCCATCTCCGGCCTGGACAGCTCCTACACGGATTTCTGCCAGGGCAGCTTCTACGTTGGGCAGATGCGAATTCCCTACATTGTGATCTACGCCCTGCTGGTTGCGCTGCTGTACTGGTTTATCTGGAACCGCACCACGCTGGGACGCAATATGTTTGCCTGCGGCGGCAACCCCGAGGCCGCTACGGTCTCCGGCATCAGCGTGGTTAAGACCTCCCTCATCGTCTACCTGCTGGCAGGCTGTACCTACGCCTTCGCGGGCTTCCTGGAAGCGGGTCGTACCGGCTCTGTGACCAACGAAATGGGCAACGGCTATGAGCTGGACGCCATCGCCGGCTGTGTCATCGGCGGAGTCTCCCTCCGCGGCGGCATCGGCACCATACGGGGCGTCCTGGTGGGCGTCATGCTGCTGCAGGTCATCAACTATGGTCTGGTCTATCTGGGCGTCAATGTCTACTATACCAATCTTGCCCGTGGCCTGATTATGCTGTTCGCCATTGCCATCGATATCCGCAAGAATATCAAGCGGAAGTAAGAAAGGAGCGCCGCAATGGAAAAAACCATGAGAGCGGTGGTGCTCAAGGACTTTCATCAGCCCTTCGAGGTGCAGACACTGCCCATTCCCGAACCCGGCCCCGGGGAGGTGCTGGTCAAGGTGATGGCCAGCGGCCTGTGCCTGACGGACGTACACATTCAGGACGGCGTGCTCAAAACGGTAAAGCCCCCCTATACCCCCGGCCATGAGCTGGCCGGAATCGTGGTAAAGCTGGGCGAGGGTGTCACCGGTGTGGAGGTCGGAACCCATATGTGCGGCTGGATCGACGTGGTATGCCACAAATGCAAGCTGTGCGCCATGGGTCGTGAGAATCTGTGCCTGAACCGGGTGCGCATCGGATTTGAACGGGACGGCTCCCATGCCGAGTATGTGGTGATCCCGGCGGAGAATGTGATGCCCATTGCCGGGGATATTCCCTGGCCCAGCGCGGCGGTGATCCCCGATGCCGTGGCCTGTATGCACAATGCGGTCAAGGTACAGGGAAAGGTCAAGCCCGGGGACAAGGTTCTGATTGCCGGCATGGGCGCGCTGGGAGTTCCCGGTGTGCAGATTGCCAAGCATCTGGGCGCCACGGTATATGTCTCGGGACGAACCCCGGCCAAGCTGGAGCTGGCGGCGCAATTTGGTGCCGACGCGGTGATCAACACCCGGCAGCAGGATCTGCGCGAAGAGATCACCCGGCTGACCGAAGGAGAGCTGTGCGACGTGATCATCGATCTGATCGGCACCGCCGACTGCATTGACCAGGAGCTGCGCTGCCTGCGGCCCGGCGGAAAGATTATCGCGGTTGCCTATGCCACCGAGACCTTTACGGTCAACTATCAGGAAATCGTCATCAAGGAAAAAGAAATTGTGGGTGTCCGGGGCGCCACGCCGGAATCTCTCCGGGAGGCCATCCGTCTGGTGGGCGAGAAGATCGTGGATCCCCATGTCTGCAAAACCTGGAGTATTGAGGACGTGAACGAGGCCATTGATGCCCTGCGGAGCTTCCGGAATCTGTCACGAACGGCGTTTATTTTTGAACCGTGATGGAACCGCCATTGTGAACCGGCACGCACGCAGGCGCTGTATCGCACCTTGTTTGCTGCTATGCCTGTGCATCGAAAAAAGCTCCATGGGTTGTCCCATGGAGCTTCCCAGACTGTCAATAAACCCTCCCAGCCGAAAGTTTCGGAGGGAAAGAAAGTGTGAAAGAAAACCGTCAGGGTTGTCTTTCGCGTCCAATCAAAGCGATTTTCAAACTTTTTGAAAAGTTTGAAAATCGTAGGCAGCTTGTCA
>JAQXNO010000034.1 GCA_029098045.1 Bacillota bacterium
GCCCTGTTCCCGCATCTGGACGTTTATGACAATGTGGCCTTCGGCCTGCGGCTGAAAAAGATGCCCAAGGATGAGATCGACCGGCGCGTGCGCCAGATGCTGGAAACCGTCAGCCTGAAGGGCTACGAAAACCGCAGCGTCAACGCCCTGTCCGGCGGTCAGCAGCAGCGTGTGGCCATCGCCCGCGCGCTGATCAACGAGCCGAAAGTCCTGCTGCTGGACGAACCGCTGGGCGCCCTCGACCTGCGTCTTCGCAAGGATATGCAGAACGAGCTGAAGCGCATTCAGCAGGCAACCGGCATCACCTTCATCTATGTGACCCACGATCAGGAGGAGGCACTCTCCATGTCCGACACCGTGGTTGTCATGGACAAGGGCCGCATTCAGCAGATCGGCAGACCTGAGGATATCTATAATGAGCCGAAGAACGCATTCGTTGCGGACTTCATCGGCGAAAGCAATATTCTGGACGGCACCATGCTGTCCGACTACAAAGTACGCTTTTTCGGGCGCAACTTTGACTGCGTGGACAAGGGCTTTGCCCCCAATGAGCCGGTCGATGTTGTCATCCGCCCGGAGGACATCGATATTGTCGCCCCTGCGGAGGGACATCTGACCGGCACGGTCACGTCCGTCACCTTCAAGGGTCTCAACTACGACATCATCGTGGACTTCCGGGGCTTCAAGTGGCTGATCCAGACCACCGATTACCATGGTGTGGGCGCCACCATCGGCATTCGTTTGAACCCGGAGGACATCCACATCATGCACAAGAGTGAATACTCCGGCATGTTTGGCGACTACAGCTCCTACTCCGCCGAGTACGACGAGCTGACGGAGGATGCCGAAGATGAAGAAACGTAATTCCGTCCTGCTCAGCACCCCCTACATTCTCTGGATGATCGCCTTCACCCTCATCCCTCTGGGTGTGGTGGCTTACTATTCCCTGACCGACCCCAGCACCGGCGCTTTCACATGGGGAAACCTTGTGAATCTGCGGATGTACCTACCGGTGATGTGGCAGTCCATTCTCTACTCCCTGGCCGCCGCGTTCATCTGCCTGCTTCTGGGTTACCCGGTGGCGTACTACATTGCCCACACAGGCGCACTGACCCAGAAAATCCTGTATATGCTGGTGATGCTGCCCATGTGCATGAGCTTTCTGCTGCGCACGCTGGCATGGGTGGGTCTGCTGCAGGATACCGGCATCATCAACAACATTCTGGCGGCGCTGGGACTTTCCCGGCTGCAGATGATCCGCACCCCCGGTGCGGTGGTGCTGGGCATGGTGTATAACTACCTGCCCTACATGATCCTGCCCCTGTACTCCACCATCGTCAAGATCGACGACCGGCTCATTGAGGCGGCGGAGGATCTGGGCTGCACCCCGGTGCAGACCTTTGCCCGGGTGATTCTGCCCCTGTCCAAGCCCGGCATTCTGTCCGGTATCACCATGGTGTTCGTGCCCGCCGTGTCCACCTTCTACATTTCCCAGAAGCTGGGCGGCACCGATACGGTGCTGATCGGCGACGTGATCGAGCGCCTGTTCAAGCAGGGCAACAACCCCAATCTGGGCGCCGCTCTGTCGCTGGTGCTGATGCTGCTGGTGTTCGTGTGTACCGGCATCATGAACCGCTTCGGCGCTGACAAGGAAGGCGGTGTGATCGCATGAAAAAGGCAAACCGTGTGCTCACCGTCCTGATGTTCATCTTCCTGTACCTGCCCATGGCGGTGCTGATTGTGGCATCCTTCAACACCGGCAAGGACATCACCCGTTTTGAGGGCTTTACCCTGCAGCAGTACGTGCGACTGTTCCGGGACAAGAGCCTGCTGGAACTTCTGGGCAATTCCCTGATCGTGTCCATTCTGGCCAGCTTCATCGCCACCGTCTTCGGCACGGTCGCGGCGCTTGGCATTCGGGATCTGAATCCCAGGCTGCGCAGCACGGTCATGACCCTGACCAACATCCCCATGACGAATCCGGATATCGTCACCGGTGTCAGCCTTTCCCTGCTGTTCGTCTTCGTAGGCAGTCAGCTGCTGGGTCAGCGCAACAGTCTGACCTTCGGAACGCTGCTGATCGCCCACATCACCTTCAATCTGCCCTACGTGATTTTGAATGTGATGCCCAAGCTCAAACAGATGGACCCGGCACTGGAGGATGCGGCCAAGGATCTTGGCTGTACATCCATGCAGGCATTTTTCAAGGTGACGCTTCATGAGATCATGCCGGGTATTGTGTCCGGCGCCATCATGGCCTTCACCATGAGTCTGGATGACTTCGTCATCAGCTATTTCGTAACGGGTATGGATTTTGTGACGCTTCCGGTGGAGATCTACACCTACACCAAAAAGCCCATCCAACCCAAGGTTTACGCCATGTTCACCCTGCTGTTCGGCCTGATCTTCGTGCTGATGCTGACCATGAATCTGCTGCAGATCCGTGCCGATAAGAAAAAAAGTGAAGCCCACGGGGCCTGAAAGGAAAAATCGAAATGAGAAAAGTTGTTTCTTTTATTCTGTCCGTCTGCCTTGTGTTCGGCTGCCTGGCCATGTTATCCGGCTGCGGCAGCAACGAAGAAAAAATAACCCTCTATGTCTACAACTGGGGTCAGTATATCTCCGAGGGCGATGAGGACTCCCTGGATGTTATCGCCGCCTTTGAAGAGAAGTATCCCAACATCCATGTGCAGTATTCCACCTATGACTCCAACGAGATCATGTACTCCAAGCTGGCCGCCGGCGGCATCACCGTGGATCTCATCATCCCCTCTGACTACATGATTGGCCGCATGGCGCAGGAGGGAATGCTGAAGGAGCTGAATTTTGACAACATCCCCAACTACAAGTATGTGGATGAGGCCTTCAAAAACACCTCCTACGACCCGGACAACAAATACTCCGTTCCCTACACCTGGGGCACCGTGGGCATCATCTACAACACCAAATATGTGGATGAAGCCGATGTGACCGGCTGGGAGCTGCTGTGGAATGAGAAGTATGCCGGCAAGATCCTGATGTTCGACAATTCCCGTGACGCCTTCGGCATCGCCCAGTATCTGCTGGGTTACGATGTGAACACCACCGACGAGGACGCCCTCAAGGCCTGCACCGAAAAGCTGAAGGAGCAGAAGCCCGTGGTGCAGCAGTATGTGATGGATCAGATTTTCTCGGTCATGGAAAACGAGGAGGCATGGATCGCCCCCTACTATGCTGGCGACTATCTGACCATGGCAGAAGAAAACCCCGATCTCGCCTTCTATTTCCCCCAGGAGCAGGGCTTCAACATCTTCATCGATGCCATGTGCATCCCCACCTGCTGCCAGCAGCAGGAAGCCGCCGAGCTGTTCATCAACTTCCTGTGTGACCCGGAAGTTTCCGGTTCCAACATGGACTACCTTGGCTACAGCACCCCCATTTCCGCCGCCAAGGAATATATGGACCCGGAAGTGGCAAGCAGCCCCATCGCCTATCCCGATGACAACACCCTGCGCAATGCCACCAGCTTCTCCTTCCTGCCGGGCGACACCTCCCGCCTGATGGAGAACCTGTTCATGGAAATGCGCAACAGCTAACCGCAGCCAAAGCCCGGAGCGTTCTGAACCGCTCCGGGCCTCATTTTATGCAAAAAGCACCCAGTCTGCATGATCGCCAGACCGGGTGCTCCGTTTTATCCGATTTTCTGATTTCCCGTATCAGTTCCTGCAGTAAGCAACAGCCGTCTGGGCGGCCACCTTGGCGTTGTTGAACACCAGGCGGATGTTGGAAGCCAGAGAGTCGCCGCCGGTCAGCTCTGCCACCCGGGCAAGCAGGAAGGGGGTGGTCTCCTTGCCCTTGATGCCCTTGGCATTGCACTCGGAAATGGCCTGATCGATGGCTTTGTCGATCACGTCCTTGGGCATGGCAAACTCCTCGGGGATGGGATTGGTGACCAGCATACCGCTCTTCAGACCCATTTCGTGACCGGCCTTGAAGACGGCAGCCAGCTCCTCGGGGGTGTCGATGCGGTAGTCCACGCCGAAGCCGGACTGACGGGTGTAGAAGGCGGGCAGCTCCTCGGTGCCGTAGCCGATGACGGGCACGCCCTTGGTCTCCAGATATTCCAGCGTCAGACCCAGATCCAGAATGGACTTGGCGCCGGCGCAGACGACCATGACCGGTGTCTGACCCAGTTCCTCCAGATCGGCGGAAATGTCCATGGTGGTCTCCGCGCCCCGATGCACACCGCCGATGCCGCCGGTGGCAAAGATATGGATGCCTGCCATGTGGGCAATGATCATGGTGGTGGTCACGGTGGTAGCGCCGTCC
>JAQXNO010000035.1 GCA_029098045.1 Bacillota bacterium
CACGGGCTAAAAACATGCCACCGGCATGTTTTTGCACCAGTGCGCGCACTGGTGCCGCCCTTTCGAATCCCTCTCCTCTGCTAAAAATCCCCCCTACCCGAAGGGGGGTGGGGGATTTTTGGCAGAGGATGAGGGATTCGAACCCCCGCAAACGGAGTCAGAGTCCGGTGTGCTACCGTTACACAAATCCTCTATCTGGAGAACGTTTATATTATATCCAATTTTTCCAAAATGTCAAGTCTATAAATAAAAAAAATGGATGATCCGTTGAAAATCCGCAGAACGAAAAGGCGCGGCCTCTTGTCGGATTCAACAGCCTCCCCCTCCATTCCTCCCCATTCCTTGTGCTTTTCTACAAAAAGTGACACATTCGCAATTTTATGCTTGCGCACGCGGACAGTTGTTGTTACAATGTGGACAAATGAATATTTTCTGGACGACGCTTACAGGAAATTGCGATTCGCAGCCGAAGGAGTAACGCTCTCAGGTGTCCGTAGGGATGAGGACTGTAGGCCGACAGAACTTTGGAGAAACCCATTGAATTGGGTGCCGAAGGTGCAAAGCGTACACGCGCTAATCTCTCAGGCAAAAGGACAAAGCTGATGTTACCCTTCGGGGAATCCATTGTCTTTTGGCGGGTCGCGCGTGCTGCGCGGCTCGTATTCTTTTTAATCATTTTGGAGGGTTACATATGACAGACTTTTTTGATCGGATTGCGGCAGTAAACAGCGTGATCAACGACTTTGTGTGGGTGAAAATCGGTCTGATTCTTTTAATCGGAACCGGCATTCTCATGACCTGCTGCACCGGGTTCTTCCAGATCTCCCACATCGGCCACTGGTGGAAGATGACCATCGGCTCCCTGTTCGTCCGCGACAGCAATACCACTAAAAAGACGGATCGGAAAACCATCTCCCAGTTCCAGGCGCTGTGCACGGCGCTGGCTGCCACCATCGGTACCGGCAACATTGCCGGTGTCTCCGCCGCCATTGTCATCGGTGGCCCCGGTGCCGTATTCTGGATGTGGGTTGCCGCCTTCTTTGGCATGATGACCAACTTCTCCGAAAACGTGCTGGGCATCTATTTCCGCCGGCGCAATACCGACGGCGAATGGTCCGGCGGTGCCATGTACTACCTGAAGGACGGTCTGGGAAAGTACAAAAACTGCAAGCTCATCGGCTCTGTCCTGGCCACGCTCTTTGCCATCTTCGCGGTTCTGGCATCCTTCGGCATCGGCAACATGGGTCAGGTGAACAAAATCACCCTGAATCTGCAGTCCGCCTTCTTTAAGAATGTCAGCCTCGGTCAGATTGCGGGCATTCCCGTCATCAACCTGCTCATCGGTGTCGCCCTGATGATTCTGGGCGGTCTGATCATCATCGGCGGTCTGCAGCGTATCGCGGCCTTTGCCGAGCGCATCGTCCCCTTCATGGCCGTGCTGTATGTGGTTGGCGCCACCGCGATTTTCCTCATGAATATTCAGATGGCCGGTGCCGTTTTCGCCTCCATTTTCCGTTTTGCCTTTGGTGTCAAGGCCGTCGCCGGCGGCGCTGCCGGTATCGCGATCTCCCAGATCATCACCCAGGGCTGCAAGCGCGGTGTGTTCTCCAACGAAGCAGGTCTTGGTTCCTCCGTTATGGTACACTCCTCCTCCAATGTCAAGGAGCCCGTCAAGCAGGGTATGTGGGGCATTTTTGAGGTGTTCTTCGACACCTTCGTGGTCTGTACCTTCACGGCTGTGGTGGTTCTTTCCTCCGGCTATATTGATCTTCAGACCGGCATGGCCGTGGCCGGTGTCAATGATGCCACACTGGTTTCTCAGGCCTTTGGCAAGGTCTTCGGTCACGCAGGTGAAATCTTCGTTGCCATTGCCATGCTCCTGTTTGCCTTCACCACCGTTCTGGGCTGGTCCCAGTATGGCTCCAAGGCCGTGGAATATCTGTTCGGCGACAAGGGTGTGAAGGTATACAAGGTGATTTTCGTTCTGATGATCATCTCCGGCTCCGTCATGACCTCCTCTCTTGCTTGGGACATCTCCGACACCTTCAACGGTCTGATGATGATTCCCAACCTGATCGGTGTTGTGGCGCTGATTCCTCTTGTCTCCAGAATCACCAAAAATTATGTGGCACGTCAAGTCAAGGGTGAGACCATCGACCCCATTCTCTCCTATGATCCCGCGATCCAGGCAGAGGTTCTGAATCAGGAGGATTGATCCTCACAAGTCCAACTCCCCCCTGCGGTGTCCCTCCGGGGCTGCCGCAGGGGGTGTTTTTTTGATCGCTGCGCAAAGCCGTCATGGGAGGGCGGGGTGCCCCCGCTGGCAATTCGGGTCTGATAGGCCGGCAATCATCGTTGCACTTATGGGCTCACCCGATTCGTAACAGCGTTCGTCATCCGCCCCTTGGCTCTCCCTCTGGGAGAGCTGGCGGCGATCAGCCGCCTGAGAGGGTAACCAGCCTCCGACGCCCTCTCAGTCACCTGCGGTGACAGCTCCCCCAAAGGGGGAGCCAAGGGCGCTGCCGCGCCGGGCGGGGTGCCCCCGCCGCACTTGCGCATTTCAGCAAAAAGACCGCCTCCGAAGAAGCGGTCTTTTCTTAGGGATTGGAATGATTTGCGCAATTTTGCTTTGGCTTATACCGCAGCCGCTGCTTCTTCCTCGGGCTCTTCCTTCTTCTTCTTGCTCAGAAGTGCCACTACGATCTGCACCAGGCCGATGATGACCATCAGGATCGTCCAGCGGTCAACCAGAACCATGGGCAGTCTCATGTTTTCGGTGAGGATGAATACCACAACCGCGACCACTGCGGGGATAATGCTGAAGATTCTCCAGAAGCCCTTCTTCTTTCTGGTGTATTCCAGAGCCTCTTCGCCTTCCGCGTTCAGCACCGGGTTGCCGTTTTCGTCTACCAGAGCCTTCTGCTTCTTGCCGAAGTAGAAGATCAACAGCAGGATGGAGCCCAGAACCGTCAGAATCGTGATAATCAGGTTCACCAGTGCCCAGCTGCCGCCGGGGTTCTGTGCCAGAGGTGTGGGATCATCGGTGATG
>JAQXNO010000036.1 GCA_029098045.1 Bacillota bacterium
AACCTGCAGATCACAGACAAGGGTGTTGTGGCTGTTCAGGAATTCAACCTTGAGATCAAGGACAAGGAATTCATTGTTCTGGTCGGCCCCTCCGGCTGCGGCAAGTCCACCACCCTGCGTATGATCGCAGGTCTGGAGGAAATCTCCGAAGGTGAACTGTACATCGGTGACCGTCTGGTCAACGACGTGGCGCCCAAGGACCGTGATATCGCCATGGTCTTCCAGAACTACGCCCTGTACCCCCACATGACTGTGTATGAAAACATGGCCTTTGCTCTGAAGCTGCGCCACACCCCCAAGGACGAGATCGACAAGGCTGTCCGCGAAGCTGCTGAGATCCTGGACATCACCCAGTATCTGGGCCGTAAGCCCAAGGCACTGTCCGGCGGTCAGCGCCAGCGTGTTGCCATCGGCCGTGCCATCGTCCGTGACCCCCAGGTCATGCTGATGGACGAGCCTCTGTCCAATCTGGATGCCAAGCTGCGCAACCAGATGCGTGCGGAGATCATCAAGCTGCGCCAGAAGATCAACACCACCTTTATCTATGTTACCCACGACCAGACCGAGGCTATGACCCTGGGCGACCGTATCGTCATCATGAAGGACGGCTTCATCCAGCAGATCGGCACACCTCAGGAGGTCTTCAATCATCCCTACAATCTGTTCGTCGCCGGCTTCATCGGCTCTCCCCAGATGAATATGTTCGATGCCAGACTGGTTAAGGTTAACGGCAAGTATGCAGTGGAGCTGGGTGGCCAGACCGTGGTTCTGTCCGACGAGAAGCAGGAAAAGCTGGCCGCAAACAATGTCGCGGAGCAGGATATTGTCCTGGGTGTTCGTCCCGAACACATCACCCTGGAGCCCGGCTTTGCCGGCAAGGTGGATGTTTCCGAGCTGATGGGCGCTTCCGTCCACCTGCACGTTACCGCCATGGATCGGGATGTGGTCATGGTCGTTTCCACCATGAACATGACGGGCGCGGAAGTCGCGGCACTGACCAACGGTGCGGATGTCCAGTTCAACTTCCCCGGTCATGTCTGCCACGTCTTCAACAAGGAGACCGGCATCAACCTGGAAGCCTGATTTCAATAACCTTCAAAAAAGCTCACCCGCCGGGTGAGCTTTTTTGCGTGAAGCGCTGCGCAGGCCTGCCGCCCATACCGTGGGGTGCCCAGTCCCGCACCGGCATCTATGGGCTGTCGATGAAATCTTTTCCTGTGAAATTATGAAAAAACAGCCGCCGGACACGGGTTTTACTTGACAAATCGGAGAAAACGTATTACTCTCATAGCGTGGCAGTTTGGAAACGTTTCAAACTATCCAATTAACAAAAAACCAGATATAAAGGAGCTATTGCCATGCGAAGCAGCGGCATTTTGATGCATATCAGTTCTCTGCCGGGACCCTACGGAATCGGCACGATGGGAAAACGCGCCTTTCAGTTTATCGATTTTCTGGAAGAAGCCGGACAGAGTGTCTGGCAGATTCTGCCCCTGAATCCCACCGGCTACGGTGACTCGCCCTATCAGTCCTGCTCCACCTTTGCGGGAAACCACTATCTGATCGATCTGGATGCACTGGTGGAAGCGGGTCTTCTGATGCAGGAGGAGCTGGACAGTGTCCAGTGGTGCCACAGCGAAACCAAGGCCGACTTCGGCCTGCTTTATAAAAACCGCCTGAAGGTTCTGCGCAAGGCATATGCGCGTTTTACGCAGCAGGAGGAGCTGGATGCCTTCTGCCGGGAAAACAGCAGCTGGCTGTCTGACTTTGCGCTGTTCATGGCGCTCAAGGACAGCTTTGGCGGCAAGCCCTGGTATCAGTGGGATGACGCGCTGAAATTCCGCGATCCCGATGCCATCTGGGCAGCCCGTCAGGCACAGAAGGAGGAAATCCGCTTCTTCTGCTTTGTGCAGTACCTGTTCTTCCGGCAGTGGAACGCCCTGCGCGCCTATGCCCACAGCAAAGCGATCCGCATCATCGGCGATGTGCCGATCTATGTTCCCTATGACTCCGTGGAGGTTTGGAAGGATACGGCGCTGTTCCAGCTGGACGAAAAGCTGGATCCCGTGGCCGTGGCAGGCTGCCCGCCCGACGCATTCTCCGAGGACGGCCAGCTCTGGGGCAACCCCTTGTACCGTTGGGATGTGATGGAAGCCGACGGCTTCAGCTGGTGGATGCGCCGGCTGGAAGCAGCGGGAAAGATGTACGATGTGGTTCGTATGGACCATTTCCGGGGACTGGAATCCTATTGGTCCGTCCCCTATGGCAATGAAACTGCCCGGATTGGACAGTGGATCAAGGGACCGGGCATGGCATTTGTCAATGCGGTCCGCAAGAATCTGCCCCAGCTGGACATGATCGCGGAAGATCTGGGCTATTTGACCCAGGAGGTTCTGGATCTGCGGGATGCTTCCGGCTACCCCGGCATGAAGGTGCTGGAGTTTGCCTTTGACTCCCGGGAGCCTTCCAACTATCTGCCCCACACCTACAGCCCCAATACCATTTGCTACACAGGTACCCACGACAACATGACCATGCGCCAGTGGTTTGAGACCGCAGCGCCCGAAGCGGTGGAGTATGCCACCGAGTACATGAATCTTTCGGAGAAGGAGGGCCTTGTCTGGGGCGTGATCCGTACCGCTTTTGCGTCCGTGTCGGACTGCTGCGTGGTGCCCATGCAGGATCTTCTGGATCTGGGCGCGGATGCCCGTATGAATTTCCCCGGAACTTTGTCAGATTCCAACTGGACATGGCGGGCAAAAGATGATATAATGAGCAGCGTGCTGGCAAAACGTTTGCTTGCCATGACAAAGCTTTATGGCCGTTTCTCGGCTAAAAATAATCAATCCCCTCTGGGAAGAACGGAGAGCGAAGAATGAAGTATAATTGTCTGAACATCCTCAAATGGACGGAAGCTCAGCTGAAGTACACTTACGACGTGTCATTGCAGGAGGCCACACCCCAGGAACTGCATGAGGCACTGGGTGAAGCCGTGATGATGGCGATTTCCGATAACTGGAATCACAGCAAGCGCACCCGTATGCACAGCCGCAAGGCTTACTATATCTCTGCCGAGTATCTGGTTGGCCGTCTGGTTTACTCCAATCTGTATAACCTTGGCATTCTCGAAGAGATGAAGAAGCTGTTCGCGGAGCGTGGCGTGGATCTGGCCGTTCTGGAGGAGATTGAAGACGACGCGCTGGGCAACGGCGGTCTGGGAAGACTGGCTGCCTGCTTCCTGGACAGCGCCGCCAGCTGCAACATCCCCCTGTCCGGCTACGGCCTGCGCTACAAGTTCGGCCTGTTCAAGCAGAGCTGGGACGAGAACGGCGGGCAGAAGGAAAATGCCGACGATTGGACCAAGTTCGGCGATCCCTGGTCCTACCGCCGCTACAACCATACGGTGAAGGTCAAATTCCCTGACCACACGGTTCTGGCCGTGCCCTACGACGTGCCTGTCATCGGCTATGGCACCGACAACGTGGGCACCCTGCGCCTGTGGCAGTGCGAGGCCGAGGAGGAGCTGGACTTCAACGCCTTCAACGATCAGGACTACCTGCGCGCGCTGGCGCAGAAGAACAAGGCCGAGGATATCACCCGGGTTCTGTACCCCAACGACTCCACCTGGGAAGGCAAGCGTCTGCGCATCAAGCAGCAGTACGTTCTGTCCTCCGCATCACTGCAGGATATGCTGCGCACTTACAAGGTGGCGCACGGCACCGATCTGACCCACTTTGCGGACTTCTACGCGGTGCAGCTCAATGATACCCATCCTGCCATGTCCATCCCCGAGCTGATCCGGCTGCTGATGGCAGAGGGCATGGACTTCGATCACGCGTTCTCCATCGCCCAGAAAACCTTCTCCTATACCAACCATACCGTTATGAGCGAGGCGCTGGAGAAGTGGCCTCTGGATCTGCTGGGCTCCGTGGTGCCCGAGATTGTGGAGATCATCAAGCGCATTGATGCCAAGCTGAAAAGTGAGCATCCGAATCTGTTCATCATCCGTGACAACACCGCGCATATGGCAAATCTGTCCATTTATGTGGGCAGCTACATCAACGGCGTCGCGGAGATCCACTCTCAGATTCTGAAGGACGACTGCTTCAAGGACTGGTACCACGCATTTCCCCAGCGCTTCCAGAACAAGACCAATGGCGTGACACCCCGCCGCTGGCTGGGTCTGTGCAACCCCGAGCTGACTCAGATGATCAGCTACCGGGTGGGCGGTGACTTCCTGAAGGATCTGGACCGCATTTCCAAGCTCAAGCCCATGATCGATGACGATATGGTTCGCCAGTTCAACGATATCAAGCGCCAGAAGAAGGAGCAGCTGTGCAAGGTCATTGCCCAGAAGGAGGGCATCCAGCTGAATCCCGACTTCATCTTCGATGTTCAGGTCAAGCGCCTGCACGAGTACAAGCGCCAGCTGCTGAACGCGCTGAGCATTGTGGATATCTACTTCCGTCTGAAGGACGGCTCCCTGACCGATTTCCACCCCACCGTATTCATCTTCGGTGCCAAGTCCGCACCCGGATATGCACGCGCCAAGGCCATCATCCGCTATATCAACCGCGTTGCCAAAATGATCAACAACGATCCGGCGGTGGCCGATAAGCTGAAGGTCGTCTTTGTTCAGAACTATAACTGCTCCTATGCCGAGCACATCATCCCCGCCGCGGATATCTCCGAGCAGATTTCTCCCGCAGGCACGGAGGCATCCGGCAC
>JAQXNO010000037.1 GCA_029098045.1 Bacillota bacterium
CAAGATCGGGGATGTTCTGCGGGAAACCCGCGCCGGCTTCAACTTTGGCAAAGTCGTGCTGGAGGGAATCGGCGAATACAAGGGGCGCAGCGCTTATGTGGAGTTCCAGAATGAGAACCTGACCGCTACCGTGGATGGCCAAATCCTCGCTACCACACCGGATCTGATTTCCCTTGTGGATACCGAGACCTTCCTCCCTGTAACCACGGATGCGCTGAAATATGGCAAACGTGTCATGGTGGTTGGTCTCAAGTGTTTCCATCTGTGGCGCACGGAAAAGGGTATCGAACTGGTTGGCCCCCGTTATTTCGGCGTGGACACCGATTATATTCCGCTGGAAGAGCGCTGCAAGGGAGGTAACTGATGATGTATAAGCTTGGAATTGATGTAGGCGGCACCAATACGGACGCCGTCCTGATTGACGAAAACCGCGCTGTTGTGGCGGATATCAAGTATCCCACCTCGGAAGATATTTACGATGGTATTTTGGGCGCCATGCGTACCGTTCTGGAGGTCTCTCACGTAGACCCCAAACAAATCCACCAGGCCATGCTGGGTACTACCCAGTGCACCAATGCCATCGTGGAGCGCAAGAACTTGGCTCCCATCGGTATCCTGCGCATCGGCGCCCCTGCCACCACCGGCATTCACCCCATGGTGGACTGGGCAGAGGATATCCAGAAGGTGGCCGTTGGCAGCACCATCATCGGCGGCGGCTTTGAGTATGACGGCAAGGAGCTTGCTCCGCTGGACACAGAGGCGGCCAAAGCCTTCTTCCTGGAGATGAAGCAAAAGGGTGTGAAATCCATCGCCATCTCCTGTGTGTTCTCCACCGTCCGGAATGACCATGAGGTTGAAGCGGCCAAGCTGTGCCAGGAGGTCATGGGCGAGGATGTTCACATTTCCATTTCCAGCGAAATCGGCTCCATGGGCCTGATTGAACGGGAGAACGCAACCATTCTCAATGCGGCGCTCTGGAAGGTTGCCGAACGCTTCACGGAAGGCTTCGCCAAGAGCCTCCGGGACGAGGGAATCACCAACGCGGATATTTACCTCAGTCAGAACGACGGAACCCTGATGACCATGGATCACGCCCGCCGTTATCCCATTCTCACCGTAGCCTGCGGCCCGACCAACTCCATCCGGGGCGCAAGCTATCTGTCAGAGCTGAAGGATGCCATCGTGGTGGATGTGGGCGGAACGACTACAGACCTGGGCGTGATCCAGAACGGCTTCCCCCGGGAGTCCAGCGTGGCTGTCACCATCGGCGGTGTGCGTACAAACTTCCGTATGCCGGATGTGATTTCCATCGGACTTGGCGGCGGCTCCATTGTGCGGGTCAAACCCGATGGCAGCGTGACCGTCGGCCCCGACAGTGTGGGATTTGAAATCACAAAAAAAGCCATGGTGTTTGGCGGCGATGTGATGACAGCCACCGACATTGCTGTACGCCTTGGTATGGTTGAGCTGGGCGATAAATCCAGGGTCGTGTCCATCTCCCAGGATGTGGCAGATAAGGCCATGGCCGCAATCCGCGCTCTGGTAGAGGACAGCGTGGATGTCATGAAGGTCTCCAACGCCGATGTGGACCTCATCCTTGTGGGCGGCGGCTCCATCATTCTGCCGGAAAAGATCAACGGTGCGGCATCCGTCCAAAAGCCCGAGCACTTTGGCTGTGCCAACGCCATTGGCTCCGCCATTTCCAAAGTCAGCGGCACCTATGAAAAGCTGATGAATTATGATGAGCTGCCCCGGGAACAGTCTCTGGAAAAAGCCAAGAGCGAAGCCATCGAGCTGGCTGTAGAAGCCGGTGCTGTGCGGGAGACGGTGGAAATCATCGAGATGGAGGATGTTCCTCTGGCCTACTATCCCGGAAACACCAATCGTGTCAAAATCAAAGCTGCCGGCGATCTGAGCTGATCGATTCCGGGCTGCGATAGAAACCGCTGCAAGCAACCTTTCTGTGCAGAGAGGGAGCTGCAGCGGTTTTTCTGCTGTCCGAAGAAGTGATGCAGCAAATGCAGCAGGAAGATGAAACCCATGCAAACGATGAAAAGCCTTGTCCCATAACAATTGACAAAATACTTCGTTATCAGAGTGTGCAGATTGTCAGCCATACCAATTATCGCCGATTCTATTTGACTTTTCTACCTTTACAGAGTGATGTATTAGATGTACGACAATTATAGAAAATAACAGAAAATAATAGGAAATAGAAGAAAACGTATTAAAAATCGAACCAGAATTTGCTATAATATAATAGAATTAATGTATTTTGATTGTTCGGAGGTGCTGAAATGTCAGAAATTGGAAACGACAAATGGATAAGCATAGATGAAGCGGCAGAATACTTGGGCGTTAAGCCGGGAACAATCCGCGATTGGATTAGGAAAGGCAAGAACATCCCTGCACATAAAATAGGTAAACAGTGGAAATTCAAATGCTCCGAGTTAGACAATTGGGTATCCAGCGGAAAAAGTGCAATGGACTGATGGGATACTATGCTTGGGAGGAATTGAGAAATGCCAATTAAAACTCCACATGAAATAAGTAAAGACTACTATCAGTTCGTTGATGAGTTTACACAGTCGGATTTTGAGGATGAAAAACTCCTTGGAAAGGAGTATGTTGGTACTACAGCCTGCTTAAACTTGTACTATTTTGCCCTGTTCCTTCAAAACTGTGACAGAAAAACAGACAATGTGAATGCAGAACTTGCTCGCAAAAACATGAAACGCTATGACACGAAATCGCCTTTTCTTTTAGACGGAAACCTGTCAAGTGATGCCAGTCATGAAGTGGTACAGATAAGCTGGAACGATGAGCAGATGCAATTAGCATATGATTTTTAGTTTTATAAGGCCATCAACAATTGAGTAAAGAATCTCACATAGCTGGGACTGTTCCATCATCAGCTACGGCTATGGTTTTGCTTTTAGGA
>JAQXNO010000038.1 GCA_029098045.1 Bacillota bacterium
GCAGAAACCATGTATCTGGTGTCCCAGCTTGCGCCGGAAGCGCCCGGCACCATGGTTTTCCGAATGACCCGGTAATATGGAAATACCCCACTGCGCAGGCAGTGGGGTATTTCACTGGGGATTTGGAAAGAAGAGAGGTAGAAAAGAGGATCTACGAAGTGAAAGACAGCGGCTCACGGCTTCCGCCGCCCTTCATGGTTATAGCTTAATCAAAGAATTTGAATATGTCTTAGCGATTTTATAAACAAAATACATCGAAATTATGAACTTTTCATCCCAAAGGGAAGACCAGTGTCACCTTGAACAGATCTCCGTCAACCATCAGGTGCATCTGCCCCTTTTGCAGCTCCACCAGGCTCCTGGCGATGTTCAGACCCAGACCGCTGCCCTCGGTGTTGCGGGAGGCATCGCCCCGGACAAAACGCTCCATCAACTCATCCGCGCTGATATTCAGCGGAACCCTGGAGATGTTCTTGATGGCAAGCACCGCGGTGTCCTGCGCCGTCATCAGATCGATATACAACCGGGTGCCGGGCAGGGCGTACTTCACCGCGTTGCTTAAAAGGTTGCTCAGCACACGCCACAGCAGACGGCCGTCGGCCTGCATAATCACGGAGGTTTCGGGGTGACGGAACACGGGCGTCAGATTGACCTGCTCCAGCTTGCCCGAGAACTCGCCCAGAGCCTGATTGACCGCCTCGGCCACATCCACCTGCGCAAGCTCTACGCTGATGTTCCCGGAGCTTGCCTTGCTCATCTCCATCAGATCGTCGATGAGCTTTTTCAGCCGCTGGCTCTGGCGATCCAGAACATCCAGATACGCGTCGTTTTCGGCATCGCTGTGGGGCTTTTTCATCAGATCCACGTAGTTGATGATGGAGGTCAGCGGGGTTTTGATGTCGTGGGAAACGTTGGTGATCAGCTCGGTCTTCATCCGCTCGGACTTCATCTGCTGCTGGGCGGCTGTCTGGACGGCACCGGCCAGCGCGTTGAGCTGGAGGGCGAAATCCCGGAAGCAGCCGATCAGATACTGCACGTTGATTTGATAATGGAGATCACCCTCCGCCATATGACGGGCGCCTTTCAGGAGCGTGCCGAAGCACCAGCCGCCGTAGCAAATCACGGCGATACAGGCGCCCAAGGACAGCAGGCACAGGAGGAGACTGAACACCCGGGCGAGCCCATGGGTGGCCACAGCCAGGAAGAAGAACAGCGCCACGGCCAGAACCATGCAAAACGCACTCAGCAGCCATTGCCAGATCAGGGGCAGCATCCGCAGCACTGCCCGGCAGCCCCGGAAGAGGGCGGCGAAGCCCTGACCGATCCGGCGCAGCACCTTGCCTGCCAGTGTGAAACACCGGCCCGCCAGTGTGTGGCGCAGCAGATACCGGTCGCCGGCCTTGCTCTGCGCCGCGAAGATATAGATCAGACCGACGAACAGCGCGGCAATACCGAAGCCGCATAAGCCGCAGATCAGCAGGCACAGCCGGGGCTTGTTCCAGATGTTGTAGGAGGACTGAAAGCGCGCCATTTCCCACAGCCAGTTCACCGGCAGTGTCAGCAGCACCGTACATCCCAGAGCACACAGGAGGTAAAGATCCAGCGGTACCCGGTTGAAGGCGGCCAGCTGAACGTCGCCGCTGCGGTTGTGACCGGCGGCGCAGCAGAGGAATACCAGCGTGGCAAGGAAAATCAGCAGGCTTCCAAGGAGGGCGGGAACATACAGATCCCGGTTGGGATAGAGCGCGCACAGCAGCATGAATTCGGCGTCGAGGACACTCTGATCGGACAAATGAACCGTCACCTCATAGGTGGGCCCGGCGTAGTAATTGACGGAGTAGATCTGCTGACGTCCAAAGCCGTCCTCATCCGTGAAGTGGTCGTAAATCTGTTCGGAATGGAGGATCTCCTGCCCTGCCACCCTCGCAAGAGCATCCTTGTAGTTTTCTGCACCGGCATCGGCACCTGTGGCGGAAGCGGCATCAAGCATGGACTCCATTACAGGGGATGTCTCATCGTACTGGGGATCCCGGTAGATTTCACCGGTTACAATGGGATAACTGGGTGTGACGGTGTATTGGAAGGTGTAGACGGTGCGGTTCAGGGACGCCGCGTCGTTGACGCTTCGTACCGGTTCGCCGTTCTCGTACACCAGTACGGCATACTGGCTCCCGGAGCGATTCGCGTAGCTGGAGTAGTAGATGTTGTTCAGAAGGCTTGTGGGCGCGTTGCTAAGGGTTTCCGCGGCCTGCCAGCCTGCGTAATACTCTGCCAGCTCCCAACCGATCTCGCTCAGATGGGACTGCCGGACGGTTTCCAGCGGCGTCTCGTACAGATCGTTCAGCTCCATGCAGGCGATGCCGATGCCGGAAAAAACCACCATCACCAGACTGAAGGCACACAGGAGAAATGCCAGAAATTTGAAGGCAATGCTGCGTCTCATTAGGTTTCTCCCTCCATTTTGTATCCCTGCCCCCAAACCACCTTCAGATACCGAGGCTCCGAGGGGTTGATCTCAATCTTTTCCCGCAGGTGGCGGATGTGCACGGCGACGGCGCCTTCACTGCCCAGGGCAGCCTCCTGCCAGACGGATTCGTAGAGTGCCTTGGTGGAATAGACCTTGCCGGGATTGGACATCAGTAGGCGCAGGATGGCATACTCCGTGGGGGTCAGCGCCACCGGTTCCCCGTCAACGGTGACGGCTTTCTTGCGATCATCCAGAGTGACACCGCCGATGGTCAGGGTGCCGGCCTGTCCCTCCGGGCGGCTGCCCAAAAGCGCGTAGCGCCGCAGCTGGCTGCGTACCCGGGCGAGCACCTCCACGGGGACGAAGGGCTTGGTGATGTAATCGTCAGCACCCACGTTCAGACCCAGAACCTTGTCCTCGGTTTCGCTTTTTGCGGTGAGCAGGATGATCGGTACGTTGGAGAATTCTCGGATCTTTGCGGTGGCAGTAATGCCGTCCATATGGGGCATCATGATGTCCAACAGAATCAGATGGAAATCCCCCTTGCGCACCATATCCAGCGCCTGCTGGCCGGTATAGGCCTCAAAAAGCCGGTATTCCTCCGACGCTAAGTAGATTTTCAGAGCATTCACGATGTCCGGCTGATCATCGCAAATCAGAATGTTGTACATGGCACTCCCTCTCTTTCACGGTTATGCCCCTATTATAGCACTGCTGAAATTAAGATAAAAGGGGGGAGATTCTTAAGAACCGATTAAAGACGAAAGGTATAAATCGTTTTTTCGCTGCCCATAATGGCCGAAGGAGGGATTTTCGATGAAATTACGTGAAATCATGACCAATACGGTGGTACGAATCAACCCGGAGGAGTCTGTGGCGGTGGCGGCCAGAACGCTCGCCCATTACAACATTGGGGCACTGCCGGTTTGCGGCGGCGATGGGAGGCTTTGCGGTGTGGTGACCGACCGGGATCTGGTTACCCGGTGTATCGCGGCGGGGCGGCTTCCGGCGTCCACCCCGGTACGGGATGTGATGACCACCCAGGTCATTTCGGCGCGGCCGGATATGGAAGCCGTCGCCGCGGCGCATCTGATGGGCCGGCAGCAGATCCGCCGGCTGCCTGTGGTGGAAAACGGAAGACTGTGCGGCATGGTCAGTCTTGGAGATTTGGTGAACCGGGAGGAAACCGCGTACGATGCAACCGACGCGCTGGCGGACATCAGCAGCAATGTTTCTGTCCGCGACTGACGGACAAATGATTTTGAAACGGAGCCTGGCGTAAAGCGAAGAAAAACAACCGGGTGAAAAGAGCGAAAAACCGGCACATTTGCGGTTGACAAACAGGGGAAATGGTGATAGGATATGCAGGCTCCGGGAAAAGGGGCGGCAAAAAAGGCAAATCGAAAGAATTTTTGTGGAAATCAGAAAAAACTGGTTGACAAATCTTGTTCGATATGCTAGAATGCAAAAGTTGTCTGATGAACGGCTTGCCGGGAGGACAACGGCACAGCTTAAAAAGTTTTGAAGAATTTGAAAAAAGTTCTTGACAAAGCGGAATGGATGTGCTAACATATAAAAGTTGGCTGCGGACACGAAATGACCGCCAGCGAACGACACTGTACCTTGTAAATTGAATAACGTGAAGACGAACTAAGAAACACCTTGGACAATTTTAAAGATTGTTTAAGTTTGATGAGAAATCGAATTTAAGCCAACGAAAATTCTTGAGTAATTTGCTAGACAAATTGTTCAGAAA
>JAQXNO010000039.1 GCA_029098045.1 Bacillota bacterium
TCTGGGTGAAGTCAACGGCACCTACTCCCGTGCCGCGATCTGCCAGATGGACAAGCTGCACTATCTGGTTGCCAACACCAGCCAGGAGGGAACGCTCTTCAAGCGCCACTCCGTGCGCTTCTTTGCGGAGTATATCCGTGATCTGGGCTGTAATACCGCCTATGCCCTGGACGGTGGACAGACCACCGCAATTGTTATGGACGACAAACTGGTCACGACCCCGGACTTCCAGACCCAGCGCCGGATCAGTGATATTATCTATTTTGCCACGGCACTGCCGGATGGAGGTTAAGCCATGGAAAAAGTTGCATTTATCAATGGCGGCACCTTCATTTACTGGAGCTCCATTATTCTGACCTTTGCCGTGGTGGCGGCGGTGGCGATGTTTGCCGCGCTGTACCTGTGGAAAAGTAAAAACGGCATGGCGTTGAGCCTGACGATCCCGGTGGCGATGCTCCTTTCGGTGGTACTCAGCCGGTGGATGCATTGGTACTGCCTGTCCGATGGCTATGCAAGCATGGAAGCTGCCATGACGGACTATACCTGGGGCGGCTACGCGCTGATGGGCGCCTTTACCGGCTGCCTGCTGACCGCCTGCCTGATGCGTCTGCTGCAGATATCCAAAAATCTGCCGCAGATGCTCGACTGCATGGTGATCGCAGGCGGCGTGGGCATTGCGGCCGGACGGCTGGCATCCCTCTTTACCGCTTCTGACCGCGGCCAGATCATGCCCGATACGATGGGTCTGCCCTTTGCATATCCCGTGACGAACGCGGTCTCCGGCGTGGCGGAGAACCGGCTGGCAACCTTCATGCTGCAATCCATCTCCACCGGCGTGATTGTTGCGCTCCTGCTGCTGTATATGTTTTTCTGCGCCGTGCGCAGAAAGAAGCTGCGCGACGGTGACGTGACGCTGCTGTTCCTGCTGCTTTACGGCGTGTGCCAGATTGTGCTGGACAGCACCCGCTATGACTCCCTGTTCATGCGTTCCAACGGATTTATCAGCATTGTCCAGATTCTGAGCCTGCTGGCAGTCCTGACGGCAATTGTGCTGCTGTCCGTCCGCATGGTGAGATCCCGTGGATTCAAGTGGTTTTACCTGCTGTTCTGGTTGGCACAGCTGGCACTGCTGGGCGGCGCCGGCTACATGGAATACTATGTCCAGCGCCATGGTGATCAGGCGGCATTTGCCTACAGGAATATGTCGATCTGCCTTGCGGGTGTGGTGCTGATCACTCTTGTGATCCGCATGATCGCCGTCAGCGCGGAACGGAAAAGAGAGCAATGAGTTTTTCGACCCGGTACGGAAGCTTCCTTCTGTGCCGGGTCTCATTGCGGCTGCCACGCGGATCAAAACGCAGCGCCTGCAGCCGCTCTGTGACACCGGAAGTCTGGAAGCCCTTGCGGCCGTATGGATTCCCGGAATCGGCATCACGAGCTGCATCCGATAACAATATGGAAAAAAACTCAGGTTTTCAGTTGATTTCTTTTGCTGTATGTAGTATACTGAACCGGGAAAGAGGGTAACAATCATTCCCGTCATTTCCCGTCTTCGGACGGAACATAAACTGAGGAGGAAAAAACAATGAACATGAAGAAAATTGTCGCACTGCTGCTGGCTGTTGTCATGGTTCTGGGTCTGGCTGCCTGCGGCAGCAAGGATTCCGGCGCCAAGTCCGGCCTGAAGATCGGTATGGTCACCGACACGGGCGGTGTCAACGATCAGTCCTTTAACCAGGGCGCTTGGGAAGGCCTGCAGGCTCTTGCCAAGGAAGACAGCACCTTCACCGTCAACTACCTGGAGAGCAAGACCGATGCGGACTACGCTGCCAACATCCAGACCTTCATCGATGAGGACTATGACCTGATTATCAGTGTCGGTTTCATGCTGGCCAATGCTACCCGTGACGCTGCTCTGGCCAACCCCGAGCAGAAGTTCGCCATCATTGACGATGCCACCAACGCGGATCTGCCCAACGTGGCCTGCCTGATGTTCGCTCAGGAGCAGTGCTCCTATCTGGTGGGCATCGTTGCCGGCACCATGACCAAGAGCGGCACCGTGGGCTATGTCCAGGGCATGGTCTCTGATTCCATGAACCTGTTCGGCATCGGCTTCGTTTCCGGCGTTCTGGCCGCCAACCCCGACGCCAACGTGCTGCAGTACAAGGCCAACTCCTATAGTGACCTGGCTGCCGGCTCCGCTGCCGACACCGTCATGGTCACCAACGGTGCCGACATCCTCTACCAGGCTGCCGGCGGCACCGGCATCGG
>JAQXNO010000040.1 GCA_029098045.1 Bacillota bacterium
CGTTCATTTTCTTTTCCGCACGGGATGCCGGATCACCGTCTTCCATTTCCCGGGCACGACTTTTCTGGCATCACTCAAATAGATCTCGTGGTGCAGGCGGGTATCGGAGAAGTCATTCTCGTACCCGTTGGCTTTCAGGAATTCATCCATCAGAGCCACCGTTGCAGGTTCGTCGTCGAATGCGCCTGTGTGCATAATCTGGACGCACTCCCCCTCGTCGATGGTCAGGTATTCCGCGGCACTGCAATCCAGCTTTTTCTTCCGGGTCGCTTCCGCCACAGCCCAGTCAAAATCTGCTTTTGTCACAAAATCCGGCAAACGGATGACGCTGATCCAGTGGAAGGTGGATTTGTCCGCGTAGTCGAAGCCCTCCACCCCATCCTGCCACCAGAACCCTTCCAGCGGCGGCACCACAAAATCGTAGTACCCTTCCATACGGTAATCACCCATCTTGCTCATTTTGATGGTGTAGGCAACCGCGTACAGCACCCCAATCGCTGCCTTGTAGGCGCCGCCCTCCTCGTTGGGATCGCCCTCGCCACAAACGGCAATGTAGTTCGCCGGCGGCACCGTCACAATCTGGGGTTTGTTCTTTGGCAGGTAAAACTCTTTGTACTCTTTCTTAAAATCAAAGGCCATAGGCTACTCCTTTTCCATCCACCTGTATTTTCGCTGTGCAAAGCGATTTTATAAATCCTTTTCCTCATAGGGCTTGTTCCAGGAGCCAATCTCGATGATATTTCCTTCCGGGTCGGCAATAAAGCAAGTCCTTTGACCCCAAGGCTCCGTGGTTGGCTCTAGTAAAGAAGCTGCGCCATGGTCAATCGCATTTTGATACTGCGCGTCAACCTCCTCAAAGGTGTCAACATACAAGGCCATCTCGGAATGCGCGTTTACCCCCGGAAGATACGTATATTTTTTGCTTGTGAGCTTTTCAAAATCCTTTCTCCCATAGAGCAAAAACAGGGTTCCATCCTTCAGCAAATAGACATTATCCGTGTTTTCGTCTTCCCGAATCTCAAACCCCAATACATCACGGTAAAAACGAATCATCCTTGCCATATCATTCACAAACAGGCCATATCCATCCAATCTCATTGCAATGCACTCCTTTTGTTACATTGGACACTATGCCGCGAAGATCAATTGGAACTCTTCGCAGACAATCTCCATCGTTTCGGAAAAAACCATTTTCCGCTCTTTCAGCTCCCCGGAAAAGAAGTCCTGATGTACCTGCCGCCAATACGCCAATGACAAATCCCCTTCTCCTTCTTTTCGGGCATGCGCCTCTGACACATCACAAAACGGCACAACAAAAACCCTTGTTGCTTGGATGATGCACACCGCATTTCCCTTTGCATCCAGGATCACACTGTAGTCCCCGGCTTGGGGAAGTCTTTCCTCCCCGCTTTCATACCAGCAATTAAGGCTTGATGTTGCGGTCTTGATGCCCTTTTTTACCAGTTCCGCCAATTTATCCGGAGCGCCGCCAAATGCCCACGCCTCATATGGGACATCCCCGATATTTTTTTCTTTTTGAAATGCTTGCCACAATTCCTTCGCATCCATAGCTTCATTTGCTCCCATTTATCCCGATTGGTTCGCTGCAAAACGGGGGCTTTACAGATCGCACACGGCCACGATTTCGTTGCCGCACATCTGCCCATTCTCCACAAATCCAAATCGACTGTAAAGATCTTTGGCGCGTGTGTTTTCCGGTTCATAGGACAGCCATACCTTTTTTGCTTCGCCAAAAGGAAATGTGCGAATCAAAGCCATGACAGCATCCATTGTCTGCCTGCCCAGTCCTTTTCCCTGGAATTTCTTATCAATCATCAGTCTCCAGAGGCAGTAGTTTTCCTTGATCAAATCGCTTTCGTCTTCATTTCCCACAGTCCCCTTGCCAATCATGACGAATCCGATCAGATCAGCATCATGATACACAGCCAGGGGCAGCGCGTTGTTGCCTTCATTTCTTGTTGCATAGGCTTCCGCCAGGCTTTGAAGGTTCTCCGCCACGAAATCCTTTTGTTCCTCAAAAGGCTCCAGTGTGCAAACCTTCCAGATATTGCGGTTTGTAATCTCTTCAAAATGAATCATCTGAATTCTCCTTTTAGAAATCTCGGTTTTATGATCGGCTTTCGTGAGCACAGCGCCGGATCCCGCTTGATCAGACTGCCCTCCCTTTGCACAAGGAAGGCTCCGGCGCGGAACATCCTCGCAGCTGCTCTACAAATTTCAAAATTTTGAATGGATGCAATCGGGTCAATGGTCTAGGATGTCGCGGATTCCGCAAACCGGATCGTTTTTTGATCCAGATTGATTTCACACGCAATTCCCAGCGGAAGAATCCCGATCGGCACAGCGTGACCGATATTCACATTGTACAGAACCGGCAGGCGCTCACAGCGAAACTCGTGCAGCACCTTTCGATACACTTCCTTGTATGCTTCATAAAACTGCTCGTCTCTGGGCTTTCCCACCACGATGCCGCTGATGCTTTGCAGAATTCCCTGGGCGCCCAGATTCCTCAGCCAATACTTGAGATAGTCCGGGCCGGGCTTTTCCTCGCTGGTTTCCAGCAGAAGGATTTTCCCTTTCCATTGCGCCGCATCCGGCCAGATGCACGTCCCCACGATCATGGGAAATACATCGATGCAGCCTCCAAGCAGCTGTCCTTTGATGATTCCGCCCCCGGACAGGACTTCATAATGGTGGGTTTCCGGCAAGGTCTTTCTGCGCCTGTGCATATTCTCTTCTTTCCAGGCAAGAGAGTCATTGCTCCAGATGTCGCTGGAGCGCACCGAATAGTCTTTGGAATCTCCAAACAGGATATCCTGCACCGCATCTGCGGTGTAGTCAAACATCTTCCCGTACTCGCCGAACTCAGCCATGATGGAAGGGCCGTAGTAGGATACCACACCGGCCTTGTTCATGATGAAATGGGACACGGTGGTGTCGGAATAGCCCATGAAAATTTTTGGATGCCTTGTGATCACGCCATAGTCAATATAGGGCAGAATGCGTATGGAATCGTCGCCGCCGATGGCACTGAAAATGCCTTTGACGGACGGATCCAGAAACGCGTCCATGAGGTCTTTCGCACGCAGCTCCGGGTGCTCATAGACAAACGCACTTCCCGCCAGCGCATGGCGCATGGGAACCACTTCCAGCCCAAAAACCCTTTCCAGACGTTCTTTGGCAATGCGGTATTTGTGGATCAGGCTTTCATCCCCCAGACCGCCCCAGGACAGACTCACGATTGCAATTCTATCGCCCCGGTGCAGTTTCTCAGGTTTTATCATAATCGTACCCCCAAATCTTTCTTTCATGACGCCGTATCGAAGAATCGTTCGTAGCTGTGCAGCCGCAAAAAGCTGCTGTTTTCGCGTTGCCTGCAGCGCGGCGGTTTGTACCGCGCTGCGTGCAATGGATACCGTCACAGGCCCGGTATCCTCATTCCTTTTCCTGTGCCTGGCAGAGTGTCCTTTGGGCAGCAATGGTTGCCAGCGTGTCCCCAAGCTGTACGAGCAGGGAGCTGAGCATGCTGATCTCCTCTGTTTTCAGTCCGCAGGCGATGGTATTTGCCAGTGCGGTGACTGCCGCCGTCAGATTGCATATATTCATATCCGATCACCTCTTTCCCCAGAATATGCGGATTGGGGAGGAGCGGACACGGTCTTATGGATTCTTTACAAAATCTGAACTGTTGGATGATTCCTGAAAAGCCAATTTTTGTGCAGGATTGGGAATTGAAATTTGATATCAATATGATATCATAAAGATACATCAAAGATCAAGGAGGTCATTGCAATGACTGAAAAAGTGTTAACCGGAAAGAAAAACGGAATGGTCATGCTCCTGCTGATTATCGGGATTCTGCTTGCTTCCGTGGCAGCGTTGGTATTCGGAATCATTCTGACCGAGAAGATTACGGCCGTCGGCGTGGTGCTCATCGTGTTGAGCGTCATCGGCTTCATCGTTGGGTCGATCCTTCCCGCCGGTCTGAAGGTTCTGAAGCCGCAGGAGGCTCTGGTGCTGACCCTGTTCGGCAACTATACAGGCACTCTGAAGGGAGAGGGCTTTTACTTTGTAAATCCGTTCTCCAGTGCGGTAAATCCTGCCGCTGCCACAAAGCTGAACCAGAGCGGCGACGTTGTGAAAACCAAGACTGCCCAGCTGAATGTGGACGGCGTGGCAGTTTCTACGGAATCCGTCAACAAGCGCATGAGCATGAAGATCATGACTCTGAACAACAACCGTCAGAAAATCAACGACTGTCTGGGCAACCCCGTGGAGATCGGTATCGCGGTCACCTGGCGAATCGTGGATACGGCAAAGGCCGCGTTTAATGTGGACAACTACAAGGAATTCCTGTCGCTGCAGTGCGACAGCGCTTTGCGGGATATCGTCCGCCTGTATCCCTATGATGTTGCCCCCAATATTGACACCACCGGTGACGGCGTGGCGGATGACGGCAGTCTCCGTGGTTCCAGCGCCGTGGTGGCGGAGCGCATCAAGGCCGAGATTCAGAACCGGGTGGAGGAAGCCGGTCTTCAGATCGTGGATGCACGGATCACCTATCTGGCATACGCCCCGGAGATCGCCGCGGCCATGCTCCAGCGCCAGCAGGCGGCAGCGGTAGTTGATGCCCGGAAGCTGATCGTGGATGGCGCGGTCGGCATGGTGGAGATGGCTCTGGAGCGTCTGAATGAGCGGGGAACGGTTCAGCTGGACGAGGAGCGGAAGGCGGCAATGGTTTCCAATCTGCTGGTGGTGCTCTGCGGCAACAAGGAAGCCCAGCCCATTGTGAACTCCGGCTCCCTGTATTAAGCGATGGCAGATAACAAGAAGCAAATCCCGCTGCGTTTGTCCGCAAAGCTGTATGAGGCGATTGCGGCATGGGCGGAGGATGATTTTCGGAGCGTGAACGGGCAGATCGAATATCTGCTGACGGAGTGCGTCAAGCAGCGGCGCAAAAACGGCGGCTATGTTTCCAGAGAACTGGATAAGCCCCTGGAGCTGGAATTTTTGGGTGAGGATACTTGAGCACAGACGCCGGTGAATGTACTCTATCGATAAGGAAGCGTTTTGCAAATATGCAGCACCCCTCCGGGCTATCCGGCCCGGAGGGGTGCATTTTATGCGGTGTCTGTCGTGTGCTGTTATAAATACTTCTTCATCATTTCATACAGCTTTTCGATTTGGATCGGCTTTGCAAGATGATCGTTCATGCCCGCTTTCAGCGCAGCAATCCGATCCTCCTCAAACGCATTTGCGGT
>JAQXNO010000041.1 GCA_029098045.1 Bacillota bacterium
TTCCGTCTGATCTTCGATCACCAGCTCCCCGAAGCCCAGCGCGGTGAGCCGGGCGGCCACGGCTTCGATTTTTTCGGAATCGGTGTCAAGGGTGATTTCAAGCCATGCCATGGCTGTTCCTCCTGTTTGTCATACGCGGTAGGCCGATATTTTTTACATTGTAGCGCAAGAGAAGAAAAATAACAACCGAAAAAGTCTTAATTTTTTGTGTCGGTCTATGAATTTCGGAAATAATGATATATAATGAATGCTGTCTTGCCCGGCGGCGGCGGGGTGCCCCCGCCCGGCGCGGCAGCGCCCTTGGCTCTCCCGTTGGGAGAGCTGGCGGCGATCAGCCGCCTGAGAGGGTAACCAGCCCCCCCGTTGCCCTCTCAGTCACCTGCGGTGACAGCTCCCCCAGAGGGGGAGCCAAGGCGTAGACGATGGATTTACGGGATTCGCCCGGTTTTTTGGGGTTTCGGGGGAGCCTTCCGCCGAGGTGTCCGGCATCGACCCCTACAGTGGATGACGAACGCCGCCCGTCTGCTAAATGTCCAGCTCGAGACCTATGGGGCAGTGATCGGAGCCGGGAACGTCGGCATAAATGGGTGCCGCGGTGATCCGCTGTGCCCAGCGGTCGGACACCAGAAAATAGTCGATGCGCCAGCCCACATTCTTTTCCCGTGCCTTGAACATATAACTCCACCAGGTATAGCAGTCCGTGGCATCGGGGTTCAGGAAGCGGAAGGAGTCCGTAAAACCGGCATCCAGTGTTTTTGTAAAGCTTTCCCGTTCCTCATCGGAAAAACCCGCGTTGCCCCGGTTGCTCTTGGGATTCTTCAGATCGATTTCCTCATGGGCAACGTTCAGGTCTCCGCAGACGATGACACATTTTCCTTTGTCCAGCCCGGTCAGGAAAGAACGAAACGCATCATCCCATTTCAGCCGGTGATCGAGCCGTGCCAATTCCCGCTGGGCATTGGGGGTATAACAGGTGACGAGGAAAAAATCCTCATATTCCAGGGTAATCAGCCGTCCCTCCGTGTCCAGCTCGGGAACACCCACACCATAGCGAACGGAAAGAGGCGCGTGCTTTGCGAAAATGGCGGTGCCGGAATAACCTTTCTTTTCCGCGTAATTCCAGAATTGCGCGTATCCCGGCAGCTGAAGATCAATCTGACCCGCCTGCAGCTTTGTTTCCTGCAGACAGAAGAAGTCCGCATCGGCTTCCTTGAAAAAATCCTGCCAGCCCTTGCCCATACAGGCACGCAGACCGTTGACATTCCAGGAAATGAATTTCATGGTGATACCTCCTATTGGGATTGCTCTGCCGGGGACGTCGCGGCAGATGCACTCTGATCTGCCAGCAGCAGATCATCGGCATTCAATGTGATGATAAAGGTTTTCTCGCTGGATGCTGCCTCAATACAGATCTGATGAAAGCTGCCCAGTGTCAGACCGGTTTCGGCCAGACTGGCGCAGGCGAGGGTCAGCTCCAGATTTTCCAGGGCGGTAAATTCGGCGCTCAGCACGACGTAAAGCGTGTCATCGTTGGCTTCCACCTTCACCAGCCTGCAGCCGGCGGGGAACGGGGAGCGCAGCTCGGAATCCAAAGGCCCGCGCAGGTAGACGCTGAGCAGATAATTCAGATCGCCCATATGCCCGGAAATATCGCGAAGCTCCGAGCCGATTACACCGTCCGGCGCGCCGTAGACAAAGCTGCCGGATTTGCGGGGGTAGAAGAATTCCACAGGCTCCGATGTGTCGCGCCTGCCTTCCAACCGGCAGCCCCAAAGAGAGCACAGGAGCAGAAGCAGCAGTGTCAGGCAGATGGCTCGTTTCACTCGTCATCCACCTCCGTTTCAAAAATGGGGAACGTGACCGTGAAAACGGAACCCTTTCCAAGCTCTGTGGTCACACTGATTTCGCCCCGGTTGCGCTGAACAATGGCATGGACAATGGCAAGCCCCAAACCGCTGCCGCCGGTGGCTCGGGAGCGTGCCTTGTCCACCCGGTAGAACCGCTCGAAAATGTGCGCCAGACAATCCTCCGGGATACCCATGCCCGTGTCACTGACCTGCAAAATGGCATTATCATCCTGCCGCAGCAGACGGACAACCAGTTTGCCGCCGGGAACGTTGTATTTGATGCCGTTTTCCACCAGATTGAAGGCGATCTGATACAAATCATCCTCCAGAATCAGAACCGGGCTGTCCTGAGACAGATCGGTTTCGATGGTGATCCGATTCTGCCCGGCGATGCCGGAGAGCATTCTGACCACCCGCTGAACCGTGGGCGCCATGTTGATGATCTCACACTCGTCCACAATCTGACCGTTGACTCTGGTCAGAGACAGCAGCTTTTCCGTGGTGCGGTTCAGACGATCCGCTTCGTTGCCGATGTCACCCACGAACTCCCTGACGGTGTCCATATCCATGTCGTTTTGCAAAATGGAATCCGTCAGCAGCTTGATGGAAGCCAGCGGCGTCTTCAGCTCATGGGAGGCATCGGACACGAACCGGCTGCGCTTCTGCTCCGAGGTTTGCAGCTTCTCGGTCAGATCGTTGAATTCATCGCCCAAAAAGGCAAGCTCATCACGACCGCCCAGCTTCATTTTGTGGGAGTAATCCCCCTTCTGGATGATGCGGATGGAGGACATGATCTGACTGATACGGTGAGAATAGGATTTGGAGAAGACCAGCGAGAAGAAAATCAGCCCAATCTCCAGAACCAGTGTGATCCGCAGTACGGTGCTTTGCAGGGATTTGATCAGACTGCCCTGCGCCGTATCGTATTCCATCATGTACACACAGCCCGACGTGACACCGTAGGACACGATGGGCGTGGCGGCATGGGACTGAATCACACCGTCATGATACTGGGAATAGAACACGTCGTTGCCCTCCAGGGCGCGCAGGATCTCCGGCAAAAGGGCAAAGACGGAGGCGCCGGAGCTGTCGTAAAGCACTGCGGCGGTGTGATCCGTGACGATCAGACGGGTTACCTTCAAGCTGACCATCTGACCCACAACATCCGCGACGGTGGAGACATTGAGAACCTCCAGATTCGCGATCTCGTCGGCCGCAAGGTGGCACTTCTCAATCATGGAGGTTTCTTTGCTCTTGTAGAACAGTTCCTGGCTGACCGCGGAGCAGTAGAGATTCAGAATCAGCAGCACCGCAAAGGTGACTGCCACATACACAAAGGCATAGCGAAGCTGAGAGCTGCTGTACTTGCCCTGTGCGGGGATTTCACTTCTTGAAATAATAACCAACACCCCACTTTGTCATAATGTATTTCGGTTCAGCGGAGTTTTCTTCCAGCTTTTCACGCAGGCGGCGGATGTGCACATCCACCGTGCGAATATCGCTGCGGTATTCATAAGTCCAGATGGTGTCCAGAAGAGCCTCCCTGGAGTAGACACGGTTGGGATTGCGCATGAGAAACTCGATCACGTCAAACTCTTTGGCGGTGAGGTCTGCCAGAACACCTGCCCGATAGGCGTTCCGTGCATCCAGATCCAGTGTGATGGAACCGATGGTCAGGGTGTTGGAGAATTGCTCCTGCTGCTTCCCCGCATGGGAGCGGCGCAGCAGCGCGCGGATGCGGGCCTTCAGCTCCAGAATGTTGAAGGGCTTGGTCAGATAATCATCCGCGCCATGGTCGAAGCCCATCAGCTTATCCATGTCATTGGATTTGGCAGTGAGCATGATGATGGGCACATCCGAGAATTCCCGGATCTTGCTGCAGGCAGTCAGCCCGTCCATTTCCGGCATCATCACATCCAGAACCACCAGATCCGGCTGCTGCTCCTGCACAAGCCGCACGGCTTCCAGACCGTTGCAGCCCGTGATGACTTCATATCCTTCGCTCTGCAAATTGAAGCGGGTGCCTTTGACCAGCAGGGCCTCGTCGTCTACAACCAGTATTTTCATGATCTATCCTCCTACGGTAACATAATCCCAAATCGCGTCCAAAGTCCTGCCATCAATGCCCGGAACATTCACCAGATCCCCGATGGATTGAAATGCGCCGTTTGCGTCCCGGTAGGACAGGATGCGCTCCGCAAGAACCTCGCCGATGCCCGGCAGGGTCTGAAGCTGTCGGGAGGTGGCGGTGTTCAGGTTGAGAATCGGCTTTTCCGCTGTCGGGGAATTGGGCTGACCTGTCGGTGCCTCCATATCTGCACCGGCTGCGGCGGGCGTTGCATCCTGAACATGAACCTGAAGCGGCGCATTGTTCAGCGCCCTTCCCGCAAACAGACCCAAAAGAAATGCGGCAAATGTGCACGTCAGAAAAAGCAATGGCTGTATCTTTCCATTTTTCATTCGGAACAACCCTCCCGCATTGACTAGAAAAGGAAAAGCTGATATAATATAAACCATTATACATGAAATTTCACTGCCGGACAAGTCCGGCAATTTGGTATTGAGGTAGTTTTATGAAAAAAATATCCCGCATCAGCATGCTGCTGTGCATCGTAAGCCTGCTGCAGATGTTGTGTGTGCCGGTTTTTGCCACAGAGACGACACAGCCGGAAGCGGTATTGCCGACGCTTCCGGAATATACCACAGGGGAGCTGGGTGCCGTTACGGTCAGCAGCGGCTGCCGTACCCTGGATGCGCAGGTGCCCCTGGGCGGCAGCACGCCCATCCTGAAGACGGCCAAAGCCGCTTTCATTTATGAAGTGAACTCCAATACGGTTGTCTACGCCTATAACCCGGATATGACATTGAGCCCCGGCGCCCTTGCAAAGCTGGTGACCGCCATTGTGGCCATCGAAAACGGGAATCTGGAAGAGGAAGTGACCGTCAACTCCCTGAGCTATAAAACCCTGCCCGGCAGTGCCGTGCGTGTAAACGCGGGTCTGAAGGAAGGCGAAAAGATGACCCTGTGGGATATGCTGCACTGCATGATTATGACCTGGGCCAACGACGCATCCGTCACCATTGCAGAGAGCGTTGCCGGTTCTCAGGAGAAGTTTGTTCAGATGATGAACCAGTGGGTCAAGGATGCCGGCTGCAGCAGCACCATGTTCACCAATGTCCACGGTATTTCTTCGGTGGAAGCAAAATCAACCGCCCGGGATATGGCGCGCATTTACCACAAGGCATGCAGAAACAGCAAATTCAAAGAACTGCTGGCAACCACCGCCTACGAAATCGCGCCAACCAATAAAACAGAAAAAGCCCGGAAGCTGCAGGCCAACAACTACCTGATGGAGGAATATATCCTCAACCGGTACAACTATGAGGGCGTCACCACCGGCTTTGCGCCCTATGGTGAAAACTACGGCGGCCATCTGGTCTGTACGGCCGAAACGAAAGGTATGTCCTTCGTCATCGTGCTGCTGGGCGCGGAGCGTACCTTTGCCAGCAATGGCTGGCAGCCCACCTATTACGGCAACTACGAAGAGGCATGGGACCTTCTGGACTTTGCCTTTGACGGCTACAAGCTGTGCCGCCTGCTCCATGACGGGCAGACCATGTATCAGTTCTCCGTAGCCAACGGCGAAAATCAGGTGGTTGCCCAGAGCACCACTGCCATGGATGCGGTTCTGCCGGCCACGGCACGCATGAAGAATCTGCTCTACAAGTACACCATCAAGGACGGCGGACTCACGGCGCCCATCACAAAGGGTCAGCCCATTGCAACGCTGCAAATCTGGTACTCGAATTCCTGTATTGCGGAAACGGAGCTCTATGCCATGTCCGATGTCCACGCGATCTCAGAAAAGCATGTGAATATGGGCGGCGATTCCGGCAGCGGTCTGGGACTTACGAAGATTCTGTCCTTCATTGGCATTGTTTCTCTGGTGATTTTCGTTCCCTTCTGCATCTATCTGGGCGTGAATTATGTGCGCCGCAGTGTCAGCCGGAACAAGCGCCGCAGAAGAAGACAGAGCCGCAGAAGGAGCCGGTAACGATGATGGATTGGAACGAACTGGAAGCACTGTGTCACAACTGCCATGGCTGCGGCCTGTGCGAAACCAGACACAATGTGGTCTTTGGTGTGGGCTGCAAAACGGCGGATGTGATGTTCATCGGGGAAGGACCCGGAGAACAGGAGGATTTGCGGGGAGAACCCTTTGTGGGACCGGCGGGCAAGCTGCTGGACGATATGATGTGCATCATTGATCTGAACCGGGAAAACACCTATATCGCAAACATCGTCAAATGCCGCCCGCCCCGCAACCGGGACCCCCAGGAAACGGAGCAGGATGCCTGCATCGGGTATCTTCAAAATCAGATCGCACTGGTAAGGCCGAAAATCATCGTCTGCCTGGGACGAATCGCCGCCCAGCGCATCATCGATCCGGAATACCGCATCACCCGGCAGCACGGGCAGTGGGTGCAGAAGGACGGCATCTGGATGAGCGCCATCTATCATCCTTCCGCACTGCTGCGGGATGTGAGCAAGCGCCCCGAAACCTTTGACGATCTGATCGCCCTGCGGGAAAAGATCCGACAGGTCGGCACCGCGGTATGACAAATGACAAAGAAGCACGCGCCTGTCAGAAACGGACGAAAGCGTGCTCTTTTCATGGGGTCGGTGAAATGACACGAACAGATGGGCTTCCCATTTTTCCCGGATTCCAAGACAATAAATTTCCACAGTTCACCCGGCGGAGACGAAAAAGAAATTGCACTGCGGGTGATGTTCTGTTATACTGAGTCTGCATGGGCGAAAATAGTGAAAGAATCACTCTGGAGGGATTTCTGTGACTGTTACCAATATCATTGAGCTGCTGGGCGGTCTGGGCGCATTTCTGTTTGGCATGAAGTACATGGGAGACGGACTGGAGCTGGCAGCCGGATCCAAGATGAAGGATCTTCTGGAAAAGTTGACCCGAAACCGCATCCTCGGCTTCCTGCTGGGCGTGTTTGTGACCGTGGTGATTCAGTCCTCCTCCGCTACCACCGTTATGGTCATGGGCTTCATCAATGCCGGCATCATGGACCTGGCGCAGGCCACCGGCGTTATCTTCGGCGCCAACATCGGCACCACCATCACCAGTGTCCTGATTGCGCTGGATGTATCCGGCATCGCGCCTTTCTGTATCTGCGTCGGCGCGTTTATGATGCTCTATTCCAAAAAGGCCAGGGTAAAGCACATTGGACAGGTCATCCTGGGCTTTGGCCTTCTGTTCCAGGGCCTGCACACCATGAGCGGTGCCATGAAGCCCCTGGGTCAGGTCCTCTGGTTCCAGAATTTCATCGCCAATGCCAGAAACCCCATCCTGGGAATTCTGGTGGGCGCCCTGATCTGTGCCGTGATTCAGTCCTCCTCTGCCGCCGTGGGTATTTTGCAGGCGCTGGCGCTGCAGGGGCTTATGCCGCTGCACTTCGCCTCCTATTTGATCTGCGGCATCAACATCGGCTCCGCTCTGCCAACCATTCTGGCCTCCCTGAGTGCCCGGAACAATGCGAAGCGGGCTTCCATGATTTACCTGATCTATAATGTGGTCGGCGGCATCATCATGACCCTTGTTACCATGCTGCTGCCCTATACGCAGTTCATCGAGCGGCTGATCCCGGATCCCATGTTCCAGGTGTCCATGGTGCACATTCTCTTCAAGGTTGTATCCGCCGCCATTTTGCTGCCCTGCACCAATCTGGTGGTTAAGCTGACCTATCAGATTATCCCCAAGCAGAAGCACGAGGAAGCTGCCCGTCTGGAATACATTGACGTGAATCTTGTGGGGAATCCCAGTGTCGCCCTGCTTCAGATCCGCAGTGAAGTGGATCGCATGAGCAAGCTGGTGCTCGAGAATGTCGATCTTGCCATGAACGGCGTGATCAACAACGAGGTCCGCAGTCCCGAGACAATCACGGAAAATGAAGCCGTGATCGACTACCTCACCGATGCGATCAGTGACTATCTGGTGAAGTTCAATGTGCAGGAGCTGTCAGCCCAGGAAGCCATGTATGTCAACCGTGTCTTCCAGACCCTGAGCGATATGGAGCGAATCGGCGACTATGCCGAGCATCTGCTTCATACCAACCAGCGCTGCACCGAGAAGAAGCTGGTCTATTCCGAGGAGGCAAAGGAGGAGCTGCAGGAGCTTTACAGCAATGTGAAGGAGCTTTATACCCGTGCCACAGCACGCTTCTACAGCCAGGACATCGGCATTGCCGAGCTGACGCGTCTGGCGCGGCTGGAGCGTGACAACCGCAGGAGAACCAAGCAGGTGCAGCAGAATCACATGAATCGGCTCCGCGCCGGAGCGTGCTCCGTGGAAGCTGGCATCATGTTCGGCGAGGTTCTCAACAGCCTGAACCGTATCGGCGGACACTCCATCAACATCGCAGAGGCAGCAGCCAGCCAACAGAACGGTCAGTCAACGCAGCGGTAAGCTGCGCGCATATGCGCAGCCGCATCCCCGCTTTCCCGTTTCTTCTGCCGGATTCTATGATAAAACCGCCGTTTTTGCACAGAAAACGGCGGTTTTTGTGGAACTAGTGACCTGACTCGAACAGGCGACCTTCTCATTACGAGCGCGCGATAAAGCATTCGGCAGCTTCCCGTAACTTGCGGAAAGTGCTGCTATTGCAAGCACTTTTTCGTTTCCAGGGTTTTGTCTTATCCCGTCTTATGGGGTATCATAAAGCCATTTTTGAGAAAAAATAACGCCAAATTAACGCCAAGTTTCCGCCAAGTGCTGTTTCCGAAAAAGTTGCGGTGCTGACAGGCTTGACATCCCCAACTTTTAAGGATGGATTCTGGCTTGATTTTCTCAGGTTCAAAAAACGGCAATTCCGAACTTTTACGGAATCTTTCAAGATAATCCCATATTCATTGCTTCTTAAAAAACCGTTGTCTTTTCTTTGAATACAGCAGCAGTATTTCTTTCTTGATTATACCCTCTGTCACAATTAATTTCAAGATGAATTTAGCACCCGGTTGGGTGCTTTTTGTAGGTGTTACAATGATGTGTGACAAATGAAAGTAAAAAAGAATAGCGAATAGGGATGGCATGTGCTAAGGTTGAGTTGTCCAGACAAAACCGAAAGGCAGGTGCCACCCTATCCGCTATGAATAAGATAACACAGGACATGCGGTTTAAGCAAGCAGTAATTGAATATTCT
>JAQXNO010000042.1 GCA_029098045.1 Bacillota bacterium
CCATGCGGCCAAGACTGCCGCCTTCCCCGCTGCGTCGCTGAGCCTGCTGTACGCGCTTGCCATGGCAGTTGATGCCTTTGCCGCCCTGTTTTTTGGCTGGCTGTTTGATAAGATCGGGCTGAAGGCCATGGTTCTGGCAACCCTGTGCAGCACCTTCTTTTCCTGCTTCATTTTCCTGACGGGAAGCCCGGCGTGCATGATCATCGGAATTGTGCTTTGGGGAATCGGCATGGGTGCGGAGGACAGCATCATGAAGGCCGCCGTCAGCCAGATCATCCCCAAATCCATGCGCAGCTCCGGCTTTGGCATCTTTGAGACCGGCTTCGGCATCGCCTGGTTTCTGGGCAGCTGGCTGCTGGGCGCGCTGTACGACTTTAACCCGGTGTACCTGGTCATCGTGTCCATGCTTGCACAGATTTTGGCGATTGTCTTCTACCTCGCCTGCATCCGGCGCAGGGCAAAGGAAAGCTGATCAACACCCGGCGCGGTACAAATCCCGGATCATGCTGGCGATTCTGACGGTGAGTGGCAGCACTGTCCGTCCCAAAAACGTCATTCAGCCCTTACAAGCATCAACAACGAACTTGCCCCATTATAAAAAATTGCGCTATTCATAACGAATGGCGCAACTTTTTGTTCACTCTCACATTGCAACATGTTCTAAAGAATGATTTTATCAAATCCATCCTTGTAGACGCATTTTTCCGAAACCGCGCAGCGAAAGCACCCAAGGCAGCCCCCTGCCAATGGGTACTCCGCTATATTCACGATCCGGCTCTCAAAGGGCAGCCGTATCCGGAAGCGGGCGATCATTCTGTTCAGGTTGGAGGATGGATCGGTATCGTCTGTCAGGATCACGATGTCCTTGCCTGTCAGATGCTTTTCATTGGCCGTCTGGGGAACCGTCGCTTCAACATACTTGTATTCTTTGGGCGGCAGCGTTTGTCTTACGCAGATATCCTCTTTGACTGCCCAGAGAAACCGCTCGAAAAACTGCTCCGCCTCTTTCTGCCCCTTTTCGGTGAGCAAGTCCTCCATATCCGCGGACAGTCCCCGGATATAGCCCATGCCAAGATCCAAAGCATTTTCCTCGATGTACTTATGAGCCGTCATATCATAAAAATGCTTGGAGGTGGATATCTGGGTGGCGTACTTTCCCCGCAGGCACACACCGTTTTCCTTGGCCAGCGCAATGAATCTGTGCATCTGGGATGGTGCCAGGAAGGTATACACCGTGTAGGAGAACAACACCTCGTCCGATGTTTCCATCAGCTGCTTCGCGGCGGAGAAGTCCTTCTCCAGCGCCTTGATCTTCTGCCCGGCATGAAGCGCCTCGAAGGTATGCTCCGGGAACTTTCTTTGCAGATACAGCACCGTCTGCAAGGTGATGCTGTATTTGCCTTTTGGGCTTCCGTTTATCACGGCGATTTTCATAAGCATTCCCTCCTGTGTCTCTTTCTCTCAGGTCAAAACAGATCCAGCATACTGTCCAGATAGATTGCCTCCCGGACATGGATTTGGTACTCCGGCTTGGTCATGTAATACAGCAAAAATTCCAGAATCAGGGCGCTGCCAAGCCCCCGGCCTTCGATTTTGAAATTGGAAAAGCCCATGGGGAGGTAGTGTTCCTGAATTTCCTGAACGCCGATAAACCCCGGATTGGTCATGGCTTTGGAGAACCGATAGCCCTCGTTACCGCCGGGGGCGGCGCAATGGTGGTCTTCGCAGTCTTCTCCCAGATTCTTGCGGATGACATTTTCATAGCATTTCTTTCTGTCGGTGCAGCCAAACCAGCAGCATTCATTGCATAAGAATTCCACCTTGTCCTTCCGGGCATTGGTCAGGGTGTTCAGTTTGTCAAAGGCTCTGTTCAGGCGAAAATCCGGGACAACATAGCGGAAATCCTCCCGGCTCACTTCGTCCGCAAACTCCTGAAAATCCGTCAGCACCTTTGTGGTGGAGGATACAAAATAGAGGTTGGGGTAATTCCTTTTCAGATACTCCAGCAGCAAGTCGGAATGGACAATGACGCCATTTCCACCCGCCTCATGGAACAGGGCGCAGAGGCGAGTGCAATTTATGTCCGAAAGGTGTTCCTCCTGAAGCAAGGAATTACTGAAGGTCAGGCGGGCAGAAATACCGTATTCCTGCGTCAATGCCAGAACATCCCGTGGGTCATTGTCCCCAAACCCCACACGGCCTCCGCCCCAGATGCAGTCCGCCGGCGCGCCGTAGATGGAGCCGATGTCACACCAATCGTAGAAATATTCCCTGTGTTCCCGAAAAAGGGGCAGGAAGATGCGGTATAGCTCATAGAACTCAAATAAGCCGGGAAGATGGTAGTGCGCCGTATTCATACCCGTTTCATCACCTTCTCAAATCGGAACATCCCGTCATAGTCCTCATCCTCACCGCTCTCAGGGGCATGGGGATCCGGGTGTTTCTCGTTGAAAAACTCGACAATATGAAACCCGCAGCGATTCACATAGAAATGAATATTCCGCTTTTCAAAATAGGGCGTGCAGGTCTGCCAGATTTCCACTTCGGGATACATCCTTTCGATTGCCTGCCATGCCGCATAGCCGATCCCTTTGCTGTGAACACCGGGTGCCGCAAAGAGAAGGTCCAGATCCCCCCAGGTTCCTTCCACCTTGACAACCACGCCGCCGACGGTTTCGCCGTTTTGGACAATCCGATACGCGGTGCCTCCGTCAATAGACGCTTCAATGGTCTGCCGGGAGATGATTTCCCCATCTTCCTCAAGATGGTCATCCCGCAGGCCAAACTCCTCCATGGCACCATATCGAAAGGCTTCCTGATTGTCCAGAATGAATTGATTTCTGTCCCCTTCCTCAAGAGGAGCCAGTATTACATTTGCCATTTCTTTTCTCCATAATAGGGCTTTTCTTTTTGGGCTTTTTCCCAAAAAGAAGTTCTTTACACATACTCAAAAAACTGTCGCATCCCTGAATGCCGCAGGAACGGCAGTACACTTATTGTACTATGAAATGTGGTTTTTTTCAACGATTATCAGGCAAACGCCCCGGCTCCCCCATAAAAAGCCCGGCACCCGGCGGTCATACTATTTCTCGATAAAATGGTTCATACCATTTTATCCTGCGCTTTGCGCGCAGGCCGCCAGGTGCCGGAGCGGATGCGCTGCATAATGGTTCACCCCCCTGACTGCGTACGCACAGTCAGGGGGGTGTATGCTGCGCCGATGAAGAATGGTTATCTCTGGATGCGGCCGGAGCCGTCACCGCCTGCCAGCTTCTCCACCTCTGCCACGGTGACCATGTTGTAGTCGCCGCCGATGGAGTGCTTCAGGGCGGATGCCGCCACCGCGAATTCCACAGCCTCCTGGGTGGACTTGCCGCTGAGCAGGGAGTAAATGAGACCGCCGCCGAAGGAGTCACCGCCGCCCACACGGTCGATGATGTGCAGGTCGTACTTCTTGGAGAAGCAGTAGTGCTCGCCGTCGTAAAGCATGGCAGACCAGCCATTGTCGAAGGCGGAGTGGCTTTCCCGCAGGGTGATG
>JAQXNO010000043.1 GCA_029098045.1 Bacillota bacterium
ATTCTGGCCCGCAGCATGAACATCCCCGCCCTGATCCAGTGCAAGGAGATCCAGGACGACTGGGACGGCAAGATGGCCGTGGTGGACGGCTACTGGAACCTGTTCCGCTTCGATCCCTCCAAGGAGACCGGCAAGTTCCAGCTGGATTCCAAGGATCCCAAGGAAGGCTATCAGGCATTCCTGATGAACGAAGCTCGCTACTCCCGTCTGACCCGCGAGTTCCCCGAGCGTGCAACCGAGCTGTTCGCTAAGAACGAGGCTGCCGCGAAGGAGCGTTGGGAGCATCTGAAGAAGCTGGTTGAGATGTACAAGGACTAATCCTGTACGAATCCAGCCAACTGACTGAAATATGACCGCCCCCGTACCCGGGGGCGGTTTCTTTCAAGGAGGATACAATGCTCTGTACTGTCATTGATATTCGCGGCGACTATGCATACGTTCAGTATGATCAAACCGGGGTTATTTCCGAGGTTGCCATCGCACTGCTCCCCTGGGGCATCGATGTGGGAGACCGGTTAAAATTCGAGGACTATGAGTTTACGCAGGTATAGCTTTTACCCCCTATCCGGAAGTAGCGGATAGGGGGTTCGTTTGTTTGCGTTTCACGCGGTCATTTTTGAAACCGGCAGAAAGCAGCGTCAATTGTTATTGCCTGTGGGGATGTAAGGGCGGATGGCGTTGGCCACGTTGGAAATCGGCATTGTCTGGAGCCAGACACGACCCGGGCCGGTCAGAACCGTGTTGAAGATACCTTCGCCACCGAAAAGCATATTCTTAGCACCGGGAACCGTCTGAATATCCATCTGGACGGACGGCTCAAAGCCGGCCACATTTCCGGTGTCTACAATGATCTGCTGGCCGGGCTTCAGGACATATTCCATCAGGTCGCCATCGATCTCCACAAAGGCAGTGCCGCGGCCGGAGAGCCGCTGCATGATGAAGCCTTCACCGCCAAAGAAACCTGCCCCCAGTCGCTTCTGGAAGTGGATGGACAGGTTCACACCGGCCTCACTTGCCAAAAATGCGCTCTTCTGGACAATCATTTCCTGATTGGGTGAAATCGCCACTGCTCTGATCTCACCGGGAAAGCTGGAGCCAAAGGCAATCATTCCGGGGCCGCCCCTGGCAGTGTAGTGGTTTTGGAACATACTCTCGCCGGAAAAGGCTTTGGAGAGCATTCTTCCCAGTCCGCCGCCGTGGGTCTCCATCTGTATATTGGGACTCATCCACACCATGGAGCCCTTTTCGGTGATCATCTTCTCACCGCTATCCAGATTACAGATCACTACGGGAAAGCTCCCGCCCCTGATTTCATAACGCATACGCTTTCCTCCTTATAAATCCCTACACGCAGGCCTTGAGAATGCCCACTGCAATGCCAATCACGGCAATGGGAATCAGCAGGGCGATACCGCCCACAAAAACCAGGCAAATGATCAGCGCCGGCAGCGCCAGGCCAATCAGAAGGCTGGCAATCACTTTTGCGGCGCCCCAGGTCAACTTGAACGCCAGGCCAATGGCTTTGATCAGAAGCCAGACAAAAACAACAGTCGTAAGCAGCTCTAACATTTCTAGTTCCTTTCTTTTAACGTTCAAAGCCCCGATAGCGGGTACCTTGATGTGTCAGCGTACCTCTGTCACCAACAGCAAGTTCGTTGTACTCAGATCGGCTAACCCTGAGTTCAAGTCTCTCGCCGCTTTCGACTTCAAAGGTTACATGGTAGGTGTGGCTATGATGGTGGTGTCCGTTACTGTGATGGTGATGGGTCTTTCTTCTCATATCCACAATGGTCGCACGCACCGTCAATATCGGAGCGTTTTCATTTTCAATGAACTGACCGATATTCTTCGCCAGAATATAAACAAACAGAATCAGAAAAATTACAAAAAAGAATTCCATTTCTATCACCATTCCGACACCGGGAATGAAACCCACCCCGAAGCGAAATTCTTTGATTCTGTGTCGGTCATCCGATTTTTTGATGTACCGGTGGTCATAACGATCAGTGCTTTTGCACAGGATGGTTGTTTCTCCATTTTTTCCATAAGCCGGATCGTCAGAATTCTCTGCCTTGTTGTCAACTGCATCACGCCTCCTCAACAAATCCGCATTTCCTTCTGTTATGCGTATATTGTACGGATTGCAGGTCCGGGAATCAATGACAATAAGTGCAAATTAAGTGCTCAATTCTTTCCAAAAAAAGAAAAATAGGTCACTCTGATTTCTTCTTGCAGGCGTCATACTGAGCCCGGTCAATCATATCGGTATCCAGCATCCGCTCGCACCAGAGCTGCAGCGTTTCCACCGCAATGGAAATCCTTTCAAGCTCATTCTGGATATTTACAAAATCCGCCAGCTCATCCCCGGTGATTTTGCCGTCTACCGTGATCTCAACGAGCCGATCCTTCTTTTTCTGTACAGCGTTCAAGGATGCCAGCGTTTCCAGCACAATCTGGGACAGATCTTTGATCTTCACTTCCGGAACATACTGCTGCCCAATGGTACACTGATTTGCACAGTAATAGTTACAAAGGGATGGATGCCTATAGGTGTCAGACATCAGCAGCACTTCGTCCGCATGGGGCATGGAGCGCTCATTTTCAATTTTCTCAATACGCTCCGGGGACATGGTGACAAGCAGCTCGGACGCTTCCTCGCGGGTCAGATTCAGGGCTTCTCTGGTGCGCTGATAGATATTCTTATTCTCTTTGGTGGATTTTCTGGCCATGGACAGCCCCCCTCTTCCCTCTTTTGTGATTGTCAACCGAAAACCGATCGATAGCCAATACGCGATCATTCTATCACATCAGTCAATTGCAAACAATTGAAATCCATATTATTTTACAGAAAATCTATATTCTCCCCGTATCACATTGGATGACGCAGTCCTCCATGCGAATATGCCCCCGCCTCTGCCGGAACTTCATAAGCCATATACGCATGGTCAAATTCATAACCGAGTTTTTCAGCCAGACGCACAGAGTGCATATTCTGCGCATCCCAGCTTGGATACAGGCCCTCCTCCGGGCATAGCAGTATCAGCGCAGAACAGGCGAATGCCGACGGGGGCTTCTCGGTATCCGTGACATAGATTTTACCCATGACCTGCTGCATACAGGAATTAATCATCGTATCCTTCCAGTTTGCAAAAATTTTCTGTACCTTTGACGTGTCTTTCAGCTCGTATACCATACGGATTTCCCCTTCTTTTGATAGGTTCAAACAGATTCCGACAAAAAAGTGATCACATTGGGCGATCAGCTACCGGCAATATGGATAAGCATTGCAGTTTCCATTTTCCCTTTCGAGAATTCTGTACTACTCTGCATTTTGAAATTGACACAGCTTATCATCCATATTCTACAGGCGATCCCGGATTTCAGATAGGTACTTTTTGTATCTGTATGTGTTCGTTTTATAGGTACACACCCTTTTGCGATATTGTATTTGCCGGAAATAGTCTCCAGATGTAAAGAATTGATATATTCATTATATCACGAAACGAATGCTTTTGAGAAAGAATTTACCGCCTGATGATTGGGCAAAAGGCTCTGGTTTTGAACGGGCTTCCGCAAACGATATTTGCAAATACCGCACCACGGAGTATGCAGCTTCCTCCATGGTGCGGTTCTTTCATTGTTGAGAATCTCGCGTGTACTTTCGTTGCACACCCCGTTCGATGTACTTTGCTGCGCCGCTTTTTGGCCGGTGCGGCAATGCTTTTACGGATCGATGGTGCGGATTGTGATATCCGCCAGCTCCCACAGTAATCCGATCATGAAGATGAACAGCAATGCCGGGATGGCCAGAATTCCAATCAGCAGCAATGCCAGCCACATCACGATTTTACAGATTGCGCTGCGCAGCTGCACCGAAATCTTAACGTTATGTCTTCGCCGTGCCATAGCATATTCCATATCATTCATTCTCCCCGCCGCTGACAATGGCAACATAGGCATTGGAAGTCACTTTATAGATGATAATATAGAACAGTCCAAACACCAGCACTGCCGCAGCCATCACAATCAGCATCAGCGGCACATTCCTCAGGTTGAACAGCGACAGGAGTTTTTTTACCATGGAGAACGAGAATCCAAGATGCAGCACGGCAGTCAGCAGCGGCAGGAAAAAGACGGTCAGCATCTGAGAATTGATGCTCTTTCGGATATCCTCCGTGGTCA
>JAQXNO010000044.1 GCA_029098045.1 Bacillota bacterium
TGGAAACCATCCTTGCAAAAGAGGCTAAGAGCCGAATCGTCTTGCGGTGGAAAACACCTAGGCTGTCTTAAGGGGGCAGACAGGGGATTACAGTACGGACTAAGTGGCAATCGGGTACTTGGATTTGGCAACACCCATGCTGGGGGATTAAATGGAAACGGCCTGTTCGGCAACGGCAGGTTCCACCAGGTGAAAAACAACCCGACCTAAGCCGTAAGATTTATCCTGTCTGCTGCCGTCCTTATTCAACATTTAAAGGGGTTTCTTCTCGTGTCAAAAGCTGATCCCGCGTCTTCAAAGAAAGAGCGGAATAAGACGATCCGCTGGGTCGTCACCATTTTTTTAGTTACCATTGTCATTTCCGGGATCATTTCGCTTATCTCTGACGAAGTGATGCAGCACAGCAGCATTTTTGTTGCTTTTGTGATTCTGCTGACGATTATCCTGATTGGCATTGTCTTTGACATCATCGGCATGGCTGTGGCCTCTGCTGACGAAAAGCCCTTTCACTCCATGGCAGCCCGGAAGGTGCCGGGCGCGCAGGTTGCCATTCGGCTGCTGCGCAATGCGGAGCGCGTCAGCTCCATCTGTAACGACGTTGTCGGTGATATTTGCGGAGTCATTTCCGGTTCTGCTTCCGCTACCATCGCGGCGGAGATTCTGACGAAGATGGAATTTGGCTGGCCACAACTCATCACCTTGCTGATGTCCGCGCTCTGTGCGGGACTGACGGTTGGCGGCAAAGCCATTGGCAAGACCTTTGCGGTCAATTCCGCCACGACCATTGTCCACGGCGTTGCAAAGCTGATTTACTGGCTTGACAATGTTCCGGGGCTTTTCTACATCAAGAAGAGAAAAAAATGATTTAAGGACGTGTTGATAAGTGCGTATTTTACCGAATATCAACGGTCATGAGGACCTTGCCCGCCTGAATGATCAGCAACGCGCTGATTTGTGCGATGAGATACGGTCATTTCTGGTTTCCAGTGTGTCCCAAACCGGCGGACACCTTGCCTCTAATTTGGGCACTGTCGAACTGACTGTTGCCATTGAAACCGTTTTTAATACGATGGAAGACCGTCTGGTTTTTGACGTCGGTCATCAGTCTTATGTCCATAAGCTGCTGACGGGTCGCCAGGCGGATTTTGAGCATCTTCGGCAGTTTGGCGGTATGTCCGGTTTCCCCAAGCCTCATGAAAGTCAGGCAGATGCTTTCATTGCGGGACACGCATCCAGTTCCGTGTCCATTGCACTTGGCATGGCACGTGCAAGAACCCTGCGCAATGAGAATTATCATGTGATTGCCCTGATCGGAGACGGCGCTGCCACCGGCGGCATGGCCTATGAAGGACTCAATGATGCTGCTGTCAGCAAAGAGCCCATGATTGTCATTCTCAATGACAATGAAATGTCCATAGACCGCAACGTGGGCGGTATTGCGAAGCACTTATCCCATCTTCGCAGTACCGATGATTACCTGCAGCTGAAGCACCGCTACCGCAGCTTCCTGAAAAAAATACCCGGCGGTAATGGGCTGTATCTCTTCAGCAGCCGCGTGAAGAACCGTATCAAACGTCTGCTGCTGCCGACGACCATTTTTGAGAATATGGGACTGACTTATCTGGGCCCTGTTGACGGACACAATTTGCCCGACCTGGTTGACTTGCTTCGGGTTGCAAAGGATCTGAAGTCTCCGGTTCTGATCCATGTTCTCACAAAAAAGGGCTGCGGTTACAGGCCTGCAGAAGAAAACCCCTCCAAGTTCCACGGTATTGGCAGGTTTGATCCTGCCACCGGCGAAGCATATGCCGCGAAAGCAACAACCTTTTCCGATTCTTTCGGTCAGACGATGGTGGAGCTTGCCCGGTCTGATGCGCGCCTTTGCGCCATCACTGCAGCCATGCCCGGAGGCACGGGTCTTCTTAACTACCGTGAAGAATTTCCCAAGCGCCTGTTTGACGTGGGCATTGCGGAGGAACACGCAGTGTCCATGGCAGGCGGACTTGCTAAGCAGGGTATGACACCTGTTGTAGCACTGTATTCCACGTTTTTGCAGCGTGCCTATGATCAGATCATGCAGGATGTGGGGATTCTTGGCCTGCATGTGGTGTTTGCGGTGGACAGAGCAGGTCTGGTGGGCGATGATGGAGAGACTCACCACGGTACGTTTGATGTGGGCTTTCTGCGCCAGGTTCCTGGCATGACCATTCTTTCTCCAGTGAGCATGGCAGAGCAGCAGGATATGCTGCGCTGGGCGGTAAAGCAGTGCAAGGGTCCTGTGGCTGTTCGCTACCCCAGGGGAACCGATGGTGCATATACCGCATCCGACTGGAATCCGGATGATCCTGTGGCGTCCGTCGGTGCTGTGAAATGTCACCGGAAGGGCAGCGATGTCACACTGATTACCTACGGAACTCTGCTTAATAATGTCATTTCCGCAGCCGAACTGCTGGCAGAGCAGGGAATTCAAGCCACAGTGCTGCGCCTTCAAACGCTGTCCAAACTGCCCGTCCAGCAGATCATTGAGCAGATGTCTGCAAACCATCATGTGGTGATTCTGGAGGAAATCTCAGAAGGCAGTGGCATTCGGCAGGATCTTGCGTGGCAGATCCGGCAAATTCTTCCCGCTTGCAGGATTGATGGAGTCGACCTTGGTCATTGCTTCGCCGTGCAGGGTGATATGAATGCACTTTATAAGCACTACGGCTTGGATGCCGTATCCATTGCCGATTATGTCCGGGAGGTTTTGACGCATGAAAGTTAAAAAGAGACTCGACGTGTTGTTGACCGAACGGCTCTATGCGGACTCACGAACCAAGGCACAGGCCATCATCATGAGCGGCAATGTCTATGTCAATGGTCAGAAAGCGGATAAGCCCGGCATTTCTTACGAAGAGACCGTGGAGATTGAGGTACGCGGTTCGGTTTGTCCCTACGTCAGCCGCGGCGGCTTGAAGCTCGAAAAGGCACTGCGGGATTTCGGTGTGAGGCCGGTGGGGTATGTCTGCAGCGATTCCGGTGCCTCCACAGGAGGCTTTACGGACTGTCTGCTGCAGCAGGGCGCAAAGAAGGTGTTTGCCATCGATGTGGGTTATGGTCAGCTTGACTGGAAAATCCGCTCCGATGAACGTGTGGTGGTTATGGAACGCACCAATATCCGCTACGTGACACCCGAGGATCTGGGAGAACCGCTGGATCTGTCTGTGATCGATGTCAGCTTCATCGGTCTGGAGATCGTTCTGCCCACCATCAAAACACTGCTGAAGCCTGATTGCGGTCAGGTGCTTTGCCTGATCAAGCCTCAGTTTGAGGCGGGCAAGGAGAATGTGGGTAAGAAGGGTGTCGTCCGTGATCCCAAAATCCACCGGATGGTGCTGGATCAGTTTGTATCCCTTGCGCACAATCTCGGATTTACCATACTCGGACTGACCTTCTCTCCCGTGAAAGGGCCGGAGGGTAATATTGAATTCCTCGGCCACCTGTCGCTTGCGGATATTCCCGGCATAGAGCCCGATACCGCCGAAGTGGTGGCGCAGGCTCATAAGATACTCGGTTGAGGTGCACTTATGAAACATGTGATTCTAACACCCAATCCCTATCGTGATACGAATTTTCAAACGGTTCGTGCCGCAATGAAGGTCCTGAAGGATGCCGGCATGGAGCCGAAGCTGTGCCTGCCTTTTGAAGTGGACCGCAGCTATGAGCTGCCAAAGGATCTTCGCTTTCACAAGCTGGATCGGGAACTTCAGAATGCGGAGCTTGTGGTTTGCTTTGGCGGCGACGGAACAATCCTGCATATGGCAAAGGCCGCAACACGTAAGAATGTGCCTATTCTCGGTGTCAATATTGGAACCATGGGTTTTATGGCGGAACTGGAAAGCACCGAATTGGATCAGCTGGCACGCCTTGCAAAGGATGACTATGTTCTCGACAGGAGAATGATGCTGGATGTGGTGGTTCAGCGGGACCGTGATATTATTTTCCACGATATAGGCTTGAACGATGTGGTCATTACCAAGGGCGCCATTGCCCGTATTACCCATCTGGCAGTCAAATGCGACGGCGTGGAAGCAATCCAGTGCGGCGGTGACGGTGTAATTGTTGCGACACCAACCGGCTCCACGGCATACAGCCTGTCCGCAGGCGGCCCCATTGTGGAGCCGGAGGCAAATAATATTCTGATTACGCCCATCTGCGCCCATGACGTCATGAGCCGTTGTATCGTCGCGTCGGATCGGCGCACGATCACTGTGGAGCTTGTCCGCAATGCCAGAAGAAATGCCTACCTGTCCGTTGACGGAGGAAAGGCGCTGCGGCTGAATATGGGTGACGTTGTAACCATCAAACGGAGCCCGCTTCAGACCAAATTAATCCGACTGAAAGATCGGAGTTTTTATGATGTGGTGAACATGAAATTCAAAAAGATCCAGGGGTGAGATTGTGAAAGCACAAAGACAGGCTAAAATCATGGAGATTATCTCCAATATTAATGTCGAGACACAGGAACAGCTGCTGCTGGAACTGGAGAAATCCGGCTTTCGCAGTACGCAGGCAACCATTTCACGTGACATCAAGGAACTTCGCATTGTCAAAGAATTGACAACCCTCGGCACATACCGATATGCTTCTGCCGCCAAAGAGGTGCCGTCCACCTTCTCCAGTCGCCTGAATACAATTTTCCGCGAGTGTGTCACACGCTACGACTATGCGCAGAATATTGTTGTGATTCACACACTGCCCGGTCTTGCCAATGCTGCGGCCTCTGCCATTGATGCCATGAACATGAGCGTTGTGGTCGGAACCCTTGCCGGTGACGATACAGTAATGGTTGTGATGCGCGATAACAATGCTGCCGCGCAGCTCTGCGGCGAGATTACGAATTTGACCAATTGATTTTCGGGGGGATTTCCGTGCTGAGTCTTCTGCATATTGAGAATATCGCGGTCATCGAATGCGCGGACATTACCTTTGACCGTGGCTTTAACGTGCTGACCGGCGAAACGGGTGCCGGTAAATCCATTGTGATTGATGCGATTTCCGCCATATTGGGTCAGCGCGCCTACCGTGACATGATTCGTACCGGCACGGCCAAAGCCTCCGTCCGTGCGGTTTTTACAGGCGTTCCGAAGCTGGCCTGGTTTGAAGAAAATGGCGTGGAATATGACGAGGAAACGATCATCCAACGTGAGATTTATCTGGATGGAAAGAATATCTGCCGTGTCAATGGAAGTTTGGTCACCGTATCCATTCTCAACAAGCTGGGCATCCAGCTGATTAACATCCACGGTCAACACGATTCCGCATCCCTTTTTGATGAGGACAACCATCTGCAATTTTTGGATGATTTTGCCCGCAACGAAGACCTGCGTGCTGCCTATGCGGAGCAGTATTCTGCTGTTGCCAAGCTGCGCCGGGAAATTGACCGCATGAGCATGGACGAGGGCGAAAAGCTGCGCCGGATGGAGACACTCAAATACCAGATTGAAGAAATCGAAAAGGCGCAGCTGCAGGCGGGAGAGGACGAGGAACTGGAAGCCCGCCGCAAGCTGCTGCAAAATTCGGAGAAAATTGCCAACGGTCTGAACGACGCCGTGGAGAATCTCTATGGCGGCGAGGATACCGACGGCGCGGCGACGCTTCTTTCCATTGCGGAGCGGGCGCTTGCAAGAATCGCAAAATACAGCGAGGATATTTCTTCCCTCCATGAAAAAGTGGCGGATATGATGTATCAGGTGCAGGATGTGGCAGAGATTGCCCGGGATGTGCGGGATGATCTGTCCTATTCCGCTGACGAATTGGAGCGCATTGAGGCAAGACTCGACGTGATCCATAAGCTGCGCCGCAAGTACGGTGCCACCTGTGCCGATATTTTGGAATATCTTGAGAAAGCAAAAAGAGAACTGGATGAAATTGAGTTTGCAGACGATCACATGGAACGGCTGAAGAAGAAGCTGCAGCAGGCAGAAAAAAGCGCGTGGGATGCGGCACTGGCACTTCGAAAGAACCGCCGGGAGACTGCCCAATTGCTTTCAGAGCGGATTCTCACGGAGCTTGCCCAGCTGGATATGCCCAGGGTGCAGTTCGCCTGCAACTTCACGGAGTTGGAATTGACCGGTAACGGAGCTGATGCAGTTGCCTTCTATATGTCCGCCAACGTTGGCGAAGCGCTGAAACCCATGAGCAAGGTGGCTTCCGGCGGTGAGTTGGCGCGCATTATGCTGGCCATGAAAAATGTTTTGGCAGAGCAGGATAAAGTCAATACCCTGATTTTTGATGAGGTTGATACAGGTGTTTCCGGACGTGCCGCCCAGAAGGTGGCCGAAAAGCTGAAAAGTGTTGCCAGAACCAAGCAGGTTCTGTGTGTCACCCATCTGCCGCAGCTGGCAGCTATGGGCGATACCCATCTGCTGATTGCCAAGGGAGAGCGGGAAGGGCGTACCTATACCACCGTCACACCCCTTGATAAAGAAGGCAGAAAGCGGGAGCTTGCAAGAATCATCGGTGGTGCGAATATCACAGAAACCACATTGAAGAGCGCAGAAGAAATGCTTTCCCGGTAGTATTATTTTGAAGGAAGTACTTGACAATTGACCACCGATTTGTTAGGATAACCCGGTAAACACGGTGATGGGAACAAGTAAGCGATCTGATTTCCGCCAGAGAGCTGCCGGATGGTGCGAGGCAGTGGGATAGGACGCTGAAATACCTCCCGGAGTGGCTTTCCTGAAGTAACAGTAGGGGAGGACGGGGTCGCCCGACACAGCGAGAGGTGTTGTCAGACACCGTAAGGGCATCGTCGTGAGGCGATGCTGAACCAGAGGTGGTACCGCGTATTTTCACGCCCTCTGTCCATGCTTGGACAGAGGGCATTTTTTCTGAAGGAGGGATAGCATGATTGAAAATCCAATGGATGTGCTGCTTCAGTTTCCCGTGCGAAAGAGCAAAAAGCAGAAGCAGGAATTCCGGGATGCCGTGACGTTGTATTTGAGAACAATGGGTTATGATGTTACTGTGGAACCCGGGTCCTTTGGTGCCAAGAATATTGTAATCGGAAACCCTGCGACAGCAGAATATCTTGTCACCGCCCATTATGACACACCGGCTGTCTTGCCGTTTCCCAATTTGATTACCCCCTGTAATTTCTGGCCCTTTCTTGGCTATCAGTTGCTTCTGACAGTATTGATTTTTTTGGCTGCGACGGTTGCCGTGCTGATTCTGGCTCTGTGTGGCATAAGTGCGGAAATTGCCAGCCGGCTGTGGTCACTCAGCCTTTTCGGAATCGTCGTACTGATGCTCATTGGCCCTGCCAACAAGCACAACGCCAACGATAACACCTCCGGCGTGGTCACAGTGCTGGAAACAGCAAAAAGTATGCCGGAAAGTGCCCGGAGCAATGTTTGCTTTGTTCTCTTTGATTTGGAGGAAGCCGGACTTCTCGGATCATCTTCCTATCAGAGTCATCATAAAAAGCAAACCGGGAAGCAGGTGGTTCTGAATCTGGATTGTGTGGGTGACGGCGATGAGATTGTCATGTTCCCCACAAATAAGCTGAAGAAGGATGTTTCCAGAATGGAGCAGCTGCGTGGCATCTGCGGGAAATGGGGCAAAAAGAGCATCGCGTTGCGGGAGAAGGGGTTCGCTTACTATCCTTCCGATCAGAAGAATTTTCCTCTGGGCGTTGGTATCGCTGCCCTGCGCCGCAGCAAACGGGCGGGCCTTTATTGCAGCCGCATTCATACCAACAAGGATACCATTTTGGAAGAAACAAATGTCAATATTCTGCGCGCGGCGATTGTTTCCATGATCGTCTGCGGCGCGGTGAAGTGAGAAAGGAAATTGAATCATGAAACTGTATGACGAACTGGTTGCCCGCGGACTGATCGCACAGGTGACCAATGAAGAAGAAATCCGTGAAATGATCGATAATGGCAAGGCCACCTTCTACATTGGCTTCGATCCCACAGCAGACTCTCTGCACGTCGGCCACTTCATGGCTCTGTGTCTGATGAAGCGGCTGCAAATGGCAGGCAATAAGCCTATTGCGCTGATTGGCGGTGGTACTGCCATGATCGGAGACCCCTCCGGCCGTACCGATATGCGCTCTATGATGACCATGGAAACCATTCAGCACAACTGCGACTGCTTCAAGAAGCAGATGGAGCGCTTCATCGAGTTCGGTGAAGGCAAGGCCATGATGGTCAACAATGCGGACTGGCTGCTGAATCTGAACTACATTGATTTCATCCGCGAGATCGGTGGCTGCTTCAGTGTCAACAATATGCTGCGCGCCGAGTGCTTCAAGCAGCGCATGGAAAAGGGGCTGAGCTTCCTGGAGTTCAACTATATGCCCATGCAGTCCTACGACTTCTACCACCTGTTCAAGACCTACGGCTGCAATATGCAGTTCGGCGGCAATGATCAGTGGAGCAATATGCTGGGCGGCACCGAGCTGATTCGCCGCAAGCTGGGTAAGGATGCCCATGCCATGACCATCACGCTGCTGCTCAATTCCGAGGGCAAAAAGATGGGCAAGACGGCCAAGGGCGCTGTGTGGCTGGATCCCTATAAGACCACGCCCTTCGATTTCTACCAGTACTGGCGCAATGTGGAAGACTCGGATGTCATGAAGTGTATC
>JAQXNO010000045.1 GCA_029098045.1 Bacillota bacterium
CTCGCCATGGCAAGAGCGGAGGAATGACGGTTCCAAACGCGGAACCTGTATTGGGATATTCTTGACAGGCAACCCCCCTCATTTCCGCTGTTACGGAAATGGGGGGTATGTTTCTCTTACTGATTTTCATTTAAAAGATTCAAAAAATGGCCGATGGGAATACCCGCCAGCCGGAAAAGCAGGTACTTTTTCTGCGAAGCCGCGCAATCCCGGCAAATTTTGATTCCGGCACCGGCGCAGCGTGTAGAAAAAGTTTGCAAACCGTGTCATCATTTCGATTTTGGGACGATGTGGGCATCGTCCCCTACGAAAAATGCGGCACGCAGCCACGAAGCCCAAAACTCCCGGGCGCTGCCGCGCCGATGCGAATGCGCCCGGGGTTTCTGGTTTTCGGGGGTGCATGCCGCCTGGGCGTCCGGCCGCCCTCTACGCTTCACTGCCCGTAGGGAGAGCCAAGGCGCGGTGAAAAATGCCAAAAAACCTCTTGCGTTCACGGACAATCCATGGTACTCTATGGGTATAGATTCATACATCTTGCGTGGGGGAGTAGTTCCGTATCCTTTGGATACGCGCTAAGTCAACATCACTGTCGGCTCTGCCGTCTGGCTTATCGGTTTGTAACGAGACTCATGTACAGGTTTCCTGTGCATTGGTCTCGTTTTTTACGCTCCCACCGCCGCATCCACCTTCCCACAGCAAAGAAAGGAACGTGCGCATATGAACCTTCAGGACATTCTCTTTTTTATCGTGAAGCTCGTGGCAGGAACCGGTGTGTTTCTGGTGGGTGTGCACCTGCTGACGGAAAACATTGAGCAGCTTGCCACCAACAAAATCAAAGAGCTGTTCGGCAAAACCGCTGGAAAGAAGCTGGTGAACGTGGGCATCGGTGCCCTGACCACCGCGCTGATCCAAAGCTCCGGCGTCACCACCGTGCTGATCGTCGGCTTCGTCAACATCGGCATCATCACCCTGTCTCAGGCAACCGCCATGATCATGGGCGCCAACATCGGTACCACCATCACGGCGCAGATCGCCGCCCTCAGTGCCTTCCCCATTACCACCTACATTCAGGTGCTTGCCGGTTTGGGCATCCTCACCACCATGATGTGCAGGAAGGAAAGAACCCGTCAGGTTGGTTTCATCCTCGCGGGATTGGGACTCATTTTTGTGGGTCTTTCCATCATGTCCGACTCCATGAAAGCAAACCGGGATACCATTCAGCTGATTTTCGAGAACGTCACCAATCCCTTCCTGCTGTTCTTCCTGGGCATTGCCCTGACGGCGCTGGTACAGTCCAGCTCCGCCATCACTTCGGTCATCATCGCCATGAGCGTTGCCGGTCTGCGCATCGGCACCGGGGGAAATGAAATGCTGTTCATCATTCTGGGCACCAACATCGGCTCCTGTGTCACGGCGCTGATGTCCTCCTTCGGCGCGGCCACCAATGCCCGCCGCACCAGTATGATTCACCTGATGTTCAACACCTTCGGCTCCGTGATCTTCATGGCAGTGCTGCTTGCATTCCCCGGCTTTATGAACGCCACCTTCGGCCGCTGGTTCCACTCCCCCGCGACCCAGATCGCCATGTTCCACACCTTCTTCAACGTCGTATGTACGGTGATCTTCCTGCCTGCGTCGGAGGGCTTTGTGAAGATCTCCCAGAAGATCATCCCCGAAGCGCAAACCACCGAAGCGTTCACCTATCTGGACGAGAGAATGCTGTTCACCCCGGCGCTGGCCATTGAACAGCTGAAGAAGGAGACCGTGGTGCTGGGCGACTGTGCCATGGATGCCTTCGATACCGCCTTCAGAGCCTTCTGTGAGAAGGACAAGGGTGCCGCATCACAGGTTCTGGCGAAGATCGAAAAGGCGCAGGAAAAGAGCAATCAGATCATGGCCTACGTCATCAAGACCTCTGCCGTTGCCGGTGAGAGTGCGGAAAAGGAAGTCAGCATTGTCCACAACAATGTTGCTGACATCATGAGAATCGCGGAGATCGCGGATAACTTTGTGAAGTACACCGCCCGGATCTGTGACAATCAGCTGTCCCTGTCGGAAGCAGCCGCAACCGGAACCGGCGAGATGGTGGACACCATCCACAAGCTCTTCCAGTTCACCAAGGAGCTGATCCTCACCGGCGACCTGTCGCTGCTGCCGCACATCGACTCCATCGAGGATAAGATCGACCATTACCGCAAGGTGCTCATCGACGGTCACATCGAGCGGGTGAATGCCGGTGTCTGTACCCCCGCAATCAGCAGTGTCTATATCAATCTGGTGTCCAATCTGGAACGACTTGGCGACCACATCACCTATGTCGCCCATTCCTTTGAATAAGGTGCAGACGGATAGTTGATCGCGTCTTCAAAACGAAAAATTCCCGGAGCTTCACTCTGCAGGAGGAAGCTCCGGGATTTCATTTGCCCGCGGCGGTCTTTTGGGGCGTGCTGTCTTATACAAATTCTTATTGAAAAGATTCAATCAGCAGCGACGGAAGAAAAGGTGCAAGACAAGGCAAAAGGCGCGCCGCCGTACTGGATGTATGGTAAGCGACGATAACGAAGTATTGCGCCAATAGACCAGGCTGATATTGAAGATTTTAATTAAGGCAATACCGCATAATTCGGCAAGGAAGCGCAGCGAGAGATTTTGTGCCAGTTCAAAGTTCCGAAAATGCGGAAATACTGTATGTATTTCCCGTTTTTGGAACTGCGGAAATGGCGCAAAAGATCCGATGAGATCCGCAGACGCAATTGTGCGGTGTTGCCTTAAAAGTTCGTATTATTCGTACACCACGATCTCCGCTGCCTGCGCGCCGCCGGTGCGGGAGGAGGAATTCATGGTGAAGACCACCTTCACAAAGCGCGCGCTGACGGTATCAAAGTCAATGCGGATGCGGTTGCCGGTGTTCGGGTCGAAATCATACCGGGCAGCCGGTGCCGCCTCGGTGAAGTGCTCCCCGTCGGTGCTGACGAAAACGGCAATCTCCTGCGTTCTGGCCTCCCAGATGGCGGAGGGATTCAGGAGCACCGCCACGGTGGAAACCGAGCGGCTGTCCTGCAGGTCAATCACCATCTCAGCCGGGAAGCCCTTGCTCTCCCAGTAGGTATCGGTCTTGCCGTCGTTGACATTGGTGCTGACGTAGACATCGGTATGCGCGCCGGCGAGGACGGGCTTTCCCTCCGCCAGATTCTCCGTCTCCGGCAGAGGAATGTAATTGGCCGTGGGATCAGGGAAGCAGCCGGGGCGCATGGGCTTGCTCTGCTCCGGGGACGCAACGACGGTCAGTCCCGGATCGCCGCTCTGACCGAAAAGTCCCAGGCAGGCACAGCCAATGACAACCAGAGACAGGGCGATCACCACGATCATAATGATGTTCCATTTGTTCTTCATATGTTCCATCTCCCCTCATTCCACCACAATGCCTTCACAGTACTCATTCTGGGAGGCCTTCAGATCCTTCATGCTCCGAATCGATTCGCCGCAGATCGTGACATTGCGTATGGTCACATTGGTGATGCGGTTGTCCGGCCCATGCCCCACGAAGCGGGATTCCGGCACCCTGCCGTCCAGCGTATGCAGCACCGTCAGCCCGTCGATCCGCACATTGTCGATGGAGCCGAATTCGTCCGTAACTGTGGACCAGCCGGATTTCAGCAGGGTCATTTCAATGAGCTGTTTGTTGTTGCCGTTGTCGCCCTGCATGAAAGCGTTCTCCACCAGAATATTGCGGTAGGTGATGTCGTGGACATAGGCATCGTCGCTGTTGTGGATGCTGATAACCGGCTTGTGGAAGTTGTAGAGCACCGTAATGTCTTCAAACAGCACATCGCTGATTTCCGGGTCCAGGGTTCTGCCCTTGTCGGTCTCATACCCGATCTCCATGGACTGTGCCAGATCCGTCCAGACCTGAATGTCCCGGAAGGTGATGCCCTTGGTGGAGCCGGAGTAGTTTTTCAGCACCAGACTGTCATCCCAGGAGCGGACAAAGCTGTTGGTGACGGTATGATTCTGGCAGGACTGGAAGGTGAAGCCGTCGCCGTTCTGGCGGCCGGAGATGATCTTCACATTGTCAATCTGCACGTTTTTGGAGGCAAAGGAGTTCAGATTCCAGCAGTTGGAGTTGACCAGCGTAATGCCCTCCACGGTGACGTTTTTGGCATGGTTCAGGTCGATGGGCACCCGGGCGTAGGAGCCCGGCTGATTCCAGGCGGCGTAATCACTGCCGTCGATGATGCCCCGGCCGCAGATGCGCACATTTTCCGAGCCGCTGACGGAAATGATGGAATGAAGTACCGCGCCGCCGGACAGGTACAGGGTCTGGTTATCCTCCAGCACGATGGCATCCATGGTCCACTCGCCGGGGCCGATGTAGTACACATTGGGATCGTCGGGATCGGGCACGTCGGTTTCGATCGGGTTGGCGAAGATGTGGGCGGCCTTGTTCACGTCATCATTGAAAACGACGGTGTACTGTCCCGGCTCCGTGACGGTAAAGCGCACATGGCCGTCGGAAACCTCGGGAATAATCCCCCAGGCGGTGGGAAGCACCGCCGCGCTTTCCACGGCCTTGCTCAGACCGGGCATCTGAATGTCCAGCGTCACTTCGCCGTCGAAGTCAAAGCTGGCCATGGGTGTGGAGGTGGGCAGAACATTGTCGCTCCAGATATGCTGATGATTCACCATGACATCATAGACAAAGAGGGCATGGCCGTTTGCGGTGATGACCGCGTCCTGCGAGCTTGTCATGGTTTTCGGCCCTTCGTAGATCGTCAGAAGCGTCTGACCCTCCGCCGGGCCGGAGGCCAGCCGGGGCGCGCCGGGCCAGGCAACCATGTAAATGGCCACTGTCAGCAGCACCGCCGCAATCACACCCAGCACAATCGGACGGGCAGAGGTAGTTGATTTCGAGTTCATGGGACGTGCTCCTCTCATTGGATAATTTGTTTCAGGTTTAACGCTAAACTTCTCATTCATATTATACAATATGCCAAAGGAAAACACAATAGGCAACCTATGCAACGGGGTATTGGCAAATTATACAAAATCAGGCGGGATAATTTAGCGCTGCGGACAGCAATCTCTGCTTGACACCTCATGGGAAAAGGACTATAATCAAGTTACAAATAGGTTTAACGCTAAACCTACAAAAAACAATCTGATACAGGGAGGAAAATTATGAAAAAGCTCATCGCATTCGTTCTCGCAATGTGTCTGATCCTTGCTCTGGCAGGATGTGCACAGTCCCAGACACCCCCCGCTCCGACAGAACCCCCCGCCGCTCCCACGGATGACGTTGTGCAGACCCCGACTACCCCCGAAGTCACGGCTCCCCAGTCTTTCCTGTGGGATAACTTCGATGACCGCGATCCCAACGCCAAGCCCGACACCGCTCCCAACGGCGCAAGCCTGTGGTGGGACAACTGGGCAAACCTGCGCGCCAAGAACGAAGACGGCGCCATCAAACTGGATATGCGTCCCAAGGAATTCAACCCCGAAGACTACGACACCGAAGAAGATTACTATGCCGCAGCAGGCGACTGGATGGCCAACTGGGGCGAAGCCATTGATATGTGGTCCCTGGACGGCATCTCCTTCTGCAAGTACCTGACCATCCGCATCAAGGGTGAGGTCGGCGGTGAGCAGAACAAGCTGATTATGGACTGGCACCCCGAGGACGCCAAGTTCTATGCCGCCCGCTTCAGCGATCTGGTTCTGGCTGACGGCTCCCATCCTGTGATCACCACCGAGTGGCAGGATCTGGTCATCGATCTGGAGGCCTCCGGCTTCCCCGGCATGACCAATGCCTTCCACATCCGCGCCTTCGCCGACTGTGTCATCTGGCTGGACGAGATCACCTTCTCCGAGCCTGTTGCCCCCATTGATGCCACCGATTCCTCCACCATTCAGGCCGGTATGACTGCTGCCGAAACCGGCAAGCCCGCCGAGCTGCCCATCAAGGAATATGTGGAAAGCATCAACAAGATCCTGTGGGACAACTTCGACGACCGCGATCCCAACGCCAAGCCCGAATTCGGCCCCAACGGTGCCAACATCTGGTGGGACAACTGGGCAAACCTGCGCGCCAAGAACGAGGACGGCGCCATCAAGCTGGACTACCGTCCCAAGGCATACAGTGCCGAGGATTACGACAGTGAGGATGCCTACTACGCCGCAGCGGGCGACTGGATGGGCAACTGGGGTGAAGCCATTGATATGTGGTCCCTGGACGGCATCTCCTTCTGCAAGTACCTGACCATCCGTGTCAAGGGTGAAGCCGGCGGCGAGGAAGCCAGACTGATTATGGACTGGCATCCCGAAGACGCCAAGTTCTACGCCGCCCGCCTCAGTGATCTGGTGCTGGCTGACGGCACCCATCCCGTGATCACCACCGAGTGGCAGGATCTGGTCATCGATCTGGAAGCCTCCGGCTTCCCCGGCATGACCAATGCCTTCCATATCCGCGCCTTCGCGCCCTGCGTCATCTGGGTCGATGAGATCTACTTCTCCGAGCCTGTTGCCCCTGTGGATACCACCGACTCCTCCACCATTCAGGCCGGCATGACTGCTGCCGAAACCGGCAAGCCTGCCGACCTGCCCATCAGGGATTACCTGGCGGATCTGGGCTGATTTCTCTCAGCAAATCATCACGGCACAGGGGGCAGCAATGCTGCCCCCTGTTTTTCGCGCGATTTATTGAAAATACCAACGGAAACAGTTGAAAAAAGCTTGCAATCGCTTCGCGGAAATGGTATACTGATGGAATATTGCAAGGAGATGTTAGCATGGTCACATTGAAAGATATTGCTGCGGAAGCCGGTGTCAGCATTACCACCGTATCCAATGTGGTGCACAATCGAACCAGCCGGGTTTCCCCGGAACGGGTGGCGAAAATCTGGGAGATCATCGAACGGCGCAACTATGTTCCCAGCATGACGGCGCGCACATTGGCCAAGGACTCCTCTTCCATCATCGGCGTGATCACCCACCTGACGGTTCAGAATCTGGGCAGCACCATGAGTGACCCCTTCCTCAGCAGCTTTGTGGAGGGCGTGGAGCGGAGAACCCGGGAAGAGGGCTACTTCATGATGGTTCGCTCCGTGGAGGACTCCCAGGCACTGGATTCTCTGAGCCGCAGCTGGCGTCTGTCCGGCGTGATTATGACCGGTATGTTCCAGGATGATTTCTTCGAATATACCCGGAATCTGAATATTCCCTTCGTGCTCATCGACAGCTATATCGATCTGCCCGATGTATACAACGTGGGTCTGGAGGACGAAAAGGGCGCCTACATGGCCACCAAACACCTGCTGGACAATGGCCACCGGGTGATCGCCTTTGCCTCCCCCACCATTCAGCCGGGGGGCGTTGTGGAAAAGCGCTTTCAGGGCTACTGCCGGGCGCTGGAGGAATACGGAATTCCCTTTGACCCCTCCCGGGTGTTCACCCAGGAGATCACCGTGGAAGAGGGCTGCAAGCTGGGACATGTGCTCAGCCGGCGGCCGGAAATCACCGGCATCGTGGCCTCTGCGGATATTCTGGCCGCCGGTATCATGGCAGGTCTGCGCCAGAAGGGTGTTCGGGTTCCCGAAGACAAATCCATCGTGGGCTTTGACGACAATTTCCTCAGCAAGCTGACCAATCCCGGACTCACAACCATCCATCAGGACATTGAGCGCAAGGGCATTCTGGCCATGAATATGCTGCTGGCACAGATCCGAAACGAGCCGGTTGACACGCGCTGCGTCATCCTGCCAGTGACACTGGTGGAACGGGAGAGCGTTCGGAACCTGAACGCATAAGAAAGGAAATACATGAAACAGGGTATTATTTTTGACCTGGACGGCGTGCTGCTGTCCACCGACGAGATGCACTACGCAGCCTGGAAATCCGTCGCGGATGAGCTGGGCGTCCCCTTTGACCGCACCGTCAACAACCGGCTGCGGGGTGTCTCGCGCATGGAATCGCTGGAGATCATTCTGGAAAAAAGCACCCGTCCCTTCTCAGCCGCAGAAAAGGAGGCGCTGGCGACGCGCAAAAACGACCGTTACCGGGCACTGCTGCAAAGCCTGACCCCTGATGCGGTGGAGCCCGCGGTGCGGGAAACGCTGTGTGCGCTGAAGGCAAGGGGGTTCCGGCTGGCTGTCGGCAGCTCCAGCAAAAATACAAAGCTGATCCTGCGCCTGACCGGGCTGGCTCCCCTCTTTGATGCCGTGTCGGACGGCACCAACATCACCCGCTCCAAGCCGGACCCGGAGGTGTTCCTGAAGGCCGCAGCGTTTATCGGCCTGGCGCCTGCCGACTGCGCCGTGGTTGAAGACGCGACGGCAGGAATCGACGCGGCTGTGGCCGGCGGCTTTACGGCCATCGGCATCGGCGACGCCGCCACATACGAAAAAACCGAAATTGCAATCCACAGCCTTTCAGAGATTCCTGAGAAAATCTAAGCAGTACAAACACCGCAGTTTCTGCCCGAAACTGCGGTGCGATTTTTATGATGCTTCCTCGGCAGTCCAGCCGTCGTGGGTCACCGTGATGTGAAGCCGCCTGCCGCCGATTGTCACGGGAAAGCGCAGGCAGGTGATCTGCTCCGGCAGGTTGGGATGCAGCTCCAGCCTGCCCTTTTGCACCCGCAGTCCCGCAAAGCCCAGTACCGCGATCATCCACGCGCCGCCGTTGGAGGCCGGGTGTGTTCCGCCGATGTAGATTTCGCCCGCCCATTGCTTGCCGCCGCCCTGGATGTCTATGGAGGCAGACCGCAAAAACAGCTCCCACGCCCAATCAAGACGATGGATCCGACAGGCAGTCAGCGCATACATACAGGCGGAAAGGCTGGAGCCGTGTTCTGTGCGGCCTTCGTAGTAATCCCAGTTGGCGGCAACGGCCGCGGTGTCGTATTGCTGCGGGAGCAGCGCCATCAGGGCAATCACGTCCGCCTGTTTGATGATCTGGGTGGTACCGGCAACACCGTGGTCGCCGCCCCAATACTCCCGGGGATCACACACGCGGCTTCTGACCGTATCCAGACTGCAGTCCTCCAGAGCAAAGTAGCCGTCAAACTGTTCGATGACACCGTTTTTCTCCCGGGGCTTGCGAATGCGGCCGGCCACCTCCTTCAGCCGCTTCCAGTCACACCCATAGTCCAGCTTTTCAATCAGGCTGTGCAGGCGCGCCGGGCAGTCCGCAAAGATTTCTTCCAGAGCCAGCGCGCTTTCCATGCAGTGCCGCGCCATCTCATTGGTAAAGGCGTTGTTGGTGACCCGCTCATGGTACTCGTCCGGCCCGATCACATCCGCAAAATCCACGCTGTCCCGGTCCAGATGCCGGGTCGCCCGGCTCAGATAGAAGCGGGCGCACTGCAGCATGACCTCCGCGCCGCCCTCTTCCAGCAGGCTGCGATCCCCGGTGATCTCGTAGTATTGCCGCATGGTATAGGCAATGTCCGCGCTGATATGAATCTGCTTGTCCCGGAAATAGGTACGCACAGGGCGGTGGGTAAACACATCCACCACATTGAAATTGGTACAGCCCTCTTCGCCGCCCTCCTGACTCTCCCATGGGTAAAACGCGCCCCGATAGCCATACTCTGCAGCCTTTTTCAGCGCCCCGGGCAGGGTTTCGATGCGGTAGCGCAGCAAAGAATTCGCCACCTCCGGCTGGGTGTGGACAAACATGGGGAACAGGAAAATCTCGGAGTCCCAGAAGACAGCGCCCTTGTAGGTCTGCCCGGACAGTCCGCGGGCGGGGATGGACAGATTCCCGGCATGGCGGGGGGCAATGCTGTTTAAGTAATACTGACTTGCGTGGAGCGCAAGAGCCGCTTCGTCGTTTCCTTCCAAATCCACGGCGCTGCTTTCCCAAATGCGCTCCCATGCGGCGCAGTTTTGCTTCAGGCAGTCATCAAAGCCAACCTCTCGCGCGGCGGATGCGAGGGCTTCTGCCGCGCTTGCAGGGGTATCGGTATCCAGTCCGGTGTAGACTGCGGCGAACGCGTCCAGAGAAAACACCGCGCCCTTTTGGGCGAAGAATCGAAGCGTCCGCATGACGCCTCCCTCCCCGGATTCACAGGTTTCCACCGCGTCAAAATCGCGCCTGACGCACTGGGCCACCGCAACGGGGATTTTCTTTTCCCCGGTCACCGCTTCGCAAAGCAGCGTATCCCCGGTTTCAAAGCGGTATTCAAACAGGTGGGGGCCGTTAATGTCCCAAATGTCGGCGGAAATGCCGGTGCAGAGCGTAACCTGACAGTCCACGTCAAAGCGCAGCTGCATATTGGATGCCAGCAGGTGGGGCTGCGCCATGGATGCGATGCGCCGGCTGCTGAGGGACACGGCGCCGAAATCCGTGTCGCGGCTGAAAATGCCGTGACGGTAGGAGATTGCAAGGCTGTGGCTGACCGCCTCCGCCTCCCCCAGCGCCATGGGCTTTCCGTTTACAAAAACCTTGACAAACAGGCCGTTGGGGGCGTTGACAGGCTCCCGCCAGCGGCTGCCATACCGGTCATAGACACCGGCCAGATTGACCGCCGGGCAGGCGTCGCTGCCCGACTCCTCCACGGTGCCCCGGACGCCCATATATCCGTTGGCAATCAGAAAGCGGTTGCCGTCGGAGACAACGCTCCGGGGGTCATAGCCGCTCCTTTTTAGAAACCAAAGCTTTTCCATGTTACCTCCTGAAAATTGTATCCTCCTGCGCAGCGGCAGCAGGAGGATACGTTTTTTGTGTGTTAGGGAAACTCTGATGAATCGGCAATAGCTGACAGCGAGAGATTCTGCTTCCTCAGAAAGTTTGGAAAATCGAGGAATACTGTATGTATTTCTGATTTTCCAAACTGCACGGAGAGAGCAGAAGATCCGGTGCTCAGCCGAAGACGATTTATTCAGAGGTTCCTTAGGGTTGAGAAATCTCCAGCGCCTGTGCGCCCAGCGTATGGAGCTTGCCGTAGATACGCACCGGAATGGGTGCACCTTCCACGACATGGAACGTGGTCTTCCCGGTTTCCATGCGCAGCTTCAGAACACTTCCGCGGTAGGAAATGGAGAAGGTCAGCGCCTTCCAGCGCTCCGGCAGCCGCGGACAGAAGCTGAGAATATCCCCGTCGCTGCGCAGACCCGCGAAGCCGTAGACGATGTTGGCCCATGCCATGGCAATGCTGGTGATGTGCAGACCCTCCCGGGTGTTGCGGTTGTAGTTGTCAAGATCCAGCCGGGTGGCATAGCCGAAGAGATGGACGGCCTCATCCATCTGTCCCAGCTCCGCGGCCAGAATGGAATGAATGGCAGGAGACAGGGAGGATTCGTGGATGGTGCGGCTCTGGTAGAAGTTGTAATTGACGCGCTTGACATCCATGGAGAAGGAGGAATTGTAAAGATACAGGAACATCAGTACATCCGGCTGCTTGATCATATCCGTCCGGTAGATGCGGTCGTAGGACCAGTGCTCGTACAGCGGGAACTCACTGACCGGGATGGAGCCGATGTCCGTATGGGGCAGGTCGAAGAACCCGTCGTGCTGCTCAAACAGCCCATCCGCGCCCTGGGGCAGATACATATGCTCCGCAATCTCCTGCCAGCGATCCAGTTCCGCTTCCCGGAAAGCCGTCTTTTCCCGCAGCGCCCCATAGCGCTCCGGCTGCTGCGCCTGCATCCGGCGCAGCACCTGTCTCGCATAGGAAAGGGTACGCATACCCATGTAGTTGGTGTAAGCGTTGTTGTTGACCATCATGTGGAACTCGTCCGGGCCCATGACGCCATAGAAGCCGTACAGCCCGGTTTTGGCGCTGCGGCCCACCCGGCTTTCCTGGAAACGGGCAATCTGCAGCAGCATCTCGGCGCCAAAGTCCCACAGGAAATCCTGATCGTCGGTCAGATGGACATAGTGCCAGATTCCGTATGCAACGGCGGTGCTGGGCTGCAGCTGAAGACTGGCGTGCTGCCACAGAGAACAGGCCTCGTCACCGTTGAGGGTGGCAATGGGATAGCAGGCGCCCCGGCAGTCCAGCATTTTGGCCCGTTCCAGCGCCATGGGAAGGGTATTGTAGCGAAACAGCAGCAAAGCCCTGGCCGCTGCGGGGTTTGTAAAGAGATAGAAAGGAAGGCAGCAGGATTCGGTGTCCCAGAAGGCATGGCCGTTGTAAGCCTCGCCGGTCAGACCCTTGGCGCCGATATTATGGCGCATACTGCCGCCGTTGTAGGTCTGGGCAAGCTGAAAGCTGCAGAAGCGGATGCCCTGCTGCTCCGCGGAAACGGACGCGGCGGTCTGCGGATTGTCCCCGGCAGCCACAATCTGAATATCGGAGACGTTCCAATATGCGTTCCAATAGTCCCTCTGGGCGTCCAGCGCCTGCTCCAGCGTGATGGTTTCGCTTTCCTCCAGGGCCTTCAGACCCTTCGCCCAAAGCACGTCACCGGCACTGCCGTCATAGAGCACCACAACCCGCTTGTCGATGTGCTGTGCCTGTCCCTGCACAAGAGGAACGGTGCAGCACAATTGGATGCTTCTTTCCCCGGACACCGCAGCCGCGCTGCCGGGAAGCTCCAGAACCGCACCGGCAAAGACCTCCTGATTGGAGTGTGTGGTGTGTGACTGCAGGCACAGACGGCTCCCGTCCGCCGCCTGCCGGGTCTGCCCCCAGAAGCAGATTCCGCGTCCTTCATGTACACTCCGGAAGGAAAGTCCACTTTTCAGCTCTGCCGCGCCGGAGAAGTTCAGCGGTTCCAGCGTGATGCGCTGGTAAGCCCGCTCCCGGTGTTCCATGTCGAGAAAACGCAGGAAACATACCCGCAGTGCTTTGCCCGATGCCGTCTGCCAGATGAAGCTTCTTTTCAGCGTTCCGGCGCGCATATCCAGCTCCCGGCGGAAATTGCGGAAGGAAACCTGCCCCAAATCCAGCTTCTCGCCGTCCAGAGTCAGCTCCGTCATGAGCCAGTCCGCGGCAGGAATCATGAAATGGGTCTTTTCCACGATGCCCCGGTAGGAGCGCCCGATCTGTTCGATATCGTAAACACCGTTGCAATAGCATCCGCGAAGGCTGTCCACACTGCCGCCTTCCTCGAAAAAGCCTCTTGCACCAATGCCTTCATTTGCCAGTGAAAAAACGGATTCGCTGACCCGGGAATAGGCAGGATCAAAGCCCTCCTCGATGATCTTCCACGGGTCCACCTTGAAATAAATGTCAGCCACCTTAGCCATGAAAACACCTCACCTTCTCAAATCCGCTGTCAGCCCTTGATTCCGGAGGATACGGAGTTCTCCGTCAGCTGCTTCTGGAACAGGACAAACAGAATAATGGGCGGAATCATGGAGAACACAACGGAGCGCATCATCGCGTCCGCGTTTACCGTCTGCTCCGTGCTGAAGACGAACAGGCGCACCATAACTGTCTGCATACTGCCGCCCCGCAGCACCAGATACGGCAGCAGGAAGTCGGACCAGGAGGCGTTAATGGCGAAAATCGTGACCACGGCGCAGATTGGTCTGGACAGCGGCATCACAATCCGGAAGAAGGTCTGCAGCGGCGTGCAGCCGTCGATACGGCTGGCCTCGATCATGGAGCCGGGCAGGGATTCGAAGAACTGAACAAACAGCACCACATACATGGCATTGGCGCCGTAGGACAGCCACAGGGGCAGAAAGCTGTTGCCCATGCCCAGCCGCTGGATGTTCATAAACAGGGGGACGATGCTGATGGTCGTGGGCATCAGCAGGGAGAGCATCACCAGCTTTTTCACAAAACCGTAGCCCTTCGGCTTCAGAATCGCCAGGCCGTAGCCCAGCAGGCCGTTGAACACCAGAGCGCACACCACGCTGCCGGCTACGGAAATCAGCGAATTCAGATAGTTTCTGGCAATGCCCAGCTGATCCCAGGTTTTCAAAAACAGCGACAGGCTGAAGGAGTTCGGAAGAATGGAGGTGCTGGACATGAATTCCTTCAGATCCTTGAAGCCGGCAAGCACCACCCAAACGAGGGGAAACAGAGCAAAGATCACCATGACGGCACACAGGATGTAAATGAACGCATAGCCGATTTTCACGGAAACGGAATGCATATCATAGTCCCGGATGACACCGGTACGGGGAAGCTTTTTCATATGCTTTCACATCCTTCCTTATGCCCAATCGGACTCTTTGCGGTCGAAATAGGAATAGATCGCGGTCAGAACCAGCAATATCAGCGTGACGATGACCGCCACCGCAGAGGCCTTGCCATAATTCATGGTGCCGCCGAAGGCGTACTGCCACATCAGCTGCATGATGGACAGGGAAGCGTTGTCGGGGCCTCCCTTGGTCAGAACCATGGGTTCATACATGATCTGGAACACGGAGATGATCTGCAGAATCAGCATGGTGCCGGTGAGCTTTTTGATGGAAGGCAGCAGAACGTGGCGCACCCGGGCCAGAACGCCCGCTCCGTCGATGACGGCTGCGTCATACAACTCCGCGTTGACGCTGGCCATGCTGGCCATATAGATCAGCGCCGTGGCGCCCGCGCCCTTCCAGGTAGCAATGAAGATGATGATGGGCTTGACCCATTCTGCCCGGGTCAGATAGCTTTGCGCCGGGATGCCCAATTTGCTAAGCAGTATGTTCAGGACACCGTTCTGCCCGCCGGAAAAGAACGCGGACCACAAAATGATCACCGCCAGACCCGGCAGCATATTGGGAAGATACGCGGCGGTGCGGAAGAAGCCCTTCCCCCGGACGGTCTCGCCAATCAGCATGGCCAGAAAAATGGGCAGCAGAAAGCCGATGACCAGCGACCAGAAGGTATATCCGAAGGTATTCAGCAGTGCCTGCGTGAAATTGGATTTTGTGACGACGCTGATGAAATTATCCAGCCCCACAAACTCCACCAATTCCACATTTTCGGTTTTGTAAAGGCTCATGCGGATGCTTTCCAGCAGCGGCTCCCAGACGAAGAAGGTCATCAGGATCAGACCGGGCAGCATAATCAGCCAGGCTTTGACAGCTTCCGTCCGCTTTCCCGATAATGTAATTGCTTTTTTCCGGCTGTTCACAACGGACACCTCCAGGGTAAATGAAGTGAATGGCGCAGCACCTGCCGGCAAGGCACTTGGATGCCGGCAGGTGTGACCCGAAAACGGATTACGCGTTGTTGATTTCGTCGTCCAGATACTCCTGGAAGGATTCCTGGGCTTCGGTCAATGCCTTCAGCACATCGGCATTCTCCCGGGTGATCAGGCGCTGAATCACGGAGGTCAGCTCCCGGTACAGCTGCTGGGCGAACACAGGTTCTTCTGCCCGCAGCGTAATGGTACCTTCGGAGATGGAACCGAAGAAATCGTCATACAGGCGCATATCCACATTGCAGTACTGCTCGATAATCGCCTGCTTCGCGGCATTGTAATCTTCGTCGTTCCAGGCGCTGATGGCAGGCAGCACAGGCGCGCCCCGGTCTTTCTTGGCGGCATAGTCAGCACGCATACCGGCAATGATGTCATCATCCAGGAAGGGCAGCTTGCCCAGAATCTTCAGGTAGGCCATAAGCGCCGTGGCCTGATCGCCGGTAATGTCGGGAGAGAACATATAGCAGGTGCCTCCGGCCAGCGCATAGCGTCCCTCCGGGCCTGCCGGGAAGGGAACCAGCGCGAAGTCCCCAACAGGCAGTCCCTTGTTGGCGGTGGGTTGATCCACAGAGTCATCGGCGGCGAAGTTCATGGCAGCCTCACCGGTGCCCAGCAGAGAGTGGGAACCGGCCCAGTCGGTGGTGGTGGCGTCCACGTTCAGAATGTCATAGGTCCAGCGCAGATCGCGGATGTAGTTCATTGCCGCGATGCATTCGTCGGAGGTGAAATTGCAGACCCAACGGCCGGTCTCGTCCTGATATTCCAGAGCGTTTTCACCGACACAGCCGAAGTTCCAGGCAATATTGGTAAACAGCCAGCCGCCGTAGGTTTCACTGGCCGGGAACACCAGACCGGCCTTTCCTGTCTTTTCCCGAATGATCTGACCGTATTCCGCCAGCTCCTGCAGCGTGGTGGGGTAAAGGGGAAGTCCTTCCTCATCCACAAGTCCTGCCTCCCGGAACAGTGCCGCGTTGATGTGCAGGCCCAGCACATAGCCGTCCCGCGGAAGGCCATAAATACGTCCGTTCTCATCAGCCAGCATCTCGTAGTAGGCAGGGCTGAATTTGTCCAGAACGCCCACGGCCTCCAGCGCGTCCGTGACATCGCCCACCAGTCCCTGGCTGATCAGCAGCTGCGGGTCCGTAAAGGGAGGCTGGAAGATGCTGGGCGCGGTACCGCCCTTGGCCATCGGTACGTAGTTGCTCAGGGTATAGGAAAAATAGTCGGGCACCAGTGTTACATTGGGATACTGCTTTTCCATGGTGGCCTTGTAGCCGTCAAACAGCGCCCGCTCGGATTCCGGGGCCGTGTCGGCAGGCCAGTTGCCCAATGTGATCGTGCAGGTCAGATCCGGGTCGATGACCTCCGAAGACATCCCGCTCAGCTCGCCGATTACTTCGGCGGAGCTGGTGTATGCGGGTTCGTCCGTCACCGTTCCGGCACCACCGCAGCCTGCCAGCAGGATGCCCATAACCAGAAGCAATGAAATGATTCTGTAAAACTTTTTCATGGTTTACCTCCTATGATCCTGTGATTCAAACGGTCTTGGTTCGCGTTGTTAAGTTTAACGCTAAACTAACATATTTATTATAGCCGTGAGGGTGCCGTTTTGTCAATATAATATAAATCAATTTTGGCAATTCCCTCCGAGATTTGTACCGGCTGTCAAATTGGACGTGGCTTTTTTTGCTATTTTGCCAGTTTCTTGTCTGCCCTCAAAAAAACGTTTCCCTTGTTCCGCCTCATCAGAGCAAAAACAAGGGAAACTGCATATGGTTCCAACGCGAAACAGGCGAAAAGCCTTGAACATACGGAGGTTCCTGCCTCATTGCGCACCGCGCCGGAAGGAATCTCCCATGTGCCTTACAGTGCTTTTCTGAGATATTCCGCCGTAATGGTATGGCTGCGTTCCGCCATTTCCGCCGGTGTACCGGCAAAGACGATCTCTCCGCCGGCCGTGCCGCCGTCGGGTCCCACGTCGATCAGGTAGTCCGCCTGCTTCATCACATCCAGATTGTGCTCGATGACAATGACGGTGTTGCCCCGATCGACCAGACTGTCCAGCAGCTCCATGACCTTCTGCACATCGGAAGCGTGCAGACCCGTGGTGGGCTCGTCCAGCACATAGATGTTGCCCTTCTTGTCCAGATACTTTGCCAGCTTCACCCGCTGGCGCTCGCCGCCGGAGAGGGTGGACAGCGGCTGACCCAGAGACAGATACGGCAGACCCACTTCCAGCATTGCCCCCAGCGCCTTGCGCAGCTTCCGGTTGTCGCCGAAGAATTCATACGCTTCCCCGGCAGACATCTCCAGAATCTCCACGATGTTCTTTCCCCGATACCGGTAGGACAGCGCTTCCCGGCTGTACCTTTTTCCTTCACAGGCTTCGCAGGTGGTGGTCACCGGGTCCATAAACACCAGCTCCGTGACAATCTGACCCCGTCCGCCGCAGGCCGGACAGCCGCCCCTGCTGTTAAAGGAAAACAGCGCGGCTTCCACACCGTTCTCCGCCGCCATGACCTTTCGGATTTCATCAAAGAAGCCCAGGAACGTGGCAGGCGTGGATCTGCCTGTGGCTGTCACCGGGGACTGATCCACCAGCACCACCCGGTCGGCATACTGTTTGGCAAACACGTCCCGGATCAGGGAGCTTTTGCCGGAGCCCGCCACGCCCGTGACCACCGTCAGCACACCCAGAGGAATGTCCACCGACACATGTTTCAGATTGTGGACGCAGGCATTTCGCACCGGGAGATAGTCCTTCGGCATCCGCACCTTCTCCTTCAGCGTGGTTGTCTGTTTCATGGCGTTTCCGGTTTTTGTCCCGGACAGAAGCAGCGCTTCATAGCTTCCCTGAAACAGAATCTCGCCGCCGTGTCTGCCCGCCAGCGGTCCGACGTCGATGACCTCGTCGGCAATGGAGATCACATCCTTGTCGTGCTCCACCACCAGAACGGTGTTGCCCTTGTCCCGCAGGCTTTGCAGAAGTCTGGTCATACGGTATACATCCCGTGGGTGCATGCCGGTGCTGGGTTCGTCGAAGATGTAGGTCATGCCGGTGAGGGAGCTGCCCATGTAGCGCACCAGCTTCAGGCGCTGGGCTTCGCCGCCGGAAAGGGTGGAGGATTCCCGATCCATGGACAGGTACGGCAGACCGATGTCGATCATGCGGGTCAAAGAAGCAGTCAGGGCGTCCACGATGGTGGCCGCTCTGGGATCCGTGACGGTGTTCAGAACCCTTACCAGCTCGGTAAACTCCATGGCGCACATCTGGTCGATGCTGTAGCCTGCCACCTTGCAGGAAAGGCTCTTTTCATTCAGCCGCCGGCCGTGGCACGCCGGGCAGGTGCATTCCTCCATGAACTGATTGAGCTTGCGCAGCGTGTGGTCGCTCTGCTCCTCGGGGCCTTTCATCAGGCACAGGCGTTGAAACTGTGTTTTGATGCCCTCCACCCGCTTATGCACCCGGGGGCAGCCCGGTTCTCTGCTGGCGTAGAGCAGAAGATTCCGCTCCTGCGGGGAATAATCCCGGTACTTTTTGTCCGGGTCAAACAGCCCCGACCCTGTGTACAGCTTCCAGTAGTAGT
>JAQXNO010000046.1 GCA_029098045.1 Bacillota bacterium
CTCCTTGCCAGTGGCTTGTGTGCGTTGTAAACATTGATAATATCCCTGTGGCTTCCGTCGGATTCTTTGAAGCCAATCCAGCTTCTCGCCTTCTCAAGGATTTTTTCTCTTGTGCAGCTCATATTTACCACTCCTCTTTAGATTTCCACCCCGTACTTTGCCAGAATTGCAAGGATGTCCTCCGTCAGCACCTTTTTCAGCTGTCCGGCGGGCAGCCCGGCAAAGGCGGCAGCGATTTTGCGCATATCCTGCGCCGCGTCCTGCGCCGCCTGAATCTCCGCCAGCCGTTTTTTCGCGCCGTTACGCCACTTCTTCATCAGGTGTCACCTCCAGCATTTCAAGAGCCGCCTGCATATCCGCAAGCAGCTGCCGCTCATATTCCCGCTGCGCCGCGTCCAGCCCGGCGTAATCCTTCCACGGTGCGACCATCTCCCCGGTAAACACCTCGCCGTCCTCCCGTGTCCAGCTCTGGCCGGATGGAACAAAGCGGTAGCCCTCGATGAGTTCCCGACATTTACCGTCAAAGAAATCTGTCTCCACGATGGTGTAAACGCCCTCCGGGTTGGAGGCGTGGCATTTACAGTCGGAATCGATATAAATTTTCATATGCAAACACCCCCATTACGCGATAAAGAAGTTGGTCACGATCTCGGTTCCGGAGTCTGCGACGGTGTAGCCGACGTAATAGCTGCCGGAAAGGGAGGAGACATCCACCGACGCGCCGGTGTCTCCCAGCTGTTTGACCGCCACCCGGTTGGTTGGCACATAGGTGCCGATGGCGCTCCACACGCTCAGCTGATAGTAGGTGTTGCGATTACTGTTCCTCCCGCTGAAATCCCCCTGAATCGTCAAGGTGGAGGCATTGGTCAGATCAAAGGGTCCCCAGTAAACCATACCCGTGCCGGACTTGTGCTTGAAGGTGATGGAGCTTGCATTCTGTGTCACGGTGAATGTGTTTGCAGACCACGAGCTATCCCATGCGCGTCCTTCGGCCTTCATCGCCAGCTTGTAAGTACCGGCATTGACGATGTATTTGCTCCAGTTGACAAAGTCCTTCCACGCGCTGCCCTGATAGATCATGGAACTCTTGTCCACCCACGCGCTGCCCGTGTACTGCTTTGCCGACAGCGGCCAGATCATGATGGAATTCTTTTTCAGCGCGTTCAGTGAAATCGCGCTTCTTGTGTCGTTCATGATCCATACCATACCGGCTGCCGGGCTTAACGGAGCCGCCGGAGAAATGCACCAGCCGGTGACAGCAGTTTCGGTGTTGACCCAGATGGTATTCTCCTTGGGGCTTGCAGGCTGGGTGGTGCCGCCCACGACCTTAAAATTCAGAGCAGCACCGCCGCCGTTTCCATGCAAAAAACAGGTTCCCATTAACGAATCACCTCAATCTGAATCGGAATATCCGTAGTCGGCAAATCTTCTAACGCTACAAAGTTAATAGCCCCATCTAATGATGTGGCATAGCTTACCTTGTCCCATGCCTCTTTTTGCGTATACGGAGTACCTGATTCCCAATTATACGATGGAACAATGTGCGGCATATCGCTGCTTTTTAACTCGGCAACGGTGACTTGATTTACATAAAGCGTACTGTCACTGACCCAGTTTTCTGCGGCAATGACAGCTGTCAAAACAAGCCGTTTGCTGTCCGTGTAGGATTTGGCTTCCGCTTTCGCGGTATCCGTGTAGGCCTTGGCTTCCGCTTTCGCGGTGTCCGTGTAGGCGCCTGCCTCCGCCTGCGCCGCGTCGGTGTAGGACTTTGCTTCCGCCCTGGCCGCTTCCACCGCCGCCAGCGCCTGATCCGCGCATTTTTGCGCCCGCTGAATGGCCGCGTCGGGCTTGTTTTTGATGTAATCCGCCGCTTTGGGGTCTTCTTGCGCGTAGTCGGACCGGGGCATGGGGGTGCCCACCGTGTTGCCCCTGATGATCATACCGTCACCTCCACAATGCTGGCCTGCAGGACGAAGTCCCCGTCAGGCCGGTCGCCGATGGCGAACACGGTCACCGTGCCGCCGTCATTTTCCGTGGTAAAGGCAAGCTCCATGCCGCGCAGCTGCTCCAGCTGCCATGGGCTTAGCTGCAAATTCACCATACTGCCCGCGCTGACCCCCTCCACCGCCACAACCTGGGAATAGGGGCTTTCCGCCCCCTTCCAGCCGGACGCCGGCAGCGCCACCTCCGTCAGCTTGGTGGGCGCGCCCACGCTGCCGAAGGGGCCGTCCAGGGTCACGGACAGGCTGCCGCCGTCGCCGTCAAACAATGCCATCACAGCACCTCCTTGCTGATGCTTTCCTCCATGCGCACACCGTAGAGGGGCTTGCCCTCGATGGCGCCGTTTTTCCATACCACCCGCACCTGCGCCGGCACCACCGCCGGCCGGAAGCGAAAGGTCTCCTGCTGGGTCAGCGGGAACATCCAGCGCCCGTCCTGATAGTACAGCTGGGACCCGGCGTAGGTCTTGCGCAGCTGCCCGACGGTGATCTCCACATCACGCACATCCTCCGGGGTCACGGGGCTTCCGGCGTTGTTTAAGATGAAGATCCCCAGATTGCAGGCATTGCCCTGCATCATCATGCCGCATCCTCCTTTCCGAAGCTCCCTATCATCTGCCGGAGCCCACGAAGGCGGAGCGCAGCGCCTCCAGATCCTCCTGCACCGACAGGGTGGGTCGATAATTGTCTCTGGCCAGCGCCTGATTCAGATACTTGGAAATGGCGGTCTTGCTCTCCCCGTGCCGCACCATGGCGGCCGCGGCGTTTGCCACCCGGGCGTAGGTGGTGGTGGGCACATCCAGCTGCCCCACGTACTCCGTCCACGCCTTGTCCGTTGCGGCGTCCCAGTAGCCGTTGATGGGGACATCATACCCCGCCGCCACCAGCAGCTGCTGGCGCTGTTTGGATTCGTCGCTGTAGCCGCCCTTGCCGGAGCCGCTGCTGCCCTTGCCGGAGCTGCCGATGCCCTTGTCGTGGTTATACCGGCGCACGGACTCGTCGAATTCCGCCTGCCACTGCTCGTCGGATACCCTGTCACGTTCCTGCCCGTAGGCAAAGTTCAGATCGTTCAGGTACTGCCGGTAATCGTACTGCCGCTCGGTGTCGTACCGGCCGGACAAGTAGTCCCGCTCCCGCAGCCAGGCGCTGAGCTGATCCTGATAGCGGCCGTAGTCGGCAGCTTCCCGGTCGCTCAAAAGTGCGTACTGGTCGGCAAGCGCCTGTCCGGCCTGCTTGTAGCGATCCTGCGCCAGATTGTACAGCTCCGGCACCACCTCATTCAGCCGCTGCAAATAAGACTCGTAGGCCTGCTGACCGGCCGATTGCGCATAGGAGTTGCCGTAGCCTCCGGTCATGGCCTGCGCCTGCCCCATGGTGTCCAGCATGGCAAGCTGCCCGCCGCGCACATACTGATCTTTGTACTGCTGATAGAGGGCGTCGGCATTGAGATCGTAGGAAAAGTCCTCCCGGTTCAGGATCTTCTGCACCAGCTCGTCAATCCGGCTCTGCCACTGGGCGCTGTAGCCGTCGGGCTTTGCCGCCTCCTGCTGCTGCAGCAGCTGCTGCGCCTGGGTAACCGCCTGACCGGGCGTATAGGGCGCGTAGGAAAAGCCCGCTTCCCTGCCGGTTTGGGCGGATGCCTTCGTCAGCGCTTCCCATGTGTTTGAACCGACAATTCCATCCACAGTCAGATTGTTCTTTTGCTGATAGTCCTTCACGGCGCTCCGGGTTTGCTCCCCGAAGACGCCGTCCTCGTCCAGTTTGTAGCCATTGCCGTTCAGCAGCTTCTGAAGCTCCGTCACATCGCTTCCCTGAGAACCATAGCGGATTTCATTTTTTTCATTCATGGTTTTTCTCCTCTTTTGCCTGCTCCGGCGCCCGCAGCGCCACATTCAGCTGCTCTGCCAGCTGATACAGATAGCTCTGAATTTGCCGCAGCTTCCCCTCCGTATCCGGGGCGGTGATGTTGGGATAGCGGATCTGTGTACTCACGGCAGTTCACTTCCTTTCTCCATGGTTTTTGTGATGGCGTACAGCTTCACGCCGCCCTCGCCCTCAATTCTCAGGCGCAGATGATCGCACCGTCTGGGGCGGATGGGCAGGGAAAAGCTGCGCAGCCGGGTGCAGCGGACACAGAACAGCAGCTCCCAGTCGCCCTCCCGGTCGTACCGCGCCAGCACCCGCACCAGCGCGCCGGATTCCATGGAAAGCCGCAGGGTGATCCGACTGATGTATTTCATGTCCGGGGTCTCCAGACCCATGGGGCCGGTCTCGGCCATCCATGGAACGGCGGATTCCGCCGGCTCCCCGGAGCCCAGCATGGCATGGATCTTGCCCCGGCTGATGCCGTACAGCTCTCCCCGGAAGCTGCAGAAGTCCTCCGCCCGGAAGTCATCCTCCTTGTGCCAAAGCCCCTTTGCGGTGTCGTAGACAAACAGGCAGTCCGCGTCCGCCTGCACATCGCGCATGGAAAGGTAGTATTTGTTGCCCACCGCCCCGGCCACCGCCCGGTCGTAGGCGGTATCCCCCAGGGCTTGGGAAATCTCCACGGGCAGACTGCCGTCGTAGGCGCACACCGCGTTTTGGGATTTGTAGTAGAGCATGGCGTTGACGATGGCAAGGCTCTTGTGGCAGCCCTGCTGCACCCCCCGGCAGGCGGTGGTCTGGATCTGGAAATTGGAAGGAATGCTGCCGTAGACCTTGTGGATGCAGTGCTCCCGGAAAAACAGGGGATAGCCCAGATGGGTGATGGCGCCTGTAAAGGGGCCGTCGGCGCCGCAGGAGGCGGTATAGCTGTCCGTGGAAAGCCCCATGAAGCAGCTCCAGTTTTTGAAGTCCCCCAATTTGGATGCGTAGATTTCGTTGACCGCCGCCCCGTCCGCCGCGGTGCCGTAGCGGCAGCCCCAGAGCCGGTTGCCCGACTCGATGACAAAGTCCATTTCCGGCATCCGCCTTTCCACCCGCAGCGTTCCCTGCGCCGGGGTCTGGGTGACGGTTTCATCCAGAATGCCGGTGACGACGATGTGATCGTCTCCTCTTTGAAGGATCACCGCCGCGCCGTTCAGCGATTGCAGTTTCTCTGATGCAATGCCGCTGATGGTCACGCCGTCATATTTTTCAAATGCCGCCCCGATGCCGGGCGATGCGATTTTGACGCAGGTGGTCGGCACCTGCACCCAGGTGCCGGAGGCGGCGCTGTAGCGGTTCAGGGTGTGGGGGGTCTGGGCGGTGTCCAGCCAAAGCGCCAGATTCTCCGGATTTTCCGGGCTTGCGCTTCCGGTGTGAATCTGCCCGAAGTCCGCTCCGTCCGGGGTGCACAGGGTAAAGGTCACATCCTCCCGGGCTTCAAAATACGCCTCCACGCTGCCCCATTGGGACGGCTCCAGGGTGTTGATCCATTTTTTGTCCGGCAGAATGATCACATAGGCGCCCATGGACACCAGCTGTTTCGGCTTCGGATTCAGATCCATGGCAACGCGGGTATCGCCCAGCACGAAGTCCTGCCCGTCCACATAGCACAGCTGCTCCTTGGCGATCAGGCCGTTGGGGGCGGGGATGTCCGCGTAGATGCCCCGCTTTTTTCTGGACGACAGCACCGGGTAATCGTCCGAGGTCAGATTCTTCATGTCGTAAAATTCGGTGTCCCCGATCCGGGACCCGTGGTGATAGCCCCGGAACACGTCCAGCGTCTGCCGGCTGCTGCGGGTCTCATTGAGTTTGGGATAGTTCATAAAAACCTCCATTTCCTGCGGCGAGTCGCCGCTGACAATGCGAGCCTGACAGATTGTGCTTGTCGTTACACCATTGGGCTCTCCCGGTTCGTGACTGCGTTCGTCATCCGCCCCTTGGCTCTCCCTTTGGGAGAGCTGGCGGCGATCAGCCGCCTGAGAGGGTAACCAGCCCCCGATACCCTCGCAGTCACCTGCGGTGACAGCTCTCCCAAAGGGAGAGCCATGGGCGCTGCCGCGCCGTTGCATCCCCGCCGTTCCTAACGGGGGATGACGAAAGCAGTCACGAACCGGGTGAGCCCATTGGTGTAACGACAATCACAATCTCTCAGTCCCGCATCGCCCGCGGGGGCATCCCCGCCCGCCCCGATGGGAAAGACCGGATTTTGCACTTTTTCTACACACTGGCAATGCCCGGCCGCTTTCGCAGCCGGGCCTTGCAATTTATTCGCTCTGGGCGTCGCCCCTGGGGCGGCGATGGCGGCGGTAGTGGTTCCGGCGCCGGTTCTTCTTCGCACCGTCGGCGGCAGCCTCGGCCTCTTTCTCCGGGGCGGCTTCCTTTTGAGGCTGCTCCGCTTTGGACTGCTCGGCCTTCGGCGGGCGCTCCGCTTTGGGGGCATCGGCCTTCGCGTTTTTCCCTCCGTCACCTCTGGAGCCTCTGCGGCGGCGGGAGCCGGCGGGCTTGGGCTCGGCTGCCTCTTTGGGTGCCTCGGGCTGCTCGCCCGTTGGCGCGGCGGCAGGCTCCTCCACCAGCTTTTCCGTGCTGTAGCGGAAACG
>JAQXNO010000047.1 GCA_029098045.1 Bacillota bacterium
CTTCCACCATTTCTTCCTTCAGCTCGCTGCGGCGAACCAGATAGCGACGGATGGCAAACAGACCCGCAATACAGGCAACACAGGCCAGATTGCTCCAGTAGTCATCATGGCTGAGCACCACATGGCGGGTGATTGCTACGGTCAGCACCTCCAGAATGTTGGCCGGGGTGGTATCGATGAGCATACGCACAAATTCCAGACCCACCACAATGGTCAGCAGATTGTGCAGAATGCTGCCGATTTCGGCATAGTAGCCCTCCACCGTGCAGATCCGGTACACCTCCAGACCCAGCGCGGCCAGCAGCGCCGCAACGGTGATGATGGCAATCAGCCGTTCAAAATAGTGCAGCAGGCGGCGGAAAAAGTGATCCACCCTGTTGTCATGTCTGGTTGTCTTTTCAAGATAGGCCTGTGCCTTGGGATCGTTGGAATGGGGGGCATGATGGCTCATGTTGGCTCCTCCTTTGATGTTTCTACTGTCATTTTACAGGAGTTTTCGAAAAAGGGAAGTATTATTTTTCCATTACTTTTTCCCATAGAAGGCGCTCATCTCTTTGGCCGCCAGATCGATTTCCTCCCGCAGCTCCCGGGCGGACATCCGCAGCACCCCGGAGCGGAAAGAGGACAGCTGCACCAGCGAGTCGGAGGTGGCCACCCGTACCGCGTAGTTGCCGCCGATTTTGGCAGCCAGCGCCTCCATGTAGGCGTCCCCCGTCTCCCCCTCCTTGGTGTATACCACCTGAATGTTGTGATACTGACGTTTTTCACCCGGATTGCCCTTGACCCTGTAGCCATCGAACACCAGCACCAGATCGCACTTTCTGAAGCCCGCGTAGTTGGAGAGCATATCGCACAGCTTCCTGCGTGCCGCCTCCAGATCCTCCCTTGCCAGCTCCTGAAGATCCGGCCACGCGAAAATGATGTTGTAGCCGTCCACAATGATGGCCTTGCGTCTGGGGGTGCGGATGCGCACCTCCTCCGTTGCCGGGCGGTTGGCAGGGGCACGGTACAGCGGGCGCTTCACGGGACCGAATTCCCGCTCCATGATGGCCTCCAGCTCCCTGTCGTCCAGACGCATATTGCGTGTGATGAGCTGGGGTGCCTGCTCCTCCTTCAGGCCGCTTTCCAGATGCATATAGTTTTTGACCTCGTTCCACTTCACGTTGAAGCCCGCCCCGTGGGCGCAGAAGACGGAATCGGGGGTGTTCTCCGTGTCCGCCTCCGGGTCATACCCGGCCGCGGAAACAACAGCCTCCTGATTGTGGCAGGGGGCATAGCCATGCAGGGCAATCTGAAGTCTGCCCTGTCCCTGGGTGTAGGAGGCGACCACCTGCGCATAGTCTCCCAGCTCCGCCGCGGGCACGGTGCCTTTCAGGACGGAAAGGCTTCCCGTGTTCTCCGGGGCATCGAACCGGCCGCCCATGCCGCGGATGTCCGTGATGGCACGTCCCACCGCGGCGGTGGGGAGTGTCAGGGTGAAATCGTACCACGGCTCCAGCAGGACGGACTGCGCCTGCATCAGCCCCTGCCGGATGGCCCGGTAGGTGGCCTGCCGCATATCGCCGCCCTCGGTGTGCTTCAGGTGTGCTTTTCCCACCAGCAGGGTGATTTTCATATCCGTAATGGGCGCGCCGGTCAGCACGCCCCGGTGCTGCTTTTCCGCCATGTGGGTCAGAATCAGGCTCTGATAGGCGCCATCCAGCACATCCGTGGGGCAGACCGTATCGAACACCAGTCCCGAGCCCGGCTCCCCCGGCTCCAGCAGCAGATGCACCTCCGCATAGTGGCGCAGCGGCTCAAAATGCCCCACACCCTCCACGGTGTCCCGGATGGTTTCCTTGTAGAAGATCCGCCCGGCACCCAGCTGAATATCCAGAGAAAACCGCTGCGCCACCAGCTCCCGGAAGACCTCCAGCTGCACCTTGCCCATGATCTGCACCTGAATGCTGCCGCCTTCCCAGAGGATGTGCAGCTGGGGGTCTTCCTCCTCCAGCTGCCGCAGCCTGGGCAGCACCGTCATGGGATCGCAGCCTCCGGGCAGCTCCACCCGATAGGTCATGACAGGCTCCAGCAGAGGCGGCGCACCGGCCGGCTCCGCGCCCAGTCCCTGTCCCGCGAAGGTGGCGGAAAGCCCCGTGACCGCGCAGAGGCTGCCCGCGCCTGCCTCCTCCGCCGGAGTGAATTTCTCCCCGGAGTACAGCCGGATCTGCACGATTTTTTCTTCCAGCGCATCGCCCTTTTGGTTTGCATAATTTATAACGTCGCGCACCTTCAGCCTGCCCCCGGTGACCCGCAGCCAGGTCAGCCGCGCCCCCTGGGCATCCCGGGAGATTTTATAGACCCGGGCGGCGAAGGCGGGCAGGCTGGGTCGCTGGGGCGCATAGGCATCCAGCACCTGCAAAAAATCTTCGACACCTTCCAGCTTCAGCGCCGCGCCGAAGCAGCAGGGGAAGAGCTTCCGCCCGGCAATCAGTCCCCGGATATTCCCCGGTGTCACGGTGCCCGTCTGCAGGTAGCTTTCCAGCAGCGCCTCGTCGCACAGGGCGGCAGCCTCCGCAATCTGGGAAAAATCCGCTCCGAAATCCACGCAGCCGGATGACAGCTCCCGCTGCAGCCGGGAAAGGAGCTTGTCCTTTTGCGCCCCCGGCAGATCCATTTTGTTGACAAAGAGAAAGGTAGGCACGTGATAGCGCTCCAGCAGCTTCCACAGGGTCATGGTGTGGGCCTGAATGCCGTCGGTGCCGGAGATCACCAGCACCGCGCAGTCGAGAACGGACAGGGTGCGCTCGGTCTCCGGGGAGAAGTCCACGTGACCGGGGGTGTCCACCAAAGTGATCTCCAGCCGGGGGGTGGAAAGCCGCGCCTGCTTGGAGAAGATGGTGATGCCCCGGGTCCGTTCCAGGGCATGGGTGTCCAGATGGGCATCCCCGTGATCCACCCGGCCAAGGGTGCGTTTCGCGCCGGACACATACAGCAGCGCCTCGGACAGCGTGGTCTTCCCCGCGTCCACATGGGCCAATAGAGCAATACTACATGGCGCTTTTTTCGATTCATTACCCATAACAACATGGCCCCCTGACCTGCTTAGTAAGGGTATTATAGCAGGTCAAGGGGCTTTCGTCGATAGAATTTATGGAATT
>JAQXNO010000048.1 GCA_029098045.1 Bacillota bacterium
GGGAGCTGTCATTTTACACTTATTAAAGTGTAAAATGACTGAGGGATTGTGCGGTGAAATCAAACATATTCGCACTGGTTTTCGGCGAATTCGAAACATTCATCTGCGTCAACCCCTCAGTCAAAACCGTCTCTCAGGAGCCGGGTTTGCCAGCTCCCCTTGCACAGGGGAGCCTTAGGCGCTCCCGCGCCAGAGGGTTTATCGACACGCTGGGGGCGGCGCTTTGCGCCGCCCGATCGGAAGGGAGCTCCCCTTTTCCTCAGAATAATCTGTTGTCGTTGCCCTCGTTGAACTCCCCTTCGAAGCCGATGATCAGTCCGCCGGCCTCCGCGTAAAAGCTGCACAGCGCTGTGGTATGCTCCAGCACAATGCGCGCATTGGGAAACACCGCGCGTACCGCCTCGCACAGCGCGTCCGCCGCCTCCTGGGCGTAGCAGTGCGCCACCCGCAGCAGATTCCCGTCCCGGAAGCCCCGCTCCTGGATCATTTCCACCAGTGTCTGGGTGGCCTTCTTCGCGCCCCGGGGCTTGTGAACCGGGGTGACCTGACCGCCCCGGGCAATGCCTGCCACCCGGATGCCCAGCATACCGGCAAGCTTGGCAACCGCCATGTTGACACGGCCGTTTCTTGCAAGATTCAGCATGGACTCCAGGCAAAAGAGGGTGTGCAGTTGGTTTTGATATTCCAGCACCCTGGCCTTTGTGGTTTCAAAGTCGTCCCCGTCCGCGTCACACTGACGGATTTTGTCCACAAGCATCATCATTTGAGGACCCACCGCCAGAGAATCCAGGCAGTACACCTTCCGGCCGGGATGCTCCGCCATGTAGGTTTCCGCCGCCTGCACACTGGCACCGTAGCTTCCCGACAGGTGCTTGGAGATGGTCACACAGAACACCTGATCGGCATCCCCAAAGGCATCCAGCCATTCGCCCACATTGGGGCAGGAGGAGCCGGACTTTTTCTTATGATGGCGCAAATCCTCCATCATGGCATCCAGATCCAGATTGGCGTCGTCCACATATTCGTGCTCCGTGATGATCTTCAGCGGCACCGTGGTATAGTTGGCATCGCCGATGGAAAGAACATTGGAGGAGGAGTCGGACACAATACGAAAACGCATGAAAAAGACCTCGCTTTATCTATCTTGTCATCGGTTTTTCAAAAACCGATTCTATTTTATCATCACGTCTGTACAATGTCAAGAAAATCTTAACATCGGTTATCGTTGACTTTCAACGCGCTGTGCGCTATAATACAAGCTGGTGATTAAAATGGAATTAAAAGCAAAGCAGCGCATTTCCGAAACCTTCCGCAGTTTCCGTCTGCCCCGATATCATGAGATTCCCAATGTGGGGCTGTATCTGGAGCAGTGCGCGAAGTATATTTCCGAATACCTGTCCTGTCTGGAGGAGAGCTGCCTGACCCCCTCCATGATCAGCAATTATGTCAAAAAGGGTCTGATTGACAACCCCGTCAAAAAGCAGTACGGCCGCGACCAGATCGCCTATCTGTTCTTCATCGCCATTGCAAAAAGCGTTCTGTCTCTGGACGGTCTGACCAATTTCCTCGCCCTGCAAAAGCGCACCTATCCGCTGGAAAGAGCCTACGATTTCTTCTGTGAACAGTTTGAGCAGATTTTGTTCTTTACAACGGAGGTTCAGGACTCCATCGATATGCCGGTGGAAAGCAGCAGTGATGAAAAGCGCCTGCTGTTCAGCTGTATTGTGGCTGTGACGCAGAAAATCTATCTGGAGAAGTGTCTGGATGCGATTTCCCGGGAAGAAACAGCCGGGAGCGATTGACTTTTCCCCCGTTTTGTGGAATAATATATGGGTTAAAAGAAAGGCGGCACCGTATCATGCGGCAGGGAGGCTCCGTGCAGATCCGCAGACCCCATTGTGCGATGCTGCCTGAAAAAAGAAATAAGAGGGATTCATCCTATGAAACAATCCAGAACTCATAACTGCGGCGAGCTTCGCCTGGCCAACGCGGGTCAGAAGGTCACCATCGTCGGCTGGCTGGAAAACATCCGCGAGGTCGGCTCCAATTTTGCTTTCTGCGTCGTCCGTGACTTCTACGGCACCACCCAGGTGGTCATTGAGAATGAGCAGATGATGAAGGTCATCAAGCCCATCACCAAGGAATCCACCATTTCCGTCACCGGCACGGTGCGGGAGCGTGAGAGCAAGAACACCAAAATCCCCACCGGTGAAATTGAAGTGGTTCCCGAGAAGATCGAGGTGCTGGGCAAGTGTATGCACAGCCAGCTGCCCTTTGAAATCAACAAGAGCAGAGACGCGGACGAGAATGTCCGTCTGAAGTACCGGTATCTGGACCTGCGCAACCCGGCTGTCAAGTGCAACATCATCCTGCGCTGTCAGGTTGTGGCGGAGCTGCGCCGTCTGATGACCGAAAAGGGCTTCCTGGAAATCACCACCCCCATTCTGACTGCCTCCTCCCCCGAGGGTGCCCGCGACTATCTGGTGCCCGCCCGGAACCACCCCGGCAAGTTCTACGCCCTGCCCCAGGCGCCCCAGCAGTTCAAGCAGCTGCTGATGACCTCCGGCTTCGACAAGTACTTCCAGATCGCCCCCTGCTTCCGCGATGAGGACGCCCGTGCGGACCGCACCCCCGGCGAATTCTATCAGATGGATATGGAAATGGCCTTCGCCACCCAGGAGGATGTCCTGAGCACGCTGGAGGAGGTTCTGGTTCCTGTTTTTGAAAAGTTCGGCAAATACAGAAGAATTTCCCAGGCGCCCTTCCGCCACATTCCCTTCCGGGAAGCCATGGAACGCTACGGCTCCGACAAGCCGGATCTTCGCATCGATCTGGAGATCAGCGACATCACCGCCGAGGTTCAGGGCTGCGGCTTCGGTCCCTTCGAAGGCAGTACCGTCAAGGCTGTGGTGGTTCACGATTTCACCCAGGCCAGAAAGTGGATCGACAAGCTGCTGGCCGACGTAGAGGTTCAGACCGGCAACAAGGCCTGCTGGGTGAAGGTGGACGAGAACGGTATGCTGACCGGCGGTGTCTCCAAGTTCCTGCAGGGATGCGCCCCCGCGCTGACCGAAAAGCTGGGTCTGAAGCCCGGTTCCTTCGTCTGCATGGCAGCGGGCAAAAAGGCAGCCGCCCAGAAGACCGCTGGCGTCATCCGCACCCTGCTGGGCAAGCGGGTTCCCGGTCACTTCGACGAGGAGCAGTATGCGCTCTGCTGGATTGTGGACTTCCCCATGTACGAAATGGGCGAGGAGTCCGGCCAGCTGGAATTCTGCCATAACCCCTTCTCCATGCCCCAGGGCGGCATGCAGGCGCTGCTGGATGCCGAGGGTGACACCGAAAAGCTGCTGGCGGTCCATGCGGATCAGTACGATCTGGTGGTCAACGGCTATGAATCCGCTTCCGGCGCCGTCCGTAACCACGATCCCGAGATCATGGTCAAGGCCTTCCAGATGGTGGGTCTGGGTGAAGAAGATGTGAAGTCCAAGTTCCCCGCCATGTACAACGCCTTCACCTACGGCGCACCGCCCCACGCAGGCGCCGCGCCCGGTGTGGATCGTCTGATCATGCTGCTGACCGGCGAGGAATCCATCCGCGAGGTCATCACCTTCCCCATGAACAAGAACGCACAGGATCTGATGATGGATGCCCCCACCACGGTGTCCCAGAAGCAGCTGGACGATGTACACATCGCCATCAACATCAGGGAATCATGACATCTGCTCTGCGCCCCGGGTTTTCCGGGGCGCATTTGTTTACAAAAAAATAAGTTGTACAACCGCGCAATATCTGGTATAATGCTATTATGTGTTATTATGCGTATTATTTCTTCTTTCATGGAGTTGAGAATTATGAATGAAACACGCCGCGGCGGCAAGGAACAGTCCCGCCGCCCCGAGCGCCGTGCTGACCGCTTTGCCCAGCGCCAGACACCGGCGGAGGAAGTGGAAGGTCAGCTGGAAGGCCGCAACGCCCTGACCGAGGCACTCCGGGCCGGACGCACCATCGACAAGGTCTTCATCGCCGATGGTGATACCGACCGTGCCCTGCAGCGGCTTGCTGCCGAGGCAAAGGAAGCCGGTGCCGTCATCGTGCCGGTTGACCGGCGCAAGCTGGATCAGATGTCCTTCACCCGCTCCCATCAGGGGGTGATTGCCCTGGCTGCCGCCCACGACTATTTCACCGTCGATGACATTCTGGAGGAGGCCGCCTCCCGGGGCGAGAACGCGCTGATCGTCATCTGCGACGAGCTGAGCGATCCCCACAATCTGGGTGCCATTGTGCGAAGCGCCGAGTGCGCCGGTGCCCACGGTGTCATCATCCCCAAGCGCCGCAGTGTCGGACTGACCGCCACGGTCGCCAAGGCATCCGCCGGTGCCGTGGAGTATATGAAGGTTGCCAGAGTCACCAATATCAACAGCACCATCAGCGAGCTGAAGGAAAAGGGCGTGTGGGTCTTCGGCACCGCCGCGGAAGGCTCCGTCCCCATGTACAAGGCCGACCTGACGGGTCCCGCTGCCATCGTCATCGGCAACGAAGGCGACGGCATGAGCCCGCTGGTGCGCAAAAACTGTGATATGCTGGTGCACATCCCCATGAAGGGTCGTATTTCGTCCCTGAACGCTTCCGCCGCCGCCTCCATTCTGCTCTATGAAGCAGTCCGTCAGCGGTTGGGATAAGACAGAAACCCGAGGAGGGAAAACCATGAATGAAAAAGAGCAGAAGCTGCCGGAACCGGACGAACTGGATCTGGAAGACATTCTGAAAGAATTTGGCGATGGCCTTGATACGGAAGTCCGGGCAGAGCCTGACGTACCCCCGGTTCTGGAAGCGCTGTTTGACGAGGAGCCGGAGCAGACCGAAGCTGCCGAAACGGAAGCCGCCGTTTCCGATGATACGGTTCGGCTGGAAATTCCGGACAGTCCCGATGCGCTGCCACAGCAGAAGGAAATCAATCTCACTTCCGATACCATCCGTCTGGATCAGCTGAATTTTGCAAAGCCGGCGGAAGAAGCGGAAGAGGCGGAGGCTGTGGAGGCGCCGGAAGAGACGGATGAAACCGAAGCGGCAGAGCCGGAGGAGGTCACTCCCCCGGAACCCATCGTGTTCGATCCCCGGGCCCGTCTGCGGGAGCTGAAGCGGAAGCTGGTTGCAGGCCCCGAAAAGCGCTACTACGAACTCACCGAGGTCGGTGTGGGCAAGCTGCAGATGGCCATGTTCCTGTGTTTGATTGTGGTCGCCGTGTCCGCCGGTGCCAGTGTTCTGTACAGCATGGACAGAGTTCCGGAAAATCGGATGCGGCTCATGATATTCGGCCAGGTTCTGGCCATGCTGCTGGGCGCGCTTCTGGGCAGCTATCAGCTGCTGGACGGCCTCGGCTCCCTGTTCAAGGGCAAATTCACCGCCAACACGCTGCTTGCCCTTACGTTTCTTGCCTGCTGCGCGGACAGCGTGTTCTGCTTGCAGGAGCAGCGGGTGCCCCTGTGCGCCGCGTTCACGCTGGAGGTGATGATGTCCCTGTGGAGTACCTACCACCGCCGCACCACCGAAATGGGCATGATGGACACCATGCGCAAGTCGCTGCATTTGCATGGTGTGGTCAGATGTCCCGATTACTACAACGGCTTCAGCGCCATCATGCGCCGGGAGGGTGAAGTGGAGGATTTCATGGACACCTATCAGCAGGTTTCCGGCCCGGAGAAGGTGCAGAATGTCTATGCGCTTCTGGCACTGCTGCTCAGCAGCGGCATTGCCGTTGCCGCGGGTCTGCTGCACGGCCCGTCCGTGGGCGTTCAGGTTCTTTCCACCACCCTGCTGGTGGCCATGCCCGCCAGCTTCTTCATCGCCCTGACCCGTCCCATGGCCGTTCTGGAGCGCCGGCTCCACAGTGTCGGCACCGTGCTTTGCGGTTGGAAGGGTGTGCTGGGTCTTTCCCGCAAGTGTGTGTATCCGCTGAATGACGAGGATCTGTTCCCCACCGGCAGTGTCAAGATGAACGGTGTCAAGTTCTACGGCGACCGAAAGCCCGATACCATCATCGCCTACGCCGCGGCGCTGATGCGTGCCAACGGCGGCAGCCTTGCCCCCATTTTTGAGCAGCTGCTCAGCAGCCGCAACGGAATCCGCTTCACCGCCGAAAACCTGCAATTCTACGGCAACGGCGGCATCGGCGGTGAGATCAACGGCGACCCCGTGCTCATGGGCACCCTGGATTTTCTGAAGGAAATGGGTGTTGAAATTCCCGGCGGCACCATGGTCAAGCAGGCCGTCTATGTATCCGTTGACGGCGACCTGTCCGGGCTTTTTGCCATCACCTACAACCGCTCCAAGCAGGCGGCAGCGGGTATGGCAACCCTCAGCTCCAGCCGCAGCATCCGCCCCGTGATCATCGCCAAGGACTTTTTGCTGACCGCCCCGTTCCTGAAGGACACCTTTGGTCTGCGCCCCCGCCGCACCCTGTTCCCCTCCCGGCTGGAAAGCCTGGCGCTGGAATCCAGGCAGCCGGACGCCGATGCCCCCGCACTGGCACTGACCACCCGCGAGGGGCTTGCCTGTGTTGCCTACGCCATCACCGGTTCCCGGGCTCTGCGCACCGCCTGCCGTCTGGGTCTTACCGTCCATCTGATCGGCGGCATTCTGGGTATGCTGATTATGGCAGCCCTTGCGGTTCTGGGCAGCACGGCGCTGCTGACCCCCCTCCACATTCTGCTCTATCAGCTGATCTGGTTGATCCCCGGTTACATCGTAACCATGTTCACCCGTGCAATCTGAAATTTCTCCTCCGGGGCTGCTTTTGCAGCCCCGGATACCTTTCGTAAAATATTTAATGTTTATCATAAAATAATTGTTGACAAACATGATAATCTCTGTTATCATAGGCTCATCAAACAGAAGGAGGCAATCCTATGAACAACCTTTCCGTTACCGCGAAGAATCTTGATCGGATTCTGCAGATCGCATATACCGTTTTCTGTGCCCTCGCCATCGCATCCATCGTGGGTGTCGTGCTGATCGTCCTTGCCTATGTGTTCCGGTGGGATCCCAATATGATCGGCACCGGCTACGCGACATTCGATGTGGGATTTCTGGAAGTGGAGGTCGCGCAGCAGTATGCGCCCGATGCGTGGTTTGTTTTGGCACAGATCGCCTTCACCCTGGCAGTTTGCTGCGGCCTGTTTTATACCATCGGCAGGTGCATTGCCTATGTCCGGGAAATTTTGCAGCCCATGATTGATGGAAAGCCCTTTGACAGCATCGTCAGCAAGAATCTGAAAAAGCTTGCGACCCTCAGCATCTGCCTGGGCATTCTCTGGAACTTCATCATTCTGGCCGAGCAGATTGTGAGCGTCTTTCTGTTTGATCTGCCGGGACTTCTGATCAGCGAAAAAATCACCCATGTCAACGCCCAAATTCAGGTGGATTTGGCTTTTGTTGTCTACTGGGCAATTCTGACCCTGCTCAGCTATGTGTTCCGCTACGGTGAACAGCTCCAGCAGCTGGCCGACGAGACACTGTAAGGAGGTTCCCATGCCCATCATTTTAAGATTGGATCGGGTTATGGCCGATCGCAAAATCTCCCTGAACGAATTGTCCGAAAAGGTGGGTGTTGCCAATGTGAACCTGTCCAAGCTGAAAAACGGTCACGTCAGCGCCATTCGTTTCTCCACGCTGGAGGCCATCTGTGATGTGCTGGATTGCCAGCCGGGCGATATTCTGGAATACCGCCGGGAGGAATAAACCCCACAAACTGAGCCACAGCAGATTGCTCCGCTGTGGCTCAGTCCTTTGGGTGCCCGATTGGGCGCCCGGTGTTTGTTTGCGGGGCAAGCCGTTACTGCCCCAGTGCCAGAAATTCTGCCGGGTCCATCTGTTCGTCCCGGTAGGTGACGCTGAAATGGACGTGGGGGCCGATAGCCGTTTCAATCAGCGCCGTGCTGCCCACACAGCCGATGGCCTGCCCCATCTTCACCGTATCACCGGCACTGACCTTAAGGCCTTCCGCCAGGCTGGAATACATGGTGGTATAGCCCCCCTCATGGCGGATCACCACGGTATTTCCCATACTGTCATCGGTGAAGGTGGTGTAGACGGTACCATCAGCGGCCGCACAGACCTCCGCGCCCTCCTCTGCCCCGATGTCCACGCCGTTGTGGACACGCCAGTCCCGGGTGGTTTCATTGTAGCTGAGGCAGTCCATGGCATAGGCTGAGATGGTCTGCCCTTCCACAGGGGCGCAGGTTTTCATGGCTGACTTGGGCTGCGTGGGTGTGGTGCTGGGCACCGTCGGGGCTTCCTCCCCGGGCTTGGCAGGCTGGGTGACCACCACGATCACATCCTCCTGGGCAGCCGTGGCCGCCACATCGGCCACAGGCTCCTGCAGCTGGGTTTGCGTTTTGTTGGCATTTCGGTAGTACATATAGCCAGAGATCCCGATGGCGGCAGCGCACAGGATCAGGGCTATGTAGTAGCCCTTACCGAAGATGCCGCCTTTTTTATTGTTGCTCATATCAAGCACCTCCGAAGCTGATTATTGCCAGCTTTTCGGAAGTTAAACCGATATTTCAAAAAAATCTCCCACCTTGGAGCAAGGCGGGAGATTTTTCTTTTTTCAGTGTTTGATTTCCGGGCTTTCCGTCATGGAACGATGGGGGATGCCGATGGAGCAGAGGAATTCGTTGATGTTTTCACAGTCCGAATAGCTGCATATTTGATTGGAAATCTCGCCCATATCGAACGCGATCCAATAGGTGTATTCGCTGTCGCTGTATAGGCGGAAATCGTAGTCCTGTGCCATGCGGCCTGCGGCGCAGTCGGCTTCAATGGCCTCCAGAAGCTGCGCGATCAGCTCCTTGCTCTCGATGATCTGGTTGCCACCCCAGCCGTCATCAATGCGCACCTGAAGGGTTCTGGCCGCGATGGTCTCACAGCTGCGGTCGGGCAGCTTCAGAGAATCCGGGAACAGCATTTTCATGGAGCTGAAATAGGGGATCAGAATCTCCCCTGCCTCCCCCTGGGCATCGATCACATACTTGCGAAGACGCGTGGAACCGTCCTTCATCTGATATTTCAAAATGATGCCCTCGGGAGAAAGATAGTCCCCATCCCGGGCTTCCCACCGGACATCGGCGGTCTCAGACTCCCCCGGTTCCACCTCCGCAGCTTTTTCGTAGTCGTTCTGCTCTGCCGCCCGTTCCATGACGCTGCGGTCCGCCAGGCCGATCTCATGGACCCGCAGCGCCTGCCGGATCTCCTCCGGGGTCTGCAGGGTAACGCTCCGATTACTGTCGGCATAGTAGTCGTCATAGTAATAATAGCCGGTACAGACCTCCACCTGAGAAATCTCCTCCGCTTCGGGAATCCAGCCCACCCAGCCCAGAGGATCGGATTTCACAAGGAGAAATGCCGCCGTGAAGGCCGCTGCCAGCGCGAAGAAGCCCAGAACATTCTTTTTGCTGAACACCCGGATCGTGCGCTCCAGAAGCATCCGCCCCGCGATGTAGCCGATCACAAATCCGGCAATCAGGAAGACCACGCCGCCGGAACCCAGCATATCGTTCGTGAAGAAATACATGACGCCCCCGGATATCAGGGGAAACGCCACCATGAATACCGGCTCCAGATGTCTGACTGCCATAAAATCTCCGGCAGCTTCCAGCCTGCGGCGGCGGTACAGCAGCAGCGCCGCCACGAGAAACGCGATGCCCAGCGCCGCGCAGATGGCTATGTAGATCCAGCCCTCCGACTCCACGGTGAACTGGGCGCCGATGATGTGTTCCTCCGGGGTGTCGTCATACAGGTACTCCATATCCATATACGCGGCTTCGGAGCCGTACACCACAGGCGCCAGCCGCAGGAAGGGCTTCTGATTCGTCTGCAGACCGTAGTACAGTGGGGTGATCAGGGTGTCCACCAGCCAGTACAGGATGACGGACGCGAAATTGATGATGCCATAGACCAGCCCTTGCGCAAGGCGGTTGCCCACCAGCATGGCGCACAGCACAGCCAGTCCGAAATAGAACAGATACTGCAAATTCATGGCCAGCAGATTCAGCCAGGGCAGCTGCCAGCCTCCCGGCATGGTGGAATCCCCCAGCGCATTCAGCAGCGCCGCCAGCAGCATCCCGATCAGGGTGGGCACCAGGCTGAAGGACAGTCCCGCCGCCACATGGGTGCCAAACCAGCTCTCCCGGCGAAGGGGCAGCGCGTGGAGGGCATTGCACATCCGGCTGCTGTACAGGTCTCCAAAGAGCAGCTGGGCGACGATCACCGCGTAGCAGAAATTGATGACATTCATGGATTGGGGCAGGCTGCACAGGGACCGCTGAAAGATATAGCCGTTGACCGAATCCTGAAATAACATCACCACACCCAGAATCATGCACACGGTGTACAGGATCCATATGGGCGCGAACCGGGTCACGTCCTTTTTGAAGGCGGTTTTATTAAAGAATGATATTTTTGACTTCATAGTTCACACCTCCCAGTTCGTAGATGAAGATCTCCTCCAGAGAAAGGGGCAGGACATCGAAATACACAGGCTTCAATACCGCCACGGCCTTCTCAATCTCCGCGGCGCTGCCCCGGACGATGTAGGTACTCAGGCGACCCGAGGTGCTCTCGTGGAGAATTTCCAGATTCTCCGGGGGCTGCCCCACCATTTGCAGCTTGTGGGTGGAGCCCTGCATATCCGCCAGGCTCTTTTCCAGCAGCATCCGGCCATGATCCATGATGCCCACATGGTCGCAGACATCCTCCAGCTCCCGCAGGTTGTGGGACGAGATCAGCACCGTGGTGCCCCGCTCCGCCACATCGGCGAGAATCAGACTCATGACCTGCCGGCGCATGACCGGGTCCAGACCGTCCACCGGCTCGTCCAGAATCAGCACATCGGGGCGGCAGCAGATGGCCAGATGGAAGGCCGCCTGCTTCTGCATACCCTTGGAAAACCGGCGGATGGGGCCTTTCCGAGGCAGGTTGAAAATCTCATAGAGCCGTTCAAACAGCGCATCGTCAAAATTGGGATACATCCCCCGGTAGTAGGCGCGCATTTCCTCCAGCGTTGCGGCGGGGAAATAGAAAACATCGTCGGGAATGTAGCCAATGCGCATTTTCATGGCAGGATTCTCGTAGACGCTCCCTCCATCCATGGTGATGCTGCCGCTGTCCGGGCGGTAGACACCCACGATGCAGCGGATGGCAGTGGATTTGCCTGCGCCGTTGGGGCCTACAAGACCGTAGACCGTGCCCTTGGGCACACGCATACTCAGATCATCCAGCGCTTTGAAATCACCGAATTTCTTGGTGATGTTTTTCAGTTCAAGCATTCCTTATTCCTCCCTTAATACCCGGTCGGCAAGCTCCTGCCGGGTCATGCCCCGCTGGATCAGCGCCTGCGCGGCATCGTCAAATGCGTGGAGCAATTCCAGCTGCTCCTCCAGCGCGTATTCCGGCAGCCCGCTGACAAAGCATCCCTTGCCCGGCACCGTGGCAATCCATCCCAGGGCTTCCAGCTGGCGGTACGACCGCTGGATGGTGTTGGGATTGATGGAAAGCTCTGTTGCCAGTTCCCGGACGCTGGGCAGCTTCTCCCCTGCCTGCAGAACCCCAGCCAGAATCTGTGCCCGGTAGCCGTCTACGATCTGGATATAGATGGGACGGCTGTCCCGATAGTCCAGGTGAACCATAAACGCCCTCCTTTAACTGTACTAACTGTTCTAGTACAGTTATGGTATCACAGGATATACCTGTGGTCAAGAGGGGCATTTTTAAGTTTTCCTTAATCTTCTGTTTTGCGACAATAAAAAATAAGATGAGAAATGTCGGAAATCGAATTGACAAACCCCCCATTTTGAAGTATATCTATACTTGTCTTAATTTGTACATTAATGCGTACTGAATCACACAAAGTGTCTTGAAAGCCAAAGCTTTCAGACTGCTTTTGTGTGATTCGGGTGCAAGGTTTTTGCCGCAAAGCAAGCAAAAACCTTGCACCCGCTTTTCCGGCCTGATGCGCCAGGCCGGAAAAGATACGCATTGATTACTGCCTGAATTGCAAAAAGCGGTTAAGAGGAGCCGCTTTTTGCAATGACACACCTTCGGTGTGTGAACAAGTCGTTATCACGACTTGTTCAGCAGGCGTTATATTAGGGCATACTATTCATAAAGAAATGGGGGAGGATAATGTCCAAAGAGCTCATCAGACTCCGTGATCTTACCATGGAGTTCGACGGGGAACGTATACTCGACGGCATCAATCTTTATATCAACGGCCATGAATTCCTCACACTGCTAGGCCCCTCCGGCTGCGGCAAAACAACCACGCTGCGAATCATCGGCGGCTTTTTGACGCCCACTTCCGGCACCGTGACCTTCGACGGTCAGGTGATCAACGATGTGCCGCCCTACAAGCGGCAGATCAACACCGTGTTTCAGCGCTATGCCCTGTTCCCGCATCTGGACGTTTATGACAATGTGGCCTTCGGCCTGCGGCTGAAAAAGATGCCCAAGGATGAGATCGACCGGCGCGTGCGCCAGATGCTGGAAACCGTCAGCCTGAAGGGCTACGAAAACCGCAGCGTC
>JAQXNO010000049.1 GCA_029098045.1 Bacillota bacterium
CAATTGCATTAAGATCTCCCGGCTTTGCCGGACGGATTTCCAAACGCTTCATATCATCACCTCGACATTTCTTTCCATTATATTCCGTACATCCCATTTTTCAAGCTTTTTCATAAACCGGCTTTTCCTGCGCATACTATGCAAAAACAGGGAGGCTCTGATGAAACCGGCAGGCATGGATGCTTTCATCAGGCTTTCCCAAAAAGAAGGTGTTATATTGGCGATCAACAAACGGGGAAAGCAGAGCTTTGTGCTGCCGCAGCTGCCTGTGATCCGTTGCTGGGCCAGCATTGCAGGCAAGAAAGAGTCGGAAGGGCCTCTGGCGCACACATTTGATGTGACAACGCAGGATACCTATTTCGGGCAGAAAACATGGGAACAGGCAGAAAAACGGATGCAGCAAATGGCGCTCGAAAAACTGGCTGAAAAGGCCGGCATGAAGAAAAAGGAATTTGATCTGGTACTGTCCGGCGACCTTTTGAACCAGTGCATCGGCTCCTCCTTCAGCCTACGCAATATGGGTATCCCCCATCTGGGGCTGTACGGAGCCTGCTCCACCATGGCAGAAAGTCTTCTGATTGCCTCCATGGTGGTTGGCGGCGGTTTCGCGGACAAGGTAGCCGCCATGACCTCCTCCCATTTCGCATCCTCCGAGCGGCAGTACCGTTTCCCGCTGGGCTACGGCGGTCAGCGGACACCCACCGCTCAATGGACGGTCACCGGTGCCGGTGCGGCGCTGGTCTGCACCTCCGGCACGGGGCCGCGGATTGAATGCTGCACCATCGGCACCGTGACGGATCTGGGCATCAAGGATGCCAACAACATGGGCGCTGCCATGGCACCGGCGGCCTTTGATACCATTCGTGCCCACATGGAGGATCTGGGACGCAAGCCGGAGGATTTCGATCTGATCGTCACCGGTGATCTGGGGCAGCTGGGGAAAGAGATGCTGCTGGAATTGGGCAAGCGCAATCACCTGCCTCTGGGCGGCAAATTGACGGACTGCGGAACCCTTGTATTCGACAACACGGTACAGGATGTCCATGCCGGCGGCTCCGGCTGCGGCTGCAGCGCCATCACGCTTTGCGGAGAGCTTCTGAAGAAACTGGATGAGGGAAAGCTCAGGCGCATTCTGTTCTGCGGCACCGGTGCCCTGCTCTCTCCCACCTCCACACAGCAGGGGCTGCCCATCCCCGGTGTGTGTCACGCGGTTTCCATCATCACAGGGAGGGACTGAAGTGGATTATATCAAAGCTTTTCTGGTCGGCGGTGCGCTGTGCCTCGCCGGTCAGCTTCTGATTGACAAAACCAAGCTGACACCGGCACGTATTCTGGTCTGCTATGTGGTGACCGGTGTCCTGCTGGGTGCCGTCGGCATTTACAAGCCCTTTGCGGAGTTTGCCGGTGCGGGTGCCACCGTGCCCCTGACCGGGTTTGGCTTCAATCTGGCCAAGGGTGTCAAAGAGGCGGTGGAACAGGACGGCTTCCTGGGTATTTTCACCGGCGGTCTGAAGGCCTGTGCCGGCGGCATCACGGCTGCCATCGCCGCGGGACTTCTGGCCAGCCTGATTTTCAAACCAAAGGATAAATCCTGAAAGACCGGGTACACTAAGGGAGCGGCTTGCAGCCGTCAGTACAAATTTTGGAGGATCTATTATGAATAACCAGAACAAGAACAATCAGAACCAGAATCAGAATAACCAGAACAAGAGCAACCAGAACCAGAACCAGAATCAGAACCAGAACAACCAGAACAAGAGCAATCAGAATCAGAACCAGAACATCCGCTAAACAAAAGCCGGCACCCGAAAGCGTGCCGGCTTTTGTTTATTTCGCTATACCTCAACAAAACGGTTCAGGCGGAAGAAATAGAGATAGGCTGCCTTCACATTTTTGCGGTAGATGCGTGACAGAGCGTCCGCATAGGTCTGTACCTGCAGCCGGTAATGCTCTGTCAGCGCGGGCAGGGTTTCCTCCGTCACATAGTCCGTCTTGAAGTCCAGGACAGTGATGCCGTCCTCTTCCAGAAGGGCACAGTCCACAACACCCTGCAGCAGCACCTGCTCGCCTTCAAGTCCTTCCCCATAGCGGGCAGCATTGTCCAGAAGAGAGAACTTGAATTCCCGCAGATGGGCAGTACCGCTGCGCAGCTTCCGGCCAATGGGCGTGTCAAAGAACGCCGCGATGCGCCTGCGGTCTGCCATGGCCGCGGCCTCCTCCGTGATGAAGCCGGCATCCCGCAGCCGCCGGATCTCCCGATCCACTCCATCCTCATCCGTGCAGTTTTCGTAGCGGATATACTGCATGATCCCGTGGATGGCGCTGCCATAGGTCTTGCCCTGTACCTGCCCACCCAGAAAAGCAGGCTTGCGCCAGTTTCGCTGTATCTGGCGGGGTTCGGCAGCATCCTCTGCCGCTTCCTGATCCTTGATGCGGCCCTTTCGCTGGGTGGCCGTCATCTTCGACGGTGCCAGCGTTGCCGCCCGGTGGGCATAGTGAAAGGAGAGTGCCTGCTCCAATTGCCCCACTGTCCCCTCCGGCGGTCTGCTCTCTTCCATTGCCACTGCCCCGGTGACCGCATCCGTTCCGGGTGCCTGTACCACCATGATTTTCCATGGTCTGTCCGACACCCGGGTCTTATCAGGTCTGCCGCCCAGAGCATGGAGCTGGCCTGCTTCCGTACGCAGTAGCGCGCTGAGCAGCACCCATTCCCCGGGGCATGACGCATCCTTCGTCAGCTGCGAGGCACCGCCGATATCATAGCAGAGGGCGATTCTTTGCAAATCTGCCTGCAGCCGTTTGTCCGCATAGGTCATGATGAGCCGATCCTTCGGGCGGGTCATGGCCACATACAGCACCCGCATTTCCTCGGAAACACTTTCCGCCGCGGTTTTTGCCATGATCGCACGCTTGGAAATTGCCGGATACCGAATTCGGTTGGCTTCATCCGCAACCGACAGACCCAGACCCAGCTCCTTGTCGCACAGCACCTGCGCCCGGAGACTGTCCCGATTGAACTGCCGGGCAAGGCCGCACAGGAACACCACCGGGAATTCCAGACCCTTGGATTTGTGAATGCTCATGATGGTGACACAGCCGCCGGCCTCGCCGGAGGTCTGAAGCCCCTTCTCCTCCAAGGCATCCAGATGCTCCAGAAACTGGCTCAATCCCCGCCGGGAGGTGGCTTCAAAGTCCGCTGCCAGCTGATAGAAGGTCTGCAAATTGGCCGTTCTTCCTTCGCCGCCGGGCATGGCGGCAAAAACGCTGTCCATACGGGTCAGTGTGAAAATCCGCTCCACCAGCTGGGCGATGGTGTTCATTCTGGCCTCCTGCCGCAGCAGCTCCAGTGTCTGCAAAAAAGCCGCCGTCCTGGGCGTGTCATCCTGCCGCAGAGCGTCAAAGAAGCTGCCCTTTTTCCGATTGCCCCGGCAGGATGCCAGCTCGTCCGCCGTAAATCCGAAAACGGGACTTGCCAGCACCGTGATTAAGGGAATATCCTGCTGGGGATTGGCAATGGTCTGCAGCAGTGACCGCAGCACGCCAATCTCCTGTGTCTTCAGCAAATCCCCACCGCCGCCGGTGCTGCAGCGAATGCCGCGTTGCTCCAGTGCCTGTCGGAAGCAGCCGCCCACGCTGCCCGGAGAGCGGAGCAGAATCACAATGTCCTCTTCCCGAATGGGACGCAGGCTTTCTTTGTCCCGGACAAAATGGCTGCCATCCAAAAGTTCCCCGATTCGCTGCGCCACGAAGGCAGCTTCCTCTTCATAGGTTTTCTCCTGCACCGCAATGCCGTACAGCTCCACCGCCGGGTCCGGCAGCGCCACATGGGGAACGCCCTCCCGGAGCATCTCATCGGTGCCGTAAACGAGGCCTCCCACAGCGGGGCTCATGCAGTCCGTGAACACATCGTTGACCGCGTCCACCACCTCCGCGCCGGAGCGGAAATTGGCGCTGAGCATGATTTTTCTTCCCTGTCCCGGTTTGGACGCATCCGCCTGGGCGTAGTCGTGGTATTTTTTCAGGAAAATCCCCGGGTCGGCGAGGCGGAACTGGTAGATGGACTGCTTCACGTCGCCTACCATAAAGCAATTCTGTCTTTGCTCCGTCAGTGCCATGAAGATGGCATCCTGAACGCCGTTGGAGTCCTGATATTCGTCCACCAGAATCTCCCGGAACCGCTGCCCGATCTCCCGCGCCGCGGCCGTGGTGCCGCTGCGGGATGCTCCCAGAAGCAGATCCAGCGTCTTGTGCTCCAAATCGCCGAAGTCCACGCAGCGGCGGCTGCGCTTTGCCCGGTCGTAGTCCGTTCCAAACTGCCGCACCAGCGCAATCAGGCCACGGGTGCCCGCGGCCGACTGGGCAAGATCCTCCAGCACCCGCTGGGATGTATCCCCGAATGCAGTCAGATGCTTTTCCAGCCCGTTCTTACAGGCCGTTCGGCAGGCCTTGATGCGCTCGGCCAGCTCTTCGTCAAAGTCCTTTTTGGGGAATGTCAGGCGGCCGTAGTCGATGCTTTTGCGCTGATTCACTTCATCCCAGGTGGCCGCGTCCCGCAGGCAGATCAGTTGGTTCAGGGTCTGGCGCAGGTTTGCCGCCACCTTTTCCATGCGCTCCGCCTGTTCCGCCAGACGCACACAGCGGCCGATGACCTCGATCTGTCCGTCCAGATAGGCATGCAGATCATCCAGCAGATACCTGCCCCAGCGGGTCTGCGCCGCGTCCGTAAAATCGTCCGTATCCACATCGTGCAGACAGGCCTCCAGCCACTTTTCGGGGTCTTTATGGCAGCGGGCACTGTCGTAGACCTTCAGAATGATCTCCGGCACCAGCTTGTCCGTCCGGCCAAGTCCCTGGGTATCCACAAACGCGCGGAAACAAGCGTCCTCCTGCGATGATTCGTAGACCCGATCCAGAAGCTCGGACAGGACGGTTTCCCGAAGCTCCCGGCACTCGTTTTCATCCGCCACACGAAAATCCGCCGGCAAATCCAGCTTGTAGGCAAACTCCCGCAGCAGATCGGCGCAGAAGCCATGGACAGTGGAGATTTTCGTCAGGAACAGGCGCTGCATCTGCTGCTGCAGGTGCCGGTTCTCCGGCTGCGCCCCGATGGTCTCCGTCAGCCGGGCGGCGATTTTACCCCGCAGCTCCGCTGCCGCGGCCTTTGTGTATGTAATAATGAGAAAATCGTCCAGATTCGCAGGGCTTACAGGATCGTTCAGATACAGAAGCAGTCGATCCACCAGCACCTTGGTTTTGCCGGAACCGGCAGCCGCCGAAACCAGCAGCCGTCCGCCCCGGTTTTCCACCGCCTGTTTCTGCTGCGGTGTCAGCTTCTCAGCCATGCGCGTCCATCTCCTTTCCGATTTCCTCCCAGAACCGCTGGGCAGTCATGGTTTTGAAATTCCGTCTGCCCGCCACATCCGCTTCATGGCACACACCGCCGTAGGGGCAGAAGGTGCAGGCGCTGTGACTGGTGCCTCTGGTATAGGGATTGGGCTCCACATTGCCGGAGGCAATGTCGTCCACCATTCTTCCCAGAATACGATGCAGGTATTCTTTCAGCAGCTTCAGCTGCTCCCGGTCTGCCAGATCCCCGGAAAGGGAGCCGTCCTTTTTCACCGTATAGCTCAGCCGCTGCGGTGCCTGCCCGGGTTCCATTGCCTGCAGCACCTGACTGTCGGAAAGCAGCAGACCCTTCCGCTTCAGTTCCGCACTGCGCTGCTTTTCCAGTTCCTCCTCCGTCATGGGGCCGTCGGTACTCATGTAGGGCACCCGGGCCGGAAAATACTGCACACCCGCAGGGATCGGCCGGTCGCCCACCACCTGCGCGCCGCATTCCTGCAGGGCGAAGAGGTACAACAGCAGCTGCAGGCCAACCCCATTGAACACATCGCAGTAGTCAAAGTCCTTCTTGCCGGTTTTATAGTCCACCACCCGGAAATAATCATTTCCGTTCTGGTGCCATGCGTCCACCCGGTCCACAAAGCCCCGCAGAATTGCATGCATGCTGCCGCCGTCCACCGGGATGGGCGGCAGACCCCCATCACTTCCGAAATTGACCTCCAGTCCCACGGGCTGGAATTGGGATTCCTGCAGCTCCTCCCACAGCTCCCGCACCACCATGCGCAGCTCCTGACCGTTGCGGCGGAACAGATACGCCAGACGCTGGGAATCCAGAGCGGAGAAATGCTCCCGGGCGTAGGCATCGGAGAAGTCTTCCGCGATCTGAAGTGTCTGCTCCAGGCTCACCTGTGGGAAGCCCCCCAGCTCCAGTACCCGCCTTGCGGTTTTCTCCAGCACCCAGTGAACATAGGTGCCGAACTCCGCCGGATCGATGGACGCTTCCTTCCGCTCCTTTGCCCGCAGTCCGTACTGCAGGAAATAGGACAGGCGGCACTGCGCCTGCCGGTCGATCTGAGAGGCGGAAAGCTGCAATTGCTTTCCGTAGAGCTTCTCGATGCGGCGGCGATCCACCCTTCCCAATTCATAATCCTTGCTGCCGGAAACGGACTCAAATCCCTCCAGCACGCCGAGCCGCGCCGCGGCCTCCCGGTCATTCCAGCGTGCCAGCCAGGCACCCGCTTCAAAGGGATCGGACAGTGCCGCGCCAAGCCGGGGCTGGGTGCGTTTTTCGCCCCCCGCCAGCTCTGCCAGCCGCCGGCACACAAAAGAGGGCTGTTCGCCGGAGGAGTAAACCGTCACCGTTTCCATGGCACCGCAGAAGATGTCATAAATCTCCGCGAATTCCGCCTGAATGCCCTCCATGGCGCCGCCTGTCAGGGGGACACCCAGACTGCGCAGCATCACACGCTCCTGATCGGTCAGGACACCGGTGGAGCCGCTGTACCGGGGCAGATTCCCCTCCTGCGCGCCCAGAACGATCAGGTGCTTCTGCTGATGCTGGCGCATGGCGCTTACCTGTCCGCACTGGACAGCATCCAGCACCGGCGGGATGGTACCGACCTGATACTGGCTCAGCAGCAGCTGCAGGAGCCGGGCAAAGGTTTCCGCTTCCCAGACTGTTTTGCCCAACACATCATGGAGCTGCTCCAGGGCGCCGATGAGAATCTCCCATAGCTGATTCAAAATCTGCGCGCTGCGGTTGTCCCCCGCCTCATCCATCTCCCGTGCAAGCAGATCCAGCCGCTGCTCCAGATTGATCTGCTGCAAAAATTCATAGATCGCGACCACCTGTTCCGACAGGTTCTTTGCCTCCCGAAATCCCCGCTGCAGCTGCGCCAGCGGCGCAATTGCCATTTCCCGGGCTTCGTTGATGATCGCAAGCCGATGTGTGGACTCTTCGTCAAAGGAGGCGCTGAGACCGTCCGGGTGATTGATCCACGGTTCCTGCCAGCGGCTGCCGCGAATTCCCCAGATGATGGCATAGTTTTCCACCAGATCGCAAAGCTCCGGCTCCACCGGCGAGAGCACCGAACGCAGATAGCGCAGCACGCTCCGCTGCTGGAACCCGTCCAGCGCCGCATCCAGTGCCGTCAGCACCGTGCAGATGACACTCTTTTGCAGAATGTCCTCGGTGCCGGACAGATAGACCGGAATGCCGCAGCGGTGAAACGCCAGATTGACCAGTGGCTTGTAGGCTCCAAGGTCTGCGCAAACCACCGCAATATCCCGGTAGCGGCAGCCATGGCGAACCAGCTCCAGGATTTGCTCCGCCGCCGCCAGGCACTCCTGATAGGGTGCTTCCGCTCTGAAAACCCGCAGCGCCCCACCGCAGCTGCCCGGTACAATGGGTCCCTGAAACAGGCTGCCGTGAAGACCCGACAGAATCGTCTCCCGGGGCGGGATTACTTCTACCCAGACTTCCTGCCCGGCATTTTGGGCACCGCGATAGAGCTGCGCCGCGGTGTCGCCTGCTTTCTCAAAGGCCAGCTTTTTGGAGCCAACCCGGTCACAGTTCATGCTGATGACCACCTGGGGCGACACCCGGATCAGATATTCCAGAATTGCCATATGCTGACGTGTAAAATCCGGGAAACCGTCTATGTAAAACACATGGTTTTCCACGAAATCCCCCTGCATCAGCTGCTCCAGCAGCAGCGCCTCCTGATCCCGGGGATCGCGCTTGCCCTGATGGCAGAGGGCATCATAGGCCTCCAGCAGCAGCGACAGCTCCTCCAGCTTTTGGGAAAGGCCGCCCTCCGTTGCCTGGGACGCGGCCATCAGATCCTCCGAGGAGATGCAGCAGCGTTTGAATTCGTCCACCGCCTCGATGAGGCCGGTCAGAAATTCCGGCTTTGTCTCCACGGCGGCATAGGCCTTCAGCCTGCTGTGGAGCTGCCGGGCGGCGGATGCCATGGCAACCAGCCGGCCGCCGGCATCCAGACACGCCTGCGCCGCGCTGCCCTGCTCATCGGCCACCCGGGCGGCGAGGCGTGTAAAGGACAGCACCTCCGCAAAGCGGCTGGCCGTATCACCCGCCGCGGCGCACAGCCGCCGCTCCGTATCGTGGCTGATCAGCTCCGGGACCATCAGGATTCTGCCCGTCTTTTCTTCTTTCACATCCCGGCTGATGCGGCGCAGGATTTCCTCCCGGTTCGCCGTCCAGTCGGTGCCAAGCAGCAGATGCAGCATGGATGCACCGCCTTTCCTCGTTTTCTCCATCATACCACATCCGGGCGATAATTGACAGTGGGAATTATCCCTTGTGCAGGAAATTCTCCAATCTTCCCAGCGCGTCAAGGAGGAAGAAACGCACCTCATAGTCCTCCGCACCGGTCAGAGTATCGGTCAGGGAGTCAGACAGTCCGGCGCACTGGGCAGTTGCCTCGAATTCCTCCACCGTGGCACCCACGCAGAGGGTCGGAAATACCACGAACCACCAGTTTTGTCCCGCCGCTTCTCCAATGCGGATTCGGAGCGCTTCATAGATGCCTGCCGGAAGCGCAAAGGTATCATAATACCGGGTGGGAAATTCCTCGCATCCCAGGCTGACGACAGCCGTCTTCTCACAGCCCGCTTCCCGGAGTACCCGGTTGGCCAGCGCCTGGATCTTCGGCAGATTCTCCTGCAAATAGGCCTTCGCCTGATGTATATCCGCCGCGTTTTCCATTTCTTCCCGCAGACTCTCCACAACCGCGTCCCGCACCAGCAGTTTCAGATTTTGATCCTCCTCGCTGTCCGAGGCTGCCACAACGTGCAGGCGGATCAGTTTTCTTTGAAGGGTCTGCCCGTCGATGACGAGCATGGCCGCCCACACTGTCGCAGCCAGCAGCAGGCAGATGCCGACCCGCATCAGGCATTTTCTCATAAAAAACACCGTCCATACTGAAATACTTCCAGTATGGACGGAAATCTATCTTTTCAAACGGGTTTGCAGATAAAAATGTCGGGATAATTGGGTTTAAGCATATTGCACAGGACAGCCGCGATCTCAAACTCGGATACAATGGCAAACACCGCGGAGCCGGAGCCGGTCATCTGGTAGGCAGCCGCGCCGTACTGATGGAACACGGACTTGATGTAGTTCAGTTCCGGGTGCTCTTCCGTCACCACCGGGTCGAAGACATTGAAAATGTTCTTTGCAACCATTTCCAGATCTCCGGCAAGCAGGGCGCTTTCCATGGCCTGATTGTCAGGGTGCTTCGCGATCGCCACGGTGTCAAGCTTCCTGTAAAGCTCCGGCGTGGACACGGAGAATTCCGGCTTGCACACCACAATCACGCAGTCGGGCATATCGGGTAGCCTCCGCAGCCGCTCGCCGCGGCCCTCCACCATGGCCGTGCCGCAAACCACACAGAAGGGCACATCGCTGCCGACCTGCGCGCCCAGCTCCGCGAGAGCCAGAATGGACAGGGGATTTCCATAGTGATCATTCAGCGCCCGCAGCACGGCTGCCGCGTCGGCGCTGCCGCCGCCCATACCGGCCTGACTGGGAATGCGTTTTGTGATACGGATTTCAAGGCCGCCGGGGTCCTTGCCGATGGTGTCCAGGTAGAGCTTCGCGGCCTTCCAGGCAAGATTCCTTTCATCCGTCGGAATGCCGGGCTTGTCGCATTTCAGCACCCAGGGCTTTCCGGTGCCCACATCAATCTCAATGTCGTCACGCACCGACACCGTCTGCATCACGCTTTTCAGGTTGTGATACCCATCCTCGCGCTTTCCCAGCACATCCAGTGTCAGATTCAGTTTGGCAAACGCGCCTTCATAAAGAGTCGTCATTTTTCTCATCCTTTGTTTTTTTGCATATTATATCCGAAACATCGCGGATTTGCAATACTTGCCGCCACATTTGAATATTTCTTCCGATTTGGGAGAACATATCAATATCCAAAGTCAGAACGGAGGTAGCAGTATGGATACTTTGGCACTGATTCTGTCCATCATCGGCTGTCTGAACTGGGGGCTGGTGGGTATTTTCCAGTTTGATCTGGTGGCGTGGCTGTTTGGTGGGCAGGGTTCCCTGTTCAGCCGCATTGTTTATACGGTGGTGGGTCTGGCAGGTCTGTGGTGTGTTTCTTTCCTGTTTCGAAAGAACATCCTGGTCGAAGGCGAATAAAGAATGCCCTGCAAGCGTGTGTGAAGCTTGCAGGGCATTCTATTCATGATTACTTGACGTATTTTGTACAGATCCAACCGTCTTCCAGACGGCCCCAGGGCTGGCCGTCTTCACCGGTGACCTCTTCATAGATCAGAACCTTATCACCCTTGTGCACCTGACGCACCTTGTCATATGCGGCGGAAGGGCCGGAACGGATATTCACATAGTTGGTGGTAACCGTCTTTTCAACCGGAGGCTCCGTGGGAGGCGGATCGGTGGGTGTCTCACCGGGCTTGATATCCACACCGGGGAAGAGGCAGATCACCCGATATTCAACCTGCACATCACCGCAGGCAACGATAATGGCAGTCTGACCTTCGGCCAGAGCCGTGATGCAGCCCTCGGAGTCCACCGTGGCAATCAGTTCGTTTTCGGAGGTAAACGTCAGCTTGTCGGTGCAGTTCTCCGGCATCACCTTGACATTGATCAGCCACTTCTGCTGATATTCCGTCAGCAGCACTTCCGTGCTTTCCATGAGCAGCTCATCGCAGGGATAGGTGGGTTCCTCGGTTTCAATCGGCGCCGTGGTCTCGGGAATGGTTTCCGTGGGTGCGGCTGTGGGCTCCGGCTTGTTCATCTGGGGCAGAATATGCTTCATGAAGATATAGCCCGTTACAAGCAGCAGCGCGAGAATGACAACCACCAGCAGCACATTCAGAATGGTGTTGGCCTTCCTGTTCTGCTTATCCTCCACAAAGGTCTCCTCTTCGTGCTGACGGGGACGGGCTGTTTCGGATGCCCTGGAAGCCTTGCTTCTGGCAGGCGGCACGTCATAGCTTGCCGCATTTCCTGTGCGCTTTTGCACATTTGCTTTGGAGAAGCGGCCGCCCCGTACCTTTTCATGGGATTCCAACGGTTCGATGTCCTGAATCAATGTATCCTCAGCGGTCTGTTCGGAAGCTTCACGGATATGGCCGCAGATGGGGCACTGATCCGCAGTTTCCGGATAGCGGGTACCGCAAATATCGCAAATAATCTTGCTCATGACATACCTCCTGTTAACTATGTTTATCATGCCATTTGTAACCGACATTATAACACTATTTTACAGATAAAACAACTACAAAAGAGTTGCATTTTTTGTAATTTTATTTTATGATAAGGGAGTAAAAGGAGGCGATTTCATTGTCTGAACTCAAGCTCGTCTCTCCCTTGCTGGATGGCTTTGTCATAGGCGATCCCGTCAGTGACCGCGATGGTGTTCGCTGCTGTCCGGCCATGAAGGAGAATTCCGACGATAAATACATAGTCAAGATCATTTCCATCCCTGCTTCCCAGAAGCAGTTGGATGCCCTGCTGCTGACCGGTGCCTATCAGGATGCCGGCGCTGCCGCGGAGTATTTCAAGGAGCTGGCTGAAGAAACCGTGAAGGAAGCCAGACTGCTGCAGCAGCTTGCAAAGCTGGAAGGCTTTCTGTCCTATGAGGGCTGGCAGATCGTGCCGAAGGAAGGTAGCGATTTGGGCTACGATGTCTACCTTCTGGGCTCTTACAAGCGCTCTCTGGATAAGTTCCTGCGCCGCAATGCCATGTCCCATCTGAGCGCCGTCAATTTGGGCATCGATCTGTGCACCGCCCTTTCTCTGTGCCGGCGGGCGGGTTTCCTCTATACCAATCTGAAACCTGCCAACATCTTTATTTCCGGTCAGCGGGAGTACCGCATCGGTGATCTGGGTTTTTCCAGACTCAGCGCCATGAAGTATACCTCCCTGCCCGGCAAGTGTGTCAGCCGCTACACACCCCCGGAGCTGCACGATCCTCTGGCAACCCTGAATCCCACCGTAGATACCTATGCCGTTGGCATGATCCTCTACCAGATTTACAACAACGGGGAACTGCCCTTCAAAACCAAGGCACCGCTGATGATTCTGCCCGCTCCCCTGAACGCGGACTATGAGATGGCAGAGATCATTCTGAAGGCCTGCGATCCCAATCCCAGAAAGCGTTATCAGACCCCCGTCGAAATGGGACAGGCGCTGGTCAGCTATATGCAGCGCAACAGTGTCAACGATACGCCCATCGTCCCCCCCACCGTGGAGTCCGTCAGCGCCGAATTGGCTGCAAATGCCGCCCGGAGCGCAGACCAGACTGCCGCACCGGAGACTGCGGTGCCTTCCGCAGAAGCGGTCGAAGCCGATCCCGCCGCAGCATCGGATGAGCTGCACTTCATGGACGGTCTGGTGTCCGATGACACCGCGCCCGGTGCGGAGGAAGGTGACGATCTGCTGGAGGCCCGAACCTCCGACGAGGTGGATTCCATTCTGGCCCAGGCCGATCAGCTGATCTCCCATGAGCCCGATATTTATGACGAGCCGGAGGAAGCGGAGGAAGCGGCAGTTGCGCCCGAAACGTCCCTACCGGAAGAAAATGAAGCTCTGCCCGGTGAAGAGCCGGCTGCAGCCTTGTGCACGGAAGAAAATGAAGCTGCCGCCGATGAAGAAGCCGACGATTTCTCTCTGGATTCCGAGGATTTCTCCATGGATGATGATTCGGAATTTGGGCTGTCCTCCGGTTTTTCCGATGACGAATCTCTTTCCGCCAGCGAGGATTCCGGCAGACTGCCGGGCGCCGTGGCAACGCCCAAAAAGAAGAAGCGCGGTTGGATTGGTATCGTCATCACACTGCTGATTCTGGCGCTTTTGGGTGGCGCAGGCTACTATTACTTCGAGCACTACTACCTTCTGCCCATCGAGAACATGGAAATCACCGGTCATGAGGATACCATTACGGTGGCACTGACCACCGGTGTGGACGAATCCCTGCTGAAAATCGTCTGCACAGATACTTACGGCAACAAAAAGGAACAGCCTCTTGCGGGTGGCATGGCGCAGTTTACCGATCTGAGCTCCAATATGCTGTACAAAATCACTGTGGAGGCTGAGGGTTTCCACCGGCTCACCGGCGCTTACTCCGGCAACTTCACCACCGCCGAAGTGACGAACGTCATTGATTTCAGTGCAAAAATCGGTCCCCGGGACGGCTCTGTGGATCTGAGCTTCACCGTGGACGGTCCCGAAACACAGGACTGGACTGTGGAATACAGCACGGAGGGTGAGGAACCCAAATCCGTATCGTTCACGGGTCACATGGTTACCATCGATGCGCTGACCGTGGGCAAGGTTTACACGTTCACCCTTGTGCCCTCCGCTGACCTGTATCTGGCCGGCACCACTTCTCTGGATTATCTGGCCAGCAAAATTATTGTTGCGGAGGATCTGTCCATTGTGTCCTGCCAGAACGGTGTTCTGACCGCCCGGTGGTCCGTTCCGGAGGATGCCGCCGTCGAAAGCTGGAGCGTGCGCTGCTATTCCGGAAACGACTACGATGTCACTGTGACCGTGACGGAGCCAAGCGTCCGGTTTGAGAACATCAGCGCTGAGAACGGCTATACCCTGGAGGTAACCGCAGACGGTATGCCCCAGAGCGCACGGGCATTCGTTACGGCCAATCCCGCCAATATTACCGATGTGCAGATTTCCCATGAGCAGAAAACCGGCCTGACGATCAGCTGGACAGCCGATCGGAACCCGGAGGGCGGCTGGCTGGTTATGTACAGCGTGGACGGCAGTGAGACCACCGAGCTGGCCGAATGCACCGGCACCACCGCCGTGATCAAAGCGCCGATTCCCAAAACCGCCTACAGCTTCCAGATCATGGCGGCCGACAGCTCCACGGTTTTCGGCGGCAATGTAGAATACGAAGGCTTCGAAGCGCAGGCTTTCAATCAGCACGGCCTGAGTGCGGATAAAATCCAGTTCAGCCTGTGCCGGACGCCCGAAAAGGAGAACTGGACCCATGAGGATGTAAAAAACAGTGACTATACCACTTCCTACACTGTCAATGAGCGTGCCTCTCTGGTTCTGTACACGCCTGCGAAATTCTACATCAATGATACGGAAACCTCCATCATGTTTATCATCCGAAACGAAGCCGGAAAGGTGCTTCCCAACTGCACGAGCACCACGACAAGGACCTGGCGCAATATGTGGCCCGGTAACATGAGATACTGCTATCTGGACATCCCCGTCATGCCCGCTGCGGACGGAAAGTATACCCTTGAGGTTTATTTCGACGGCGGTCTTGTTCTGACCAGGAATTTTTCGATGATCACATCCAACGGCTAACGAAAACGGTCCCCGGTTCACATGAACCGGGGATCACTGTTTTTATGTCTTACCTTACCTGCGGTAGACCACTTTCCCGTCCACGATGGTGACGCAGCTTTCCGCGCCCACGGTGGTCAGGGGGTTGGCTGTCCAGATGACCACATCCGCATCCTTGCCGGGCTCCAGACTGCCCACGCGGTCTCCGATGCCCGTCTGGACGGCCGGGTTGATGGTAATGGCACGCCATGCCGTTTCCTCATTAAGACCCGCATTGACCGCCAGACCCGCGCACATGGGCAGGTACTGCAGCGGAATCACGGGTGCGTCTGTGATGATGCTGATGGGCACACCGGCCTCGTGCAGAACGGCGGGCGTGGTAAAGCTCTTGTTCTGCAATTCGATCTTGGACTTGCCGCCAAGGGAAGGACCCACAAAGGCACTGTAGCCCTCCTGCGCCAGCTCGTCCGCAATGATGGCACCGTCGGTGCAGTGATCCAGGGTCAGCTTCACGCCGAATTCCTTTGCGATGCGGATGGAGGTCAGAATATCATCCGCACGGTGGGCATGGGCTTTGAGGGGAATCTCCCCGCGCATGACGGGCAGCATCGCCTCCAGCTTCATGTCAAAGGCAGGATTTTTGCCCGCATCCTTGTCCTGCATATAATTTCTTGCCTTGAACAGCAGTTCCCGCAGCAGCGCCGCGGTGGCCATTCTGGTGGTGGGGCTCTTCTTCAGACCCTGACCGTAGCAGCGCTTGGGATTCTCACCGAAGGCGCACTTCATGGCGAGGGGATTCTTGATGATCATGTTGTCGACCCGTTTGCCAGAGAGCTTGATGGCCACGAAGGTGCCGCCCACCACATTGGCGCTGCCGGGGCCGGTGCAGGCAGAGGTGACACCGCCCTGCAGTGCCAGACCGAAGGCCTCGTCCTGAGGATTGATGGAATCGATGGCCCGCAGCTGGGGTGTCACGGGGTCGATGATCTCGTTGTAATCGTGCCCCTCCCAGCCCATGCCTTCATTGTCAAGGCCGATGTGGCAGTGGGCATCCACGCAGCCGGGGGTTACCAGCTTTCCTCCGGCATCGATGACGGTGCAGCCCTCCGGCGCGCGTAAATCCGCACCCACCGCAGCGATCTTGCCATCGTCGCCAATGAGCACGCAGCCGTTTTCAATATCCTCGCCCACCATGGGCTTGATGTAACCGTTTTTGATCAGAATCATGCTTCTTCCTCCTTATGCAGTCAGTGTTGCCAGTTCCTGCGCAACCGCCTCTTCACAGCTGCGCATGGCAAGGATGGTTCTTTCCAGCACTTCGTCCAGTGTCCAGCCCAGGCGATCAGCGCCCTCTTTGATGACGTCACGGGAGCACCCCGCTGCAAACTTCCTATCTTTGAACTTCTTTTTCAGACTGGAAAGCTCCATGTCCATGACGCTTTTGCTGGGACGCATCCTTGCGGCGGCGCCGATGAGTCCCGTCAGCTCATCCACAGCAAAGAGCACCTTTTCCATCTGATGCCGGGGCTCCACGTCGACCGTGATTCCATAGCCATGGGAGCAGATGGCATGCACCATCTCCTCCGGCGCACCGATTTCCGCAAGCAGCTCCGGCGCCTTCAGGCAGTGCTCTTCGGGGTACTTTTCAAAGTCCACATCGTGCAGCAGGCCGCAAAGACCCCAAAAGTCCTCGCTGTCGCCATAGCCCAGCTCTTTGGCGAAGTAACGCATGACGCCCTCCACCGTCAGCGCGTGGAGAATGTGAAAGGGTTCTTCATTGTATTTTTGCAGCAGTTCCAATGCCTGCGTTCTTGTGATCTGGTTCATAATAACCTCCGTTAGAAAATATCCTCTCTATTGTACGCAATCCGCAAACATTTGTCAACCCGGCAAGAATACAGTCGGATTGCCCCGCGTTCTCCGGTTTTTCTTGGCGTTCCCGCCGAAAATCACTTGATTTTCACCCGCCCGGCTGGTATAATAAGCCCGTTCTGAATATGGAGCAGTACTCGAGCTGGTCGAAGAGGCGTGACTCGAAATCGTGGCCGCTATCGGGAATCCTCCGTTGCGAAATCCCTTGATTTTACGGGGTTTTTCGGGTATTCTAAACTTAATATTTTTGCTAGTTCTCCCCATCAGTTCTCCCCGTTTTCCGAGGTGCTGATGTTGAGATAAATACGGAAGCGTATCGAAGTGGTCATAACGGGACTGACTCGAAATCAGTTGATCCGCAAGGGTCCGTGGGTTCGAATCCCACCGCTTCCGCCAGAAAGTCCGCCAGTAGCCGGTTTTACCGGCTGCTGGCTTTTCTTTTTTAGTTCGGAACAAGTCCCAAACCATTGAGCATCGCATCAGCCGAAGTCAGCTTCGAGCTGTAATCCAGATGTGCATAGATGTTAGCCGTTGTTGAGAAGTCGCTGTGACCAAGCCATTCCTGAATCTGCTTCATGGGAACACCGTTTGCCAAAAGCAACGAGGCACAGCTATGACGGAGGTCGTGATACCTGATGTGCCGCAGCCCATTTGCCTTGAGCAGCTTCGGAAAGCTCTCTGTAACATAGTGGGGCTTGATCAGATCGCCAATCTCGTTGACGCATACATACTCAAGATAGTCCTTGATGTAGCTGCGTCCACATAAGCGACGGTTTTCCTGCTGTTCTTCTTTAAGGGCGAGAAGTCTTTCCCTCATGAAAGGAACGAGAGGCAGTGTCCTCATACTCGATTTGGTCTTAGTGGTATCGGCTGCAACCAGAATACGCTTTCCGTCCAGATCACACGAAGTAACCGTGTGTCGGATCGTGATTGTGTTCTGGTCAAAGTCAATGGCGTCCCATTTCAGACCGATTGCCTCACTGCGACGCAGACCGTAGAAAGCACCAAACAGAATAGGAAGCTCAAGTTTAGTTCCTTTGGCTGCATCGAAGAGAGCATTGACATCATCGGCATCGTAGAAGCTGCCGACATATCGGTCTTTCTTTGGACGCTCAACCTTATCAGCCGGGTTTACATCAATCAGGTCAATCTTCACGGCATACTTGAGAGCCTTGTGAATGTTGGCATGATAATGGATGACCGA
>JAQXNO010000050.1 GCA_029098045.1 Bacillota bacterium
AGTAATCAGCCAGCACCGTCGGATCACCCAGAACCAAATCCAGACAGGTGATGTCCAGCAATGTCAGCACAATGGATGCAAAATTCGTGATTGCACAGATGAACGCAAAATTGTTCAGTTGGCGTCTGTCATCGGGGGCCAGCCGTTCCTCTTTGCGAATCACAGTCCCGTAAAAGCGCTCCTTCTGCAATGCCGCAGCACAGAAAAGAATGCACACAGTCATCGCAAGATATCGGGAATAAATCAGGCCGGGAACATGAAACAGCTTTGTCAGAAAGATATTTCCCAGCAGCAGCACCACGGAATTGGCAACATTTGAATAGGAAAACACCTTGTTTTTCAGCTTCACGCGGAGCACGGACTGATGATAGCTTTCGCCATATTCAAAGAACGGGAAAACGCTCAGCATGAGCAGATACATGGCGATCTGCGGAGAACCCGTCAGATACTTCCAGACAGCCAGTCCAACAACGGTCAGCGCAACCAGGATATTGGCGGCATTGCCGGTGAAGAAGGCATGGCGGTAAATGGACTCTTTCCTCTGATCGCTCACATTTTCGCTGCAAAACTGCATGACCACGCTGGTCATACCCATTCCGACAAAGATCGCGGGATAGGCATACAGATTGTTGGCGCTGACATAATAACCGTATTCCACTTTTTCCAGTGCGCGCACCACGACCATGGAGGAAATGAGTCCACCCACTTTCGCGATCACTCTGCTGCCGAAGATATGAAACAGCCCTTCTTTAGCGAACCGCCGTATTCTTTCCATGAACTGATTTATCATTTGATTTTCTCGTTTCCTCATTCCAGATTATTCCGGGAAGCTTAGGCAACACAACAGCAGGCGACTGATTCAAATTTTCCTCCGGCATTCCTGTCCTGCGTCATGATATGGACGTATCGCCTGATTGCGGTCTTTATGGCTGGGGCTTTTCATTCCAATGCCCCCATGTTATAAATACGCCAACGGCAGCGCTTATCCTTTACGGATGCAATCACAATGATTTCTCCTCCGGTTTTCAGAGACGTCGCTTTATAGACCGAAAATGAATCGTCTTTGTTCTTTTTCGGAATTTCCCTTTGGATCGTCCAATTCAGCATATCCTTGCTGGTCGCATAATACAGTGCCGTGCTTTTCCGCCCCGTTTTCTCCATGTAGGTGAATAATCCGACATAAGCATCCGAGGCGTACTTTTTTACATCCACATGCCAGATTTTCATATCATGCGGGGCATTGAAAACGACCGGCTTTGCTATGGGTGTTATCTCATTGCCGGTCATGCTTCCCAGATGAAATACCGTCTGTTCATCTACATCCTCTGTATAGAAAACAGAAATACAGTTTTCTTCACGGCAAAAGCTTGGTGCAATAAAGTGCCCGGTTGGAAGTTTTATCTCTTCCGGAGCTGTCCACACAATGGCATCTTCAGACTCCATTTTATATAGCCTGTCCGTTCTTATGTGGTTAACTTCCATGCTCTCCCTGTAGAATACCGTCAGACGAGAATCATCTGCAAGCAGAGCCGGATCAGAATGATAATGCCTGCCCCTGTGCTTTTCCCACTTTACCAAAGGGTTATCCCCTATTTCCCGAAAATGAAGCTCTTCTTTGTCATCGCAGATATATAAGCAGGGATTTTCCAGTCTTTCATCGTCATAGGCGTAGGGTGTAACAACCATATAAAGGTTATTATGAAACCATACCGCATCGGGGTGGGTAGCCTGATCAAACCCGTCATTGGTCGGGATCTCAATCTGAACCATATGGCCGATATGCTTCGTCCGGTCATCCGAAAACAGTTTTTTGAAAAGCCCGGCAATTTTCAGATTCGGCACGCTTCGTATTCCGATTACCTTGTAGGCAATATATTCCAGGGGCATTTCGCCCTTGAGCATTCTTCGTATTCTCGATCCAACTCCGGACACAGTACTCACCTCAATATTTCAGAGTTGCTCAAAATATGCCGCAAAGTGTCGGGCATTTTTTTCGGCATTGAAGTTTTTTGCCCAGTGCAGCCGCACGGATTGGCGCATCTGCTGTTTTTGCCCAGCCGTCAGAGCCTCAAAACGCGTCACCGCCTGGGCAACATGATCAGCTTCTGTCTGCTCCGGCAGCAGAAAGCCCGTTTTCCCATCCAGGATCAGATCCGGAATGCCGCCGACCGGTGTTCCGATTGCAGGGATGCCCATGGAGAACACCTCCTGAATGGAAACAGGCGCGCCGCCTTCCGTTGAAGAGGTGGTGATGAAAAGATCCGGCGAAAGCCTTCTGTATTCCTCTGTCAGTACATCGTTGGGTACAAAGCCCCGGAACTTCCAGGAAATATTGGGGCAGCTTTGAAATTCTTCCGCTGCAAGCTTCTCCAGTTTTTCCCGCTCCGGCCCCTCGCCAAAGATGGTCCAGGAAACCTCCATGGTCTTCGGCAGGAGTGCCAGACCTTTGATGATGAGTTCCACCCGCTTCAGCGGGATCAGGTTGGAGCAGCTGATCATCCGAAGACTTTGGGATTCCGACGGACGGAGTTCTCCCCGGTCCGTGCTGCCAAGATAACAAAGGTGCAGCTTGTCTTCCCTGCCTGTCCCCCAGCGCTGCTGAAAATAGCTGCGTCCAAAGGAACAGGCAAAACAAAGCCCATCTGCCCCCTCGGCAATTTGCTCACGGAAGGGCTGCCAATGGATGGACGTTCGCTCCTCATACAGATCCATGCCGTGAAACCGGGTGACCACCTTTAGTCCCGGAAACCGTTTTTTCAAATTCACCGCCGCAAGGGCCTCCGCTGTACTCCAATAGGTATAAAGGATGTGAATTTGCTCGGATTGAAGGAACACACTGATCTTTTCTTCCAGATTCCATGCCTGATACCGAAAATACAGGATCTCCTTCGCGCCCTGAAAGAATTGCACAAAATGACGCTGCCTTCCAAACTGCCACAATTCCCGCAGTACATCCGGCTGCAGCAGGCTCAGCACTGCCCGGACGCTGCCGCAGCGGCGAAAGGAGAGCACGCCGTATTGCTCGATCCGCCAAATACCCTCTGTGGGATAGCGGATCTCATTTTCGTCCTTGGGTGCCAGAATCATCAAATCAAAAGAAGCCGAAAGCTGCCTGACTTCCTCTGTCATAAAGCTTCTTTCCGACTCGCCGAAGGGAAATCCATGGGTAACCAGCAGCAAACGCTTTTTCATAAAAGCTCCTTATACGTTTTCAATAAAATCCTCCAGCTGCTGCGCCAGATGATCGTACCGAAAAGCCGCCTCCAGCGCCGGATTCATCCGGTAACCGACACTGCCGCAGCGCATCTTTTCGTTGTATGCCGTTTCCAGATAATCGCACAGCCGTGAAAACTGTTCTTCCCTGCGGCAATCCTCATAGCAGAAGCCGTAGTGGAATTTTTCATTCAAAACGCACAGTTCACTTTCAGGCAGATCTCCGCTGACGATGGACAGAATCGGCTTTTTTGCGCGGATGCCCTCATAGAACTTTCCGGTCAAAATACCCTGAGAGTCCTTCCGATTCCAGGACAGCACCAGAAAAATATCCGAAGCATTCTGGATTCTCGCCGCTTCCGCGCGGCCGACATAGCCATGGTAAACCAGAATCTGCTCCATATCCATCCTGTGGGCGATATTTTGCAGCAGATAAAAGTCAGAACCCGCATAGTGGAGTTTGACCCTGGAAAGATCAATTCGCTTTTCCTCTGCCAGATGCCGGAGTGCGCGCAGCAAGGGTGTAAAATCCCGCAGCTCCCCATAGAGAACGCCAGTATAGCACAGGCAGAGCACGTCTGGCTCCGTCGCTGTCTCTGCAGCATCCTGGGCAACGGGCTCAAACCCGTTGTACAGTGTCATATTGGGGACGGGCTTTGAGATACCCTCCATCAGTTCCTGCCGCAGGCCTTCCGATATGGCAGTGACACCATCTGCCTGCATGATGGCATCCCTCTGGAGTCTTTGTAAATAACGGAACTGGCCGCGGGTACAAAAGGGCGCCACTGCTACCATATCCCGAAAATCCTGAATCAGCTTGCAGCCAAAAAGCTTGGCGGCGTACTGGCCGCCGGCAATATTCTCCTGCTGTCCGAAGGTGGAAAACACCACGTCAAACCGTTCCTGACGCAGTTCATCCAACGCTGCCTTCATCAGACGAATCTTCTCCCGGGTTTCATTCTGTACTCTCCAAAAGGCAATGGGACCATACAGTTTCCGAATCAGGTTTCCAAGCCAGACCGGCAGCTTTTCCAGTCTTCCCTTCCCCTGGGGTTTTACGAAGGAGCTCTCTCCTCTGGCGTAGCATTCCGCCGGGCTGTCCGGTCCCATGTAGGAAATCACACGCACGGGAATATCCATATCGAAGAAATCCGAAGCACCGCCATAGAATTCTCCGGAACGCATGACCGTCACATCATGTCCCTGCCGGGTCAGATACTTGGCAAACATATAGGGCCTTACTGCCGCAATGGCAGTGTCCGGGGGGTAGAATGAGGTTAAAATCAAAATTTTCATGGTACTCTCCTTATCCCATGATCCTGGTTCGAATATCGCTCAAACCCCGCAGAAGCTTCGCACCGCCATACCAGCCGAAAAGTCTGTAAAACCCATAAGCAAGGCGGGCTTTTCTTCCGGAAATATGGCGCAGGATGTCACGGTTTTTCTGCAGCTGCTCCGTCAAAAGCATCGCGTCTTCCCGCTTCAGTTCTGCAATGGTCCAGATGACCATGCAGTAGTAATCCGCAAGCAAATTGCAGGGATATCGTCTGTATACAGCAGCGGCAGCCGCCAGCACTTCCCTGATATGCTTCACCGTGAGCGTATGTGTCACGCTCAGCTCATTCTCACGATACTGATACAGCGGCTGGCAGACCGCAGTAACAAACTGCGCCTGTTTCATGCATTGTATCGTAAAATAAAAATCCTCGCCGTAGCTGAAGTTCAGAGGGAAGTGAAGCGCCTGCTCCAACAAAAAAAAGCGGCGAAAAGCGGCCGACCAGCAGTCCACAATGGGCATAACACCCAGATCCTGGTGTCTGTCAAAATGGACGCTGCCCGTTTCCCCGTCAGAAGCAAAAGCCGGAAGGCATGTCTCTTTGATCCCCTTCTCCGTAAAACGGTGACAGCCGAATCGAATCATATCCGGCTGCCGGGAGACAAATCCGTCGATACATTCCAGAAGCTTCGAATCCCACAGATCATCACTGTCCAGGAAAAGGACATACTGTCCCCCGGCAGCGGCGATGCCCGCGTTTCTGGCCGCGCTGACACCCTGATTCACTTGATGGATCACATGAAAACGTGTATCCTGCTGTGCGTACCGGTCGCAAATCGCGCCGGAGCCGTCCCGGGAACC
>JAQXNO010000051.1 GCA_029098045.1 Bacillota bacterium
GGCACCAAGAAGCAGGCACAGGATGCAATCAAGGAAGAAGCTGCCCGCTGCGGTGGTTACTATGTCAATGCCCGTTGGCTGGGCGGTATGCTGACCAACTTCCGCACCATGCGTACCCGTATCGACCGTCTGGCTCAGCTGCGCAAGATGGAAGAGGACGGCACCTTCGCCATGCTGCCCAAGAAGGAAGTCATCAAGCACCAGGCCGAGATCGAGAAGCTGGAGAAGTATCTGGGCGGCGTGAAGGAAATGAAGAAGATTCCCGCCTGCCTGTTCATCGTTGACCCCCGCAAGGAGCGCAACGCCATTGCTGAGGCGCGCAAGCTGAACATCCCCATCGTAGCAATCGTTGACACCAACTGTGATCCCGATGAGATCGATTACGTCATCCCCGGCAACGACGACGCAATCCGCGCCATTCGCCTGATTGCCGCCACCATGGCAAACGCTGCCATCGAGGGTCGCCAGGGTGAAGACAACGCGGAAGCTGTCGAGACCGTTGCTGAGTAATCTACACCGATATACAACTAGATTATTAGGAGGATATGTAAAATGGCTTTTACCGCACAGGACGTTAAGAAGCTCCGCGAAATGACCAACGTCGGCATGATGGACTGCAAGAAGGCCCTGCAGGCTACCGACGGTGATATGGACAAGGCAGTCGACTGGCTGCGTGAGAAGGGTCTGGCCAAGGCCGCCAAGAAGGCTGACCGCATTGCCGCCGAAGGCGTTGCTTACGCCACCGTCGTGGGCGGTGTCGGTGTCGTGATCGAGGTCAACTCCGAGACCGACTTCGCCGCAAAGACCGATTCCTTCCTGGATCTGGTCAAGAATCTGGCCGTGGTCGTTGCCGAGCAGAACCCCGCTGATGTGGACGCACTGAAGGCCTGCACCTACCCCAACTCCAACCTGACCGTCACCGAGATCATGCAGGAGAAGGTCATGTCCATCGGCGAGAATATGCAGATCCGCCGTTTCGCCCGCTTTGCCGATAACACCTCCGTTGCTTACGTCCACGCAGGCGGCACCCACGGTGTTCTGGTCAATCTGGCTGTCGAGGGCGGCATTGACGCCACCGAAGTGGGCAAGAACGTTGCCATGCAGATTGCCGCTATGAAGGCAAAGTACTGGGACAAGTCCCAGGTTCCTCAGGCCGAGATCGACAAGGAGATGGCTGTGCAGGTCGCTCTGATGGACAACGATCCCAAGATGGCCTCCAAGCCCGCTCAGGTCAAGGAGAAGATCGCACAGGGCAAGATGGCTGCTTTCTACAAGGAAACCTGCCTGCTGCAGCAGGAGTTCGTCCGCGGCGACCTGTTCAAGGGCGACGTGGCCGGCTACATTGCTGACGCTGCCAAGAAGCTGGGCGGCAAGATCACCTTCGTCGATGCAATTCACTACACCAAGGGTGAAGGCATTGAGAAGAAGGTTGATGACTTCGCTGCCGAAGTCGCCGCACAGATCGCCGGCGCTGCAAAGTAAATTCCGCTTCCCATGAATGCTCCGGTTTGGCCGCGCCAAACCGGAGCATGTTTTTTCTGTCTTGACACAAAGCCCTTTGGATGCTATAATCGCAGCAATCAAATAGGACAGTTCGGAACCATCCTGTCGGTAAACAAAACTAGGACTTTGGATGGGCGCTTTGCGCCCATTGTGTTTTGCTGCGGATGGAAGAACCATCCGCATTTTTATATTCAGGAGTGTTTTCCATGCGTAAAAATACCCGTTATCTGACCCAGGCCGCCATCATTGCCGCATTGTACGCGGTGCTGACCCACCTGCAGAACATCCTCCTTCCCGGCTCTGCCACCTGGGCCATCCAGTGCCGCCTTTCCGAAGCCCTGTGCATTCTGGCCTTCTTCACCCCGGCGGCCATCCCCGGTCTGACCATCGGATGTCTGCTGTTTAACATCACCTTTGCCGGTGCCCTGCCGCTGGACTGGGTGGTGGGAAGCCTTGCCACGCTTTTGGCCGCTGCCGCCATGTGGGCTGTCCGGGGTCTTACCGTCCGGGGCTATCCGCTTGCCGGTATGCTGATGCCCGCGCTGACCAATGCGGTTCTGGTGGGCTGGGAGCTGACCGTCTACATCGGCGGAGGCTTTGCCATCAATGCCCTGTATGTAGCGCTGGGCGAGCTGATCGTGCTGCTGACCCTGGGAAGCCTGCTGCTGCACATCCTTCAGAAAAGGGATCTTGCAAAGCGGCTCTTCCGATAATACACGCCTCACCCTTCAGACTGCCAAAAATACCCGGCAATGCCGGGTATTTTTGACAGCTTTTTATGTATTTACAACGCTTGGATGGCAGCAGTCAGCGCCTGTATGATTTTCTCCAGCGAAAGATTCGGTGTCCCCTGCTCCGGCAGATAGGGCACATGAATGAAGCCCGCGCGAACCGGGGTATCGGCATAGTGGTACAGCAGGGTGTACAGCGTATCGTTGCACACAAAGGTGCCTGCCGTGTTGGACACGGCGCCGGGCAATCCCGCGCCGCAAATGGCTGCGGCCATGGCATCCACCGGCACTGTGGAAAAAATACCGTCCGGGCCTGCAGGTACAACCGGCTCCCCGTCGGGTCGGTTTCCGGCATTGTCGGGAATCTTCGCGCTGCGGATGTTGATGCCGATCCGCTCCGGGGTCACTGCGCCGCGCCCTCCCGCCTGTCCGATGCACAGGATCACATCGGGCAAAACCTCCGCCGCCTTGTCCAGTACGGTTTGCGCCGCTGTGCCGAAGACCGTGGGAATCCGAAGTTTGGTCAGTTCGCAGGCTCCGATTCTCTCCGGCAGACCCTTCACCGCTTCCCAGGACGGGTTGATCTGCGCACCGCCAAAGGGGTCAAATCCGGTGATCAGTAATCTTTTCATACATTCGCACCTCCTTTCGAAAAATCATAGCACAGTGGGTAAAAAAACGCAAGAATCCCTATTTCTTTTTTCCCCGATTCCGTGTATACTGAAGAAAACAGCCCATTGGCAATCACAGGAGGATGCAGTTATGACCACACAAAAACTGATTTTGGAGCCCACACGCAAGGCCGCGCTGGATGCCGGCTTTGCCGCTGCCTTTGGCGGCAGTGCCACCCGCTACTTTTCCGCTCCCGGCCGCACCGAGATCGGCGGCAATCACACAGACCATCAGCGGGGCCGGGTTCTGGCAGCCGCCGTCAATCTGGACACCATTGCGGCTGTCCGTCCCAACGGTACGGATACCATCCGTATGCTCTCCAAGGGATATCCCCTGTGTCAGGTCAACGTAACGGAGCTGGAGCCCGTCCCGTCGGAAATCAACACCACCCCCGCGCTGGTTCGGGGCATCGCGGCCCGGTTCACGGAGTTGGGCTGCAAGGTGGGCGGCTTTGACGCCTACTGCGAGTCCACGGTGCTGCCCGGCTCCGGGCTCTCCTCCTCCGCTGCCGTGGAGGTGCTGATCGGCACCATCATCAACAGTCTGTTTTTTGAAAACCGGGCAACTGCCCCGGAGGTGGCAAGCATCGGTCAGTACGCGGAAAATGTGTACTTCGGCAAGCCCAGCGGCCTGATGGATCAGACCGCCTCTGCCGTGGGAAATCTGGTGACCATTGACTTCTTTGAAAAGGAAAGTCCCGTCATCCGGCCGGTCCATTTCGATTTTGCGGCCAGCGGCCATGCCCTGTGCATCATTGACTCCGGGGCGGATCATGCGGATCTGACCGATGAATATGCCGCCATTCCCGACGAGATGCGCGCCGTTGCCGCCTGGTTTGGAAAAGAGGTGCTGACCCAGATCGAGGAACCCACCTTCTTTGCGGCCATTCCCCGGCTGCGCAGTACCTGCGGCGATCGGGCTGTCATGCGTGCCATTCACTTCTATCAGGAGAATGCCCGGGTGCCCCAGCAGGTCGCCGCATTGGAAAAGGGCGACTTTGAAGGCTTCCTGCGCCTTGTAAAGCAAAGCGGCTACTCCTCCTATATGTATCTGCAGAACGTCATCCCCGCGGGCTGTAAAGCCCACCAGGACGTGGCCGTTGCGCTGGCGCTGTGCGAGCACTATCTGAATGGCCGGGGCGCATACCGCGTCCACGGTGGTGGTTTTGCGGGCACCGTGCAGGCATTTGTCCCCATGGAGCTGCTGGACACCTTCCGTGCCGGCATCGAGGCGGTTCTGGGAGAAGGCGCCTGCCATGTACTGTCCATCCGTCCCCAGGGCGGCGTGGAAGCAGACTAATCAGAATATCACAAAACCGGGGCATCCGATGCCCCGGCTTTTGCAGCGTGTCAAAAAAGTATTTTTGACAAGCTGCCTACGTTTTTCAAACTTTGAAAAAGTTTGAAAAACGCTTTGATTGAACGCGAAAGACAACCCTGACGGTTTTCTTTCACACGATCTATTCCCTCCGAAGCTTTCGGGTTGGAAGGTTTATTGACAGTCTGCAAAGCCGGGGCATCGGATGCCCCGGCTTTTGATCAACTTCTCAAAAGTATTTTTGACAAGTTGCCTACGATTTTCAAACTTTTCAAAAAGTTTGAAAATCGTTTTGATTGAACGCGAAAGAAAACCCTGACGGTTTTCTTTCACACTTTCTTTCCCTCCGAAACTTTCGGCTGGGAGGGTTTTTGACAGTCTGATCAATCCAGCGCCAGACCGAAATAGGCAGGGCGCATACAGTGGGGCTGCAGCGGCAGCAGCCATGCGAAGGGTCGCTGTGTGCCGGGCGTGCGGAAATGCCCGCAGCGAACCTCCAGCGTCCGCAGGAGCCCGGGCATTGCCCTTTCATCCCCCAAAAACTCCCGGCAAATCAGCTTTCCATCGTCGAATTGCCCCAGCGCCAGAAAGCCTTCCCCTGCCCAGAAATGATACTGTGCAGCAAGGAGCGGCAGGATTTCCCCCTCCTGCACGACAGCATCCTCCGGCAGCATCTGCCACCGCAGCAGCGCATAGGCATCCACGGAGATCTGCCGCACCGGCAGCTTCTGCGCCCCTGCCTCCACCGTCTGCTCCCAAATGGATGTGCAGGGGAAAAATCCGAATTTTTCATACATCCGCCCCAGCGCTTCCGTTTCCGGAACCAGAAGAATGCCGTCGAAGCCTATATCGGTCAGCAGCCTTTTGGTATCCGCCAGCAGCGCCGAAAACAGGCCCTGTCCCCGGCGGGATTTTGCCGTTGCCACCGCGTACACATAGGCAAAACGCTGCCCCCGGCAGGCGGCTTCAAACCAGTAAAGAGCCGCCGCCACCGCCCCGTCTTCCGTGATACACCGGCAGCGGCGGGGATGAAAACCGGTGTGAAAGAAGGTATCGAGGAAGTCATCCGTATCCGCAAAGGCCTCCTTCCAGAGCGCGCGCAGCATTGGAACCTGCGCCGGGGCAGGATAATCAACAATCATCTTCGTCCTCCAGCAGCTGTGCCCAGCATTTTTCCACCATATGATCCGGGCAGTAGGACAGCTTCGCCTGCCGCAGACCCGCAATGCCCAGGTCATCCTCCCGGTTCAGCCATTTGATTTCCGGGTACTTCTCCTGCAGGTAGTGGGCAAATCCCTGATTGATGGCCGCGTAGGTGCCATCCTCCACATCCAATGCCTTCTCAAAATGAATATCAAAGGTGTCGGCGCTGAGGCGGCTTCCCATGGCAAAGGCCAGTACTACCCCCTGCTCCATGAGCACCACGCCCTCCATGCCCAGCCTTCTGTAAAAGGCAAAGGCGCGTTGGAGTGCCAGATGCTCCAGATAGTAATCATGGTTGGGATCTTCCCTTTGCCTTTTCTGGTACCACTGCTGGGCCAACAAAAACGCCGCAGGCAGATTCCCGTCATCCAGCGGCACAATCTGCGCATCGGGATGATTCTGCCGGAACCGGTTCAGATGGTTGCGCTTTTTCTGATACTTTCTGCCCCTGAGTTCTGCCAGGTCTTCCATGGCATAGATATAATCATAGCTGTCCCGGTCACAGTGAAAGCGGAATTTTCCCGGATACAGCTTCTCGATCCATTCACACTCGCGCTGTGTCAGTGCCGCCAGGCAGAAGGGAATGCCCCGGGCCGCGGCATCGCCGATGATGGTATCCAGCGCCTCCTTCAGGTCGCCCTCTCCCACCGGGAAGAGATAGACGTGTTTCCGGTCAAACTGGGACTGCACCAGCAAAAAGCCGCCCTGCTCCGCTATTTTTTTGCGGCCCCACAAATAGACATTGGCGAAAGAGTACTCACAGGATGCTTTGGGGCTGCGCATCAGGTGTTCTTCAAAGCACGCCCGGTCATCCAAATCCAATTTCCGAAACGGAATCATACAAACACTTCCTTTTCTCATATGCAATAATGTAGCACATTTTCCGGCAGTTCTCAACCAAAATCTTCCGAAGCCTTCGAAGCTTGACAATCCCCCGGCCAGTCACTATAATAGTGTCTGCTGAACAAGCCGCATATTTGCGGCTTGTTCTCCCGCCAAGGGCGGGACTTTCAAAAAAGCGGCTCTTTTTAACCGATTTTTTGAAAGTCAGACACGTATCAATGGATATTCTGGTTCAGCGGCGTACCGCTGAATCAGACAGGTGCAGGAATTTTACGTCCAAAGGTGGAAAATTCTTGCACCAGAACAACGCAAGATAAGCCGGGAAGTCGTGACTTTCAAGGCTTTTTGCGTTGTTCAGTATCCATTATCATGATTCCCAAAAAAGGAGGGATTACCATGAACATACGACATTTCAGTGCAGTGGCTGCCGTTTTGCTGATTGTATCCCTTCTGCTGTCGGCGCAGCCGGGTGTCCATGCCCAGCAGCTGACGGAGGGAAACCCGCTGCCCACAGAATCGATTGCGGCACCTGTCATCCTCTCAGATACGGAAGAGACTGCGCCCGAAGGACGCGCGCTTGTCCTCCATATGGCGGACACAGCAAGTCCCATCTATAAGATCTGCGATAGCATGGCCCGGGATATGCGGGCAAGGCACATTCTTGTTTTTGATACCCGCACCGATACAATTCTCTATTCCAAATCGGTGGAGGGCGGCAAGCTCTTCCCTGCCAGTATCACAAAGCTGTTTTCCGCCTACGTGGCGCTGCAGTATCTGGACCCCGATGCCATCATCACCGCCGCCGATGAGCTTGATCTGGTGCATGAGGGCTCCTCTCTGGCCTATGTGCCGGTGGGCAGTCAGGTGCAGGTACATATGCTGGTGGAGGGTATGATGCTCCCCAGCGGCAATGATGCGGCCATGGTGCTGGCAGCTGCCGCGGGACGTGCCATCGCCGGGGACGAAACCCTGAGCGGTGTCGATGCGGTACAGACCTTTGTGGATGAAATGAACCGGCAGGCGCGGGTGCTGGGCTTTGAGAAGAGCCATTTCTCCAACCCCGACGGCTGGCACAGCGGCTCCCATTATACCTGCCTGAATGATCTGGCCCGCATTGCAAAGCTGGCGCTTGGCAGCGAAACCATGCGCAGCTATATGTGCCTTCAAAGAGACGAAACCCAATATGTTTCCGGCGAATACGTGGTTTGGGAAAATCACAATCTGCTGGTCAACCCGGAAACCGCCTACTACCACGCCGATGCGGTTGGCATGAAAACCGGCTACACCCGCCCGGCAGGCTACAGTCTGATGTCCGCCTTCACCTTTGAGGACGGGGAAATTGTGGTGGGTCTGTTGGGCTACACCGGCAAGTACGACCGTTTTTCCGATGCCATCCGCCTGGCGCAGGCCTGTCAGGAGCAATTCCGGCTGCAGGAAGAAGTCCTCGTAAATCCCGGTGTGGGATAATACAATCTGAAGCGGCAAAAGGACGGGCAAATGCCCGTCCTCTTTGCGTTGTTGGTAACTTTTCCCTGATGTTGCGCCAATGCACAACGTCAGTTTCGGCGGCAGCCTCAGAAGAGAAATCCGCATTGCCGGACGCTTCTGCAATCGGCAGAAATCCTATACATCCATGTGCTCTCCTGCCCGAAAGCTGTGGGGCAGAAGCTCGGCAAGCGTCCGGGTCTCATAGCCCTGCGCATCCGCCATGTAGATGACAAAGTCATCCTGGCAGAATTCGCGCATCACCTGACGGCAGACGCCGCAGGGAGGAACGCTGCAGGTGATGACCCCGTCTTTTCCGGCGCAGACGGCAATGGCAGTAAAATCACGGTGTCCGTCGTACACAGCCTTGAAAAAAGCGGTGCGCTCGGCACAGTTGGTGGGACTGTAGGCGGCGTTTTCGATGTTGCAGCCCTGATAGACGGTTCCGTCTTTGCACAGCAGCGCCGCGCCGACCTTGAAGCCGGAATAGGGCACATAGGCATGCCCCATGGCCTCCTTCGCCAGCTCAATCAGTTTTTCGGGTGTCATTTCAAAACCTCCTCTGCGAAGCTCCGGCCGGGGGTATCATATTCCACCTTCAGCAGCTGCGTGACGGTGGCGGCAATATCCGCAAAGCATTCCCGTGTGCCGAGATTGCCGGGCTTGACGCCGCTGCCCAGTACCAGAAGCGGTACATACTCCCGGGTGTGATCGGTGGTGGCGGTGTAGGCCGGGTCACAGCCGTGGTCGGCGGTGATCATCAAAAGATCCTCCTGCCCCATCTTCTTCAGGAATTCGCCCAACCATGCGTCGAATTCGGACAGTGCCTGTGCGTAGCCGTCAATATCCCGGCGGTGGCCGAAGTTCATGTCAAAATCCACCAGATTCACAAAGCACAGTCCTTCAAAATCCGTCTGCGCGTAATGCATGGCGTGATCCATGCCGTCCGCGTTGGACTTGTTGTACACGTGCTCCGTGGTGCCGCGTCCTGCAAAAATATCATAGATTTTGCCAACGGCAATGGAAGCCTTGCCCGCCTCCACAATGGCATCCATCATGGTGCGCTTCGGCTCCAGAGAATAGTCGTGGCGGTTGGCGGTGCGCCGGAAGCCGGTCCGGCTGTCACCCACAAAGGGACGGGCGATGACACGGCCCACACCGTGCTTGCCCTGCAAAATGGCCCGAGCCTTGCGGCAGCCCTCGTAGAGTTCCTCCAGAGGAATCAGCTCCTCATGGGCTGCCACCTGAAAAACGGAGTCCACGGAGGTGTAGACGATCCACTTGCCCGTGTCCAGCTGCTGCTGCCCGTAGTCACGGATCACGTCGGTTCCGGAGTAGGGCCGGTTGCACAGGCAGCCACGGCCGGTGGCCGCCTCAAAGGCATCCAGCACCTCCTGCGGAAATCCTTCCGGGTAGGTGGGCATGGGTTCCGGCGACACAATACCGGCAATCTCCCAGTGACCGATGGTGGTGTCCTTGCCCATGGATTTTTCCGTCAGCCGGGCATAGGCGCCCAGGGGCTTTTCCGCCTTGGGCAGGCAGGAGACGCCGTCAATATTTCCAAGACCTGCCGCAATCATGTTGGGAATGTGCAGCTTGGAAGAGGTGGCGCAGGCAGCCAGCGTATTGACCCCCACATCACCAAATTTTTCGGCATCCGGCATCGCGCCGATGCCAAAGGAATCCAGTACAATCAAAAAGATACGTTTCATGGCAGTTCTCCTTTGGAGCTTTGTGTGATTGCCCCGCTTACTTTCCCTCCATGGCAACCGCCACATCCAGCGCCACCTTCATCATGGTGGTGAACGCGGTCTGGCGTTCGGCTGCGGTGGTCTCCTCGCCGGTGAGAATATGATCGGAAATGGTGCAGATGCACAGGCCGCGCTTTCCGTAGCGGGCGGCATTCATGTACAGGGCGGCGGCTTCCATCTCCAGAGCCATGACGCCCATCTTCTTCAGGCCGTAGACACTGTCCAGACCCTCGGGAACATCCTTGTGGTCACCGTAGAACACATCGGAGGAGTTGATGTTGCCCACATGGTAGGTGGCGCCGTTGGCTTCCGCGGCCTTCACCGCCTCGGTCAGCAGGGTAAAATCCGCAATGGGCGCAAAGGTGCCGGGCAGATGGAACTGCTTTGCCCAGTTGGAATCGGTGCAGGCGCCCTGTCCCAACACCAGATCGTACACATGGATGTGCTCCTGAATGGAGCCTGCGGAGCCGACACGGATGATGTTCTCCACACCGAAGAAGTTAAACAGCTCGTGGGAATAGATGCCGATGGCGGGCATACCCATGCCGGAGGCCATGACGGAGACTTTGACACCCTTGTAGTAGCCGGTGTAGCCGTTGACACCACGGACATTGTTTACAAGAACCGGGTTTTCAAAGAAGTTTTCTGCAATAAACCGGGCGCGCAGGGGATCGCCGGGCATCAGAACGGTCTTGCCGAAGCCGATTTCATTCTGAACATTGATATGGGGCGTAGTAGGAAAGTTTGACATATTCATTCTCCTTTATGATCAGTAGGTTCCGTCGTTTGCAAGACCCTTGGCAATCTTCACAATGCGGGAAGTGCCCAGACGATCCGCGCCCAGACGGATAAATTCTTCCGCGTCGGCAAGGCTGGAAATGCCGCCTGCGGCCTTGATCTTCACATGGGGTGCCACGTGCTTTGCAAACAGCTCCACATCGTGGAAGGTCGCGCCGCCGGTGGAGAAGCCGGTGGAGGTCTTGATGTAGTCCGCGCCGGAATCGGAAACGCACTTGCACAGGGCAATCTTCTCGGCATCGGTCAGCAGGCAGGTCTCGATGATGACCTTCAGGAGCCTGCCCTTGCAGGCAGCCTTGATGGCGGCAATTTCCTCCGTAATCTGCTCCCACTTGCCTTCCTTGGCCCAGCCGATGTTGATGACCATATCCACCTCATCGGCGCCGTTGTCCACAGCGTCCGCAGCCATGAAGCATTTGGCGGCAGTGGTGGCATAGCCGTTGGGGAAGCCAATGACGGTGCAGATGGGCAGTTTTTCTCCCACATATTCCTTCGCCTGCCTGACAAAGGATGCGGGAATGCAGACAGAGGCAGTTTTGTACCTGATGCCGTCGTCGCAGATTGCCTTGATCTGTTCCCAGGTAGCCGTCTGTGCCAGCAGGGTGTGGTCACACCTGGCGAGAATGTCTTTCAGTTCCATATTCTGATACTCCTTTTGTATTGAAATTTATTGTTCATTCTGTCCGTGGAGCCTGATTTTCCGATGCTCCCGGATGCCCTGAATGTAGCACCTGTGGCACATAGCGATATAGCTGTCGTTGCCGCCCAGCACCACCTGAGCGCCCTCGGTGACGATATAGCCATCGATGATACGGGCATTGACCGTGGCCTTGGCACCGCAGTCGCACATGGTCTTGATTTCCTCAATGGCATCGGCCAGCTCCATCAGCCGCAGGGAGCCGGGGAACAGACGGGTTCGGAAATCCGTGCGCAGGCCGAAGCACATGACGGGCACATTGTAGTCATCCACGATCTGCCGCAGTTGGTCGATCTGCTCCACGGTCAGAAACTGGCACTCATCCACGATCACCGCATCACACCGACCCGCAAAGTCCGTAGAAAACCGCTCATAGATATTCACATCGGGGGTGGCGATCTCCACCCGTGCCTCAAGACCGATGCGGCTGCGTAGAATATTGGCGCCGTCCCGGGTGTCGGCACTGGGCTTCAGAAGCCAGACCTTCATGTCGTTTTCTTCATAATTATATTTTGTAATCAGTGCCTGTGCCGTCTTGCTGGAGCCCATGGCACCGTATTTGAAGTATAGCTTTGCCATTTCTTCTCTCCTCTCTTCCGGGGAAGCTCCGGTGGAATCGTCAAGCATAGGCGGCAGAAGCCTTGCGCTTTGCCCCGGGCAATGGATTCGGAGGTTCCCCAGCTTCTTATATTCTACCAAATGCCAATGCAATATGCAAGAGAATTCTGGTCAGCATGACCAATCCCCCCTCCCGGCAAAAGATTTTTCAAAAAACACTTGACAAAACGCCCCCATCTATGTATACTTACAAATGTCGCAGCGACAAAAAATATCCGGACGATTAGCTCAGCTGGCTAGAGCA
>JAQXNO010000052.1 GCA_029098045.1 Bacillota bacterium
CGGCCAACGCTTTCGCGGAGGATGTGCAGGCATCTTTGGACGCGGGTATGAACGATCATCTGTCCAAGCCCATTGTAATGGAGGAAGTAATTAAGACCATTGCCAGAAATATCCGGCAGTAGTCACTGATCTTCCCTATCCTATTCAGATCATTACAATTGAAAACGCATTGCAATATTTGGATAACATACATCACTCCAACCAAACAGATGAAAAGAAGCACATTCTAGGGAAGATCTGATTAAATCGGCAAGAGCTGACAGCGAGGCATTTTACTTCCTCAGAAAGTTTGGGAAATCGAGGAATACTGTATGTATTTCCGATTTTCAAAACTGCACTGAGGAAGCAAAAGATCCGCTGCTTAGCCGCAGGCGATTTATTCAGAGCTTCCTTAGATTTAGAAATGCAAAACCCAGATATATCGATTAATCAGTTAACTAACTGGATAAATAAAACTACAAACTTTTCTCCGGCAGATTATTTGATGAGAATGGGCATTTTGGTCGAGTCTGAGTGGATGAAAAGATACCGTGAAAACAACCAAACAGATATTAACCACCCGGTACTTTTAAGGAGATTCATAAGATGGTAAAAATCTTATTTGTCTGCCACGGCAATATTTGCCGGTCGCCGATGGCGGAGTTTGTGATGAAGGATATGGTGAAGAAAGCGGGGCTGGAGGATCGGTTCGAGATCGGCTCCGCGGCGGTGAGCCGGGAGGAGTTGGGGAATCCTGTGTACGCCCCGGCGCGGCGGGAGCTGCAAAAGCATGGGATCTCCTGCGACACGCATGTGGCGCATCAGATCACCCAGCGGGAATATGAGCGCTGGGATTATATCTACTACATGGATCGCAGCAACCTGCAATATCTGCGGCGGCTGCTGAAGGACACCGCAAAATGCCGCCCCCTGCTGGAGCGGGATGTGGCGGATCCCTGGTACACCGGTGATTTTACGCAGACCTGGGACGATGTGGTGGAGGGCTGCAAAAGAATATTGGAGGCGCTTACATAATGGATACGGAGCTTTTGGAACAGAAGCTGGCAGAGCTGCCGCTATTTGGCTATTTTTGGATCGACCCCAAAGAATTGGAGTTTTCCGACCGAATCCGCTGGATCTGCGAGCATGAGTGTCCCATGTACAACCATACATGGGCCTGTCCGCCGGCAGTGGGGCCGGTGGCGGAGTGCAAGGAAAAATGCCGGAGCTATGCGCACTGCCTGATGATTGCGACCATCACGGAAGTGAACGATATCTCAGACATCAATGAGACCCTTGCCACCCGGCCGGGACATGAGAAAATCACAAATCAGGTGCGGGATTTGCTGCGGGAGCAGGGAATTCACCCCTATATTTTGTCCACCGAGGCCTGCACCGTCTGTGAGCGCTGCGCGTGGCTGGACGGACAGCCCTGCCGTTTGCCGGGGAAGATGCATCCCTGTGTTGAAAGCCACGGCATCAACCTGATCCCCACGCTGGAAAGCAACGGCATCGAGTTCCAGTTCGGCGCCAATGTGGTCACCTGGGTGTCACTGCTGTTCTATTAACAATTATCGGAGAAACCATGGGTTTCTCCGATTCGGACTGCCGATAAACCCTCCTATCCGAAAGTTTCGGAGGGAAGAGATCGTGTGAAAGAAAACCGGCAGGGTTGTCTTTCGCGTTCAATCAAAGCGTTTTTCAAACTTTTTACAAAGTTTGAAAAACGTAGGCAGCTTGTCATAAATTCTTTTTTGACAAGCTGCATCGGAGAAACCATAGGTTTCTCCGATTTTTTTGTTGACAAAATTATATTTGCTTATATAATAAACATATATAAAGAAAACCGTAGAGGAGGAGATTCCATGACACAGCGGGAGCGGCAGATTTTGCAGCTCATTGAAGCCAATCCCATGATCTCCCAGCAGGAGCTGGCGGAGGAACTGGGTATCACCCGGTCGTCTGTTGCCGTGCATATCTCCAACCTGATGGCCAAGGGTCACATTGCGGGGCGGGGCTATGTGCTTCGTTCCGGCAGCTATGCAGTGGTGGTGGGCGGAGTCAATGTGGACATTGGCGGCAAATCCTTTGCGCCGCTGGTGGCGGCGGATTCCAACCCCGGTACGGTGAAGATCAGCCTTGGAGGTGTGGGGCGCAACATCGCCCACAATCTGAGTCTGCTTGGCACCGATGTGCGGATGCTGACCGCCTACGGTGACGATATCCACGGTCAGAGGGTCGCGGCGTCCTGCTCCGAGTTGGGCATTGACGTGAGCCACGCCCTGCGCGTTGCCGGCGGCACTACCTCCACCTATCTGTACCTGACGGACGAGCAGGGGGAAATGGCGCTGGCGGTTTCCGATATGGAAATCTGCGGGAAGATCACCCCCAGGTATCTGGCCGGTAATCTGAGCCTGCTGCAAAACGCCCAGGTGGTCATCGTGGATGCCAATATCCCCCGGGAATCCCTGATCTATCTGGCTGAAAACTGCACCGTGCCCCTCTTCTGCGACCCGGTATCCACCACCAAAGCGGAAAAGCTGCGCCCCATCCTCCACCGTATCCACACCCTCAAACCAAACAGGCTGGAGGCAGAGCTTTTGTCCGGTGTGAAGATCACCTCCAGAGCGGACGTCAAAACCGCGGCGGACAGGCTGCTGGAGCTGGGCGTCCACCGGCTGTTTATCAGTCTGGGTGCCGAGGGTGTCTATGCTGCCATGGGCAGCGAGGGACTGTGGCTGCCCAATCTTCCCGGGCACATGGTCAACACCACCGGCTGCGGGGATGCCTTCATGGGCGCCATCGGCTGGGCCTATCTGGAAGGAATGGATCTGAAGCAGACGGCGCTGGTGGGACTTGCCGCCGGTGCCATTGCCATGGAATCGGAAGAAACCATCAACCCGGCCATGAGCGCGGCCGCCATTTTGGATCGAATTAAAAATATTTGAAAATAAAGGAACAGGTGAACGAAATGAACATGAACAAGTATCTGGACATCAATCCCGAAGTCGCCGCTGCCATCGCAGAGGGCAAGCCCGTTGTGGCACTGGAATCCACCATCATTTCCCACGGTATGCCCTATCCTCAGAACGTGGAGACCGCGCTGGCTGTGGAAGCCATCATCCGGGAGCAGGGTGCTGTTCCTGCCACCATTGCCATCATCGGCGGCCGCCTGAAGGCCGGCCTTACCGCCCAGGAGATTGAGTACTTCGGCAAGAAGGGTCAGGCAATCCACAAGGCATCCCGCCGCGATCTGGCTGTGCTGTGCGCCCGGGGCGAGGACGGCGCAACCACCGTTACCACCACCATGATCATTGCCCATATGGCAGGCATCAAGATCTTTGCCACCGGCGGCATCGGCGGTGTGCACCGGGGCGCGGAGACCACCATGGACATTTCCGCCGATCTGGAAGAGCTGGGTCAGACCCCTGTGA
>JAQXNO010000053.1 GCA_029098045.1 Bacillota bacterium
CGTTTGGGTTCGCTTTGAGCCTCAGGAGGAGCAGGATGAGCTGATCTTCGCGGAAGAGGTCTTTGGTGGCTCCGTTCCCAAGAACTTCTACCCCGCCGTGGAAAAGGGCATTCAGGAAGCAGTTCAGAAGGGTCCTCTGGCCGGCTACCCCATGGTCAATCTGAAGGCCGTTCTGTACGATGGCTCCTATCACCCCGTGGACTCCAACGAAATGGCATTTAAGCTGGCCGCGATTCTGGCATTCAAGGAAGCAATGCCCAACGCCATGCCCACCCTGCTGGAGCCCATCGGCGCGCTGGCCGTCACCATTCCCGACAGCTACATGGGCGATGTCATCGGCGATCTGAACAAGCGCCGTGGCCGCGTCATGGGTATGAACCCCGATGCCGACGGCAATACCGTCGTGGAGGCCGAAGTCCCCATGGCCGAGATGAGCAGCTATGCCATCGATCTTCGCGCCATGACCCAGGCTCGCGGCTCCTTCACGCTGGAGTTTGTCCGCTATGAGGAAGTGCCCAAGCAGAATCAGGCCAAGATCATTGCCGACGCAAAGGCAGACGAATAATCGCATTTCAAGCGGCGCAGGAAAACCTGCGCCGCTTTGACGTACCCGGTTTCCGTCTGAGATGGGCTGCGCTTTTTGTGTTGCTTTTTGGACGCTTTGGGGGTATAATGTAGAAAACATAAAAACATTGTATCAAAGGAGTACCCATATGAAAAAGAATTCCCTGATTGTTTCTCTGCTTCTGTGCGCCGTTCTGGCCGCGGCTCTGCTGATTTCTGTCATCTTCCTGACCCGCGCCCATTCCGAAATTGATGCCCTGACCGCGCAGGTGGAGGCGCTGCAGACCCAGCTGCAAGCCCAGCCCCAGGCAAATCAGCCTCAGGATGCCAGCCCGGATGAGGAGGGTTATTTTACCTTTATCGCCGACACATGGGATATTGTGTCCAATCAGCTGACGGTTGCCGGCTATGCCTACGCGGTGCTTCCCGCAGGCACCGACCATCCCGCCACCCTGGAGCTGCGGCTGGGTTCCGATGTGGTGGCCAGTCAGTCCGTCGTGCTGATGCAGGGCGAGGCCGAAGGTGTTTTCGAAGCGGAGCTGGAGGCTTCCTTCCCGCTGCCCACGCTTGGCGCTGACGATATGCTGCAGCTATGGCTGGTGGTGGATACCGGCAGCGGCACCCGCTCCGCCTGCGGTGCGGAATGGTATATGGAAGGCACGGAGCTCATGCTCATTGCCGGCTAAGGAATTTACGGCACTGTCCACTGCGACAGTGCCGTTTCTGGCTGTCAATAAACCCTCCCACCCGAAAGCTTCGGAGGGAAAGATAGCGTGAAAGAAAACCGTCAGGGTTGTCACTGCGTTCAATCAAAGCGATTCCCAAACTTTGTAAAAGTTTGGGAATCGTAGGCAGCTTGTCAAAAAAACTTTTTGACAAGCTGTTACGGCGCTGTCCACTGCGGCAGTGCCGTTTTTTGCGTTTTTCCCCCAATCCCACAATTTCCACAAATTTCTGAGCACAACTTATTTTTTTATGTGAATCCCTATAAAAAGTTGACAATTACACTTTTTTTGGATTGATTTTATGGAATCTTTGACATACAATAGAGGGGCGGTCGGTTGTGGACACGCCGATCCGTACGATCGGATTCCGAGGTGAAGAAAATGCTCCATGTTGTGCTGGTGGAACCTGAGATTCCCCAGAATTGCGGCAATATCGCAAGAACCTGCGCCGCCACCGGGTGCACCCTTCATCTGATCCGCCCCCTTGGTTTTGACATTTCCGAAAAGGCTGTCAAACGGGCCGGGCTGGATTACTGGCATCTGGTCGATGTGCGTGATTATGAAAATCTCACGGATTTCTTCCGAAGAAATGATGTGCGCCGGATGTGGTGTCTGTCCACCAAAGCACCCAGAAGCTACACCCAGGCGGCATTTCAGGACGGCGACTATCTGTTCTTCGGCAAGGAAACCCGGGGTCTTCCCGAGGATTTTCTGGAATCGCACCGGGATACCTGTGTCCGCATCCCCATGCGCAGCGAAGCCCGGAGTCTGAACCTGAGCAACGCTGTGGCAGTCACTGTCTTTGAAGCCCTGCGCCAGTTGGATTTTCCCCATCTGCAGGACTTTGGAAAAATGTATCATCCATAATACTTCATTCCATGGAGGTCAAAGCTATGAACTACAACAAGAAGTCCATCGAAGACATTGAAGTAGCCGGTAAGCGCGTTCTGTGCCGCTGCGACTTCAATGTTCCCACCAAGAACGGTGTCATCACTTCCGACAAGCGTATCGTCGCCGCTCTGCCCACCATCAAGTATCTGATCGAGCACAACGCCAAGGTCATCCTGTGCTCCCACATGGGCAAGCCCAAGGGTGAGTGGAAGCCCGAGCTGAGCCTGAAAATCGTGGCTGACCGTCTGAGCGAGCTGCTGGGTCAGGAAGTCATCATGGCCGCCGACGTGGCCGGTGACGATGCCAAGGCAAAGGCCGCCGCTCTGAAAGAGGGTCAGGTCATGATGCTGGAGAACACCCGTTACATGAAGGGTGAAACCAAGAACGACCCCGCGCTGAGCAAGGATCTGGCCTCCATGGCTGAAATTTTTGTCAACGACGCGTTTGGCACTGCCCACCGTGCCCACTCCTCCACCGCCGGTGTGGCTGACTACCTGCCCGCCGTTTCCGGCTATCTGGTGCAGAAGGAAGTCTCCATCATGGGCAAGGCTCTGGCCAACCCCGAGCGTCCCTTCGTGGCCATTCTGGGCGGCGCCAAGGTTTCCGACAAGCTGAACGTCATCAACAACCTGCTGGAGAAGGTTGACACCCTGATCATCGGCGGCGGCATGGCATACACCTTCCTGGCCGCACAGGGTTATTCCGTGGGCAAGTCCCTGGTTGACAACGAAAAGCTGGACTACTGCAAGGAAATGATGGCCAAGGCCGAGGCAAAGGGTGTGAAGCTGCTGCTGCCTGTTGACACCGCGGTTGCTCCCGCCTTCCCCTCTCCCATCGATGCCGACATTCCCGTGACATACGTTGACTGCACCGCGATCCCCGCTGACCAGATGGGTCTGGACATTGGTCCCAAGGCCTGCGCCGAATTCGCCGCTGCCGCCAAGGCTGCCAAGACCGTGGTCTGGAACGGCCCCATGGGCGTGTTCGAGAACCCCACCCTGGCAAAGGGCACCATCGCCGTTGCACAGGCACTGGCTGACAGCGATGCCATCACCATCGTCGGCGGCGGTGACTCCGCGGCAGCCTGCGAGCAGCTGGGCTTTGCAAACGACATCACCCATATTTCCACCGGCGGCGGCGCTTCTCTGGAGTTCCTGGAGGGTCTGGAGCTGCCCGGCATTGCCTGCCTGGAAGACAAGTAAGCACACGTCCCATTTTCCAACTTTCGAACAGGGGCGGAGCTTCCGCCCCTGTTGCCCGGGGAAACTCTGGAGCAATCCGCTCTTGATGATTGCATCAGAGCCTCCGCAAAACGCAAAACCGTAACTTTGTAAAGACGCATCGAAACCGAAAGGTCTTCCGATGTACATATAGTAAGGAGATATCAATATGAACAGAAAGTATCGTAAGACCGTCATCGCCGGTAACTGGAAGATGAACAAGACCCCCTCCGAGACCAAGGAGTTTATGACCCAGCTGAAGTCCATCATGCCCAAGGGCCGCTGGTGCGACATCGCCCTGTGCGTTCCCGCTGTCTGCATCCCCGCCGCTGTCCGCGCCATGCGTGAGACCCGGGTGGGCATCGGCGCCGAGAACTGCAATGCCAAGGCAAGCGGCGCCTACACCGGCGAAATTGCCACCAATATGCTGGTTGACGCCGGCTGCAAGTACGTCATCATCGGTCACTCCGAGCGCCGTGAGATGTACGGCGAGACCGACGCGGATGTCAACGCAAAGGTTCTGGCTGCTCTGGAAGCAGGTCTGACTCCCATCATGTGCTGCGGCGAGACCCTGCAGCAGCGCGAGGCCGGCATCACTGCCGAGCACATCACCATGCAGATCAAGCTGGGTCTGGCCGGCGTGCCCGAGGACAAGATCCGCAAGGTCATCATCGCCTACGAGCCCATCTGGGCCATCGGCACCGGCCTGACCGCCACCCCCGAGCAGGCTGAGGAAGTCTGTGAGATGATCCGCAGCGTTGTCCGCAAGCTGTACTCCTCCAAGAACGCCCGCGCCATCTCCATCCTGTACGGCGGCTCCATGAACGACAAGAATGCCTACGAGCTGCTGGCGCAGCCCGATATCGACGGCGGCCTCATCGGCGGTGCTTCTCTGGTTCCCGAGAAGTTCGTGAAGATCATCGAAGCTGCCAACCAGCCCACTGTCTAATCCAACAGCATCATATGGGCTGTGGCTTTGTCACAGCCCATTTCAGCTTGTCAAAAGAGTCTTTTGACAAGCTTCCTACGATTTCCAAACTTTGCAAAAAGTTTGGAAATCGCTTTGATTGAACGCGAAAGACAACCCTGACGGTTTTCTTTCACTCTATCTTTCCCTCCGAAACTTTCGGGTGGGAGGGTTTATTGACAGTCTGATATGGGCTGTGGCTTCGTCACAGCCCATTTTTTCATCAAAGAACGCAACTGCACCCAAGGAGGTGTAACCATGAAGACGCTGTATCTTTCTGCCCGGCAGGAGAACACGGCCCGCATTGCGGCAGAAATCATCAAAAAGGGTGGCCTTGTGGCAATCCCCACGGAAACCGTCTACGGTCTGGGTGCCAACGGGTTGGATGAGGCAGCCGTTGCCCGGATTTTCGAGGTCAAGGGTCGTCCCCAGGACAATCCGCTGATCCTGCACATCGCGGGGACGGATCAGATTGCGCGCTTTGCCCACCACATTCCCCGGGCAGCCTATGACCTGGCGGAGAAATTCTGGCCCGGTCCTCTGACACTGATCCTGCCCGCCCGGGATTTTATCCCCAGACGCACCACCGGCGGATTGGATACGGTGGGTCTTCGCTGCCCCGACTGTCCCATTACCCGGGAAATCATCCGTCTTTCCGGGGTGCCCATTGCCGCCCCCTCTGCCAATATCTCCGGCAAGCCCTCCACCACCACGGCGGAGCACGTCCGATTTGACCACGACGGTCGCATCGATGCCATTGTGGACGACGGTCCCTGCCGGGTGGGTGTGGAATCGACCATTGTGGATTTAACGGAGCCGCGCCCCCGGCTGCTGCGCCCCGGCGGCATCGGACCGGAAGCCCTGCTGGAGGTGCTGGGGGATCTGGTGGTGGACAAGGCCGTCACCGCCCAGATCGACAGGGACGCGGTGGTGAAAGCCCCCGGCATGAAGTACCGCCACTATGCCCCCCAGAGTGAGGTGGTCATTGTGGGCGGCAGCCGGGAGAAGGCCGCCCGGTATATCCGCGCCCATTTTGAGCCCGGCGACCGGGTGCTGTGCTTTGAAGAGGAGCTGCCCCTGTACGAAGGCTGCGCGCCCCTGTCCTACGGGCAGGAAGCAGACGTGAATACCCTCTCCGCCGGTCTGTTCGCGGCGCTGCGGGAGCTGGATGACCCGAGGATTCACCGGGTCTATGCCCGCTGTCCCGTGGGCGGCGGTGTGGCCTACGCGGTGCAGAACCGGCTGAAAAAGGCAGCGGCCTTCCACATTGTGGACGCGGAGGAGGAAGCATGATCATTGGCATCACCGGCGGCACCGGCTGCGGCAAAACCACACTTCTGAATCTGATCGCCCGGCAGGGCGGCCTGGTTCTGGATTGCGATGCCATCTACCATCAGCTGCTGCAAACCGACAAAAATCTTCTTGCAGCCATCGAAGCCCGTTTTCCCGGCACGGTGGAGGGCGGCACACTTCGTCGGAAAAAGCTGGGTGCCATCGTTTTCACGGACCCGCAGGCACTTCTGGATCTGAACCGCATCACCCACGCAGCCGTAAAAGCGGAGGTGCTCCGTCGTTTGCAGGCCGCGCCCGGCCTTGCTGCCATCGATGCCATCGGTCTGTTCGAGGGCGGCCTTGCCGGGCTTTGTCAGGTGACCGTCGCCGTCACAGCGCCGGAGGAAAGCCGTGTCCGGCGGCTGATGGCACGGGACGGCATTTCTGAGGACTACGCCCGGGCCCGCATCCGCGCCCAGCACCCGGAAAGCTGGTTCCGGGAAAGATGCAGCCACGTGCTGGAAAACGACGGCAGCCCGGAGGAATTCCGGGCAAAGTGTATTGCTTTTTTGAACACATTGGGTATAATGAAAGAAAACCCGTAAAGGAGTATGAAACCATGACCACTGATGAACTGCGCGAGTCCCTGCTTGCCGCCCCCAAGAACGGTTTTGCCCGTATCAGCGCGGCGCAGCGCGAAGAGATGAATGCGTATTGCAGGGATTACATGACTTTCATGGACAACTGCAAGACCGAGCGTGAAGCAACTGCCTGGGCCATTGCCGAGGCGGAAAAGTGCGGCTTCAAGCCCTTTGTCCCCGGCATGGATGCAAAGCCCGGCGACAAAATTTACTACAACAACCGGGATAAGGCCATCGCTCTGGCCGTCATCGGCACCGAGTCTCTGGCAAAGGGCGCCAATATCTGTGCCGCCCATGTGGATTCCCCCCGCATGGATCTGAAGCCCAATCCCCTGTATGAGGATTCCGAAATTGCCTACTTCAAGACCCACTACTACGGCGGCATCAAGAAGTACCAGTGGGTCACCGTGCCTCTGGCGCTGCACGGTGTGGTCTGCCGCAAGGACGGCACGGTTGTCACCGTTACCATCGGTGAGGACGACAGCGATCCCGTGCTGATGGTCTCCGACCTGCTGATCCATCTGTCCGCCGATCAGATGCAGAAGACCGCTTCCAAGGTCATCGCCGCCGAGCAGCTGAACGTGATCCTGGGCACCGAGCCCATGGAGGGAGAAGGCGCGGATCTGGTGAAGCTGAATGTGATGAAGTTCCTCAACGAGAAGTACGGTCTCATCGAGGAGGATTTCCTTTCCGCCGAGCTGACCATCGTTCCCGCCGGCCGTTGCCGGGAGGTGGGCTTTGACCGGAGCCTGATCAGCGCTTACGGTCACGATGACCGGGTCTGCGCCTATGCGGAGCTGGCCGCGCTGTTTTCCATCGACACCCCCAGAAGGACCGCCGTGTGCATTCTGGCTGACAAGGAAGAAATCGGCAGTGTGGGCATTTCCGGCATGCAGAGCCAGTATTTTGAGCATTTCATGGGCGGCCTGTGCGACGCGCAGGGCGTGAAGCTCTATGACTGCTTCGCCAATTCCTTCTGCCTGTCCGCGGACGTTTCCAATGCCTATGATCCCAACTTCGCCGAGACCTGCGACAAGCGCAACAACTCCGCCCTGAACTACGGTGTCTCCATCTGCAAGTACACCGGCCGCGGCGGCAAGGGCGGCGCATCCGACGCATCCGCAGAGGTGATGGGTCATATCCGCAGCACTCTGGACAACGCCGGTGTCATCTGGCAGAT
>JAQXNO010000054.1 GCA_029098045.1 Bacillota bacterium
TCGAATCGATATGAGCGAGTATATGGAGAAATTCTCCGTGTCCCGGCTCATTGGCGCGCCTCCCGGCTATGTGGGCTATGAGGAGGGCGGCCAGCTGACGGAAGCGGTGCGGCGCAAGCCCTACAGCGTGGTGCTGTTCGATGAGGTGGAAAAGGCCCATCCCGATGTGTTCAATGTGCTGCTGCAGGTTTTGGACGACGGGCGCATCACCGATTCCCAGGGCAGAACCGTGGACTTCAAGAACACGATTCTGATTCTGACCTCCAATCTGGGCTCGGAGTATCTGCTGGGCGGCATCGACGGGGAAGGAAACATCCTGCCCAACGCCAGAGCGCAGGTGGAGGCGCTGCTGCGGCGCAGCTTCCGCCCCGAGTTCCTGAACCGGCTGGATGAGATCGTATTCTACAAGCCGCTGACCAAAGAAAGCGTGACGGCCATCGTGGATTTGCAGATCGGAAAGCTCAACAAACGGCTGGAAGAGCAGCAGATCCGCTGCCAGCTGACACAAAAGGCCAAGGATTTCATTGTGGAACAGGCCTACGATCCGGAGTTTGGCGCCCGTCCGCTGCGGCGGTACGTGCAGCATACGGTGGAGACCATGCTGTCGAAGAAGCTGCTGGAGGGGAAGATCCTGCCGGGCAGCACCGTGACGGTGGACTGCCGGGACGGACAGCTGACCATGCAATGATACAACACACAGCGCCCCCCTCCTGTGCGGAGGGGGGCGCTGATGCATCGGTGCGTCGGGGGGAGCCAGGGCGTGATCGATGGCCTTACAGACCCGAATTGCCCGCGGGGGAAAATTGATTTGCTTTTTCCCGGGAATTTGACTATAATGGAATCGATAATTCAAAAACGGAGGCCGCTTATGCTGTCAAATTCCATGTTTCAGTTGAAAATCGCGAAAGGGAAAGGCGTTGCCGGTATCGGACTGGGCTTGCTTTCACTGTTCGTTTTATATGCGCTGCGTGACGTGTACATCGCCAGCGTGATGCTCAGTTCTCACAGCCGTTACCTGGTCGGTATTCCCCTGGCAATTCTTTTCACGATTGTGGGATTGATTCGTATTGTGCCCCAGAAGCCCATTGTGACCGCCGTGCTGAATGCCTGCTGGTATCTGGCGGCTGCTTTGGTGACAATTCTGGTGACCATGGCGGCTGTGGAGAGTCTGGGCCTCCGGGGTGTGGAGCCGTACGTCCTGCTCCTGAACATTGCGCTTTTTTCCGCGTTTGTGGGTGTGGCTTTCACCTTTACCGGCAGACTGAAGCTGTCCGTCACGATTGTTTCCGTCATGGAGCTTCTGGTTGCCTGCGCTAACAGCTTTGTCTGGCAGTTCCGGGGCAGAGAGATTCTTTTCTCTGATCTTTCGGCAGCCGGCACGGCTCTGCGTGTCGCTTCGGAGTACAGACCTCTGGTAACCCTGAAGATGGGCATCGGCCTGTTTGTATGGCTGCTGGTGATGTTCAGCCAGTTTTCGCTTCCCGCGGACAAACCCAAAAAGTCGCCGAAAATCCGTCTGGCAGCCTTTGGAACGGCGATCCTTCTTGTCCTGTTTTCGGTCTTTGGATGCAGAAATATGATCATCCGAACCTATTCCAACCAGGGCACGAATTACAACGGCTTTTACATCAATTTCATCCTCAGCATCCGGGACGCCATCATCCGTGCTCCGGAAAACTATTCCCCCGCGCTGATCGCGGATATGGAAAACGATTATCACGATCCTGCCGAAGCATCGGGCGATTATCCCAATATTATTGTCATTATGAATGAATCCTTTGTGGATATGCGGGTATTTGGGGATAATTTCCATACCAATCAGCCGGTGACGCCGTTCTTCGACTCCCTGCGGGAAAACACCATCCGGGGTTACGCATACCCCTCCGGCTACGGCGGCCATACCGCCAATTCCGAATTTGAATTCCTGACCGGTCTTTCCATGGGCTTTCTTCCCACGGGATCGATTCCCTATCAGCAGTATATCCACGAGGACATTTTCTCCATGACCCGGCTGCTGGAAAGCTGCGGATATTCCGCCATCTCCACGCACCCCTACTATGAAAGCGGCTGGGGACGCAAGCTTGCCTATCCCCATCTTGGTTTCCGGGAAAGCACGTTCCTGCCCGATTACCCCCAGGAAAACCTGATTCGCAAATATGTCAGCGATCAGGAAATGTATGAGTATGTGCTCCAAAAGCTGGAGGAAGGCCCCGAAGATCAGCCCCGCTTTGTCTTTGGCATCACCATGCAGAATCACGGTGGGTATGAATACGAAGGCGACAATTACACAAAGCACATCGAGCTGGAGGGCTACACGCAGGCGTATCCCAAGGCAGAACAGTATCTGTCTGTGCTTCACGAATCGGACAAGGCGCTGGAGTACCTGCTGACCAGCCTTGAGGACTATGAAGAAGACACACTGGTGGTGTTCTTTGGCGACCATTTCCCCAGCGTGGAGGAAATGCTTTACGGCGAGATTCATGGAAAGCCTCTGGAGACGTTGGATGAAACGCTTTTACAGTACACGGTTCCGTTCGTGATCTGGGCGAATTACGACATTGAAGAGAAGACCGTGGAACGCACGACGCTGGGCAATCTGGGCGGCTATCTTCTGGATGCCGCAGGCATC
>JAQXNO010000055.1 GCA_029098045.1 Bacillota bacterium
CCATTGGGCTCTCCCGATTCGGCGGCGTGTCGCCGCTGACAATTCGGGCCTGTAAGGCCGGCAATTATCGTTACACCATTGGGCTCTCCCGGTTCGTAACTGCCTTCGACATCCACCGTAGGGGCGGGGTTTCCCCGCCCGGCGCGGCAGCGCCCTTGGCTCTCCCTCTGGGAGAGCTGGCGGCGAAGCCGACTGAGAGGGCATCGTGGGCTGGTTACCCTCTCAGGCGGCTGAACGCCGCCAGCTCCCCCAGAGGGGGAGCCAAGGGCGCTGCCGCGCCAGTGCACAAACATCGTTCTTTGACAGACTGCGAATCCGGGAGAAGCAGATGCTTCTCCCGGATTTTGACAATTGTCGAATTCATAAACCGTTCACGGTTTGTTCATTTCTTTCTCTGCTTCTTAAGATATAATTAAGATTCCTGTATATGCACCCGAATTGTTACATACGGAAAGAGAGAGACCGCTTTGGAACGGATGACCATGATTATCATCAAAAATGCCCTGCGCCTTCCGGGTCTGTGGCTGAAGCTGTGCCGCCACGCAAAACACCCCGAAAAATACCCGGAGCGCGTGCGCTACGGCCACATCCAGCACGCATTTCAGCTGGCAGTGAAAACCGGAAACATTGATCTGCAGGTTTTCGGAAAGGAAAACATTCCCACCGATGAACCCTTCATGATGTACCCCAATCATCAGGGCAAATTTGACCCCATCCCCATTGTGGCATCCTGCGATGTGCCCATGGGCGTGGTGATGAAAAAGGAACTGCTGGGCCACCCGGCACTTCGCCGGATTGCGGAAGCCACTAAGTCCTTCGGCATGGACCGGGAAAATGTACGCCAGTCCCTGACCGTAATCAACGCGGTGATTGACGAGCTGAAAAAAGGCAGAAACTATCTGATTTTTCCCGAGGGAGAGGCCAACCGCTGCACCAATGAGGTGAGCGCTTTTCATTCCGGCAGCTTCCGCTGCGCGATCAAGACCCACTGCGCCATCGTCCCTGTGGCGCTGATTGACTGCTTCAAGCCCATGGATTATCCCGGCACCGACCCTGTGACGGTGCAGGTACACTATCTGAAGCCCATCCCCTACGCCCAGTATCAGGGCATGAACACCACGGAGCTGGCCGCCCTGGTCCGGCAGCGGATTGTGGATACCATTGCGCTGCACACCGGCACACCAATCCCACAATAACAGAAACATACCGCCTGTCCCAAGCCCGGGACAGGCGGTTTTCCTATCAGTTCAGTCTGATAAATCGACGCGCTCCGCCGCCCTGCATTTGCCGGTGGCAGCATCAATGGTAAAGAGGACGGCTTCCAGCTTTGTGGGGCCGTCTGCCCACCTGTAACGCTCCGTCAGATCACCCCGGAATTTTTGAATGGAAAGCTCCGGGCGAATGCCGAGAATGGAGTTTTTCGGTCCCGTCATCCCGAGATCGGTCACATAGCCCGTGCCCTTTGGGAGGATCTGCACATCCGCGGTGGGCACATGGGTATGGGTCCCCCACACGGCACTGACCCGTCCGTCCAGCATCCAGCCCATGGCCAGCTTCTCGGAGGTGGCCTCCGCGTGGATCTCCACCAGAATAATCCTGGCCTTTATCTGTTTCAGAATCTTCTCCACCAACAGGAAGGGGTTTTCCGGGCCGTAGTCCATGTTGCAGCGGCCAATCAGATCGATCACCGCCACGACGCCTGCTTTGGTATCAAACTCCCGCCAGCCCCGTCCGGGAACCTGGGGTGCGTAGTTGGCAGGCCGCAGAATCCGGGGGCAGTCCTCCATGTAGGGCACGATTTCCCGCTTGCCCCAGGTGTGATTGCCCATCGTGATGCAGTCCGCGCCCGCGTCCAGAATCTCCTCCCCCTGCTGGGGTGTCATGCCCACCACTGCGGCATTCTCGCCGTTGACAATGACAAAATCCGCGCCGGTCTGCCGTCTGAGATACCGCAGGCTGCGGCGGATGCGCTCCATACCGGGACCACCCACCACATCGCCCACACATAATACTTTCAAATCCATATCAAAGCTCCGCTGAACGCACCATTTTCGCGTATTCCGAGGGTGTCATGCCGAATTTCTCCTTGAACTGCCGGGAGAAGTGATGCACGGTGGAATACTGCAATTCCGCTGCAATCTCCGTAAAATTCAGCTTGTTTTCCCGGATCATGTGCTTGCTCTCCTGCAGCTTGACCCGGCGGATGTATTCACCGGGAGAGATATCCAGATGCTTGTGAAACAGAGCCGTCAGGTAGCTGGGGCTCATATCCACATGATGGGCAACGTAGGGCACCGACAGATCGTCCCAAATGTGGGTACTCACGTAGACCTGTGCCCGGTGAATGATCCGGTACTCCCCGTTCGTGCGGCTGGTGGGCAGAGGTTTGCCATCCACCTGCCGCATCAGCAGTACCATCAGCTGATTGAGCAGCGCAAGGGTCATTTCGTCCGAAAAGGCCTCCGTCCGTTCCTGCTCCCGGATCATCTGCAGCAGCAGCTGCTCCGTCTGGGCAGTTGCGGTAAACTTGCGATTCTTCAGGGGCTTCAGATCCCCGGTCATTTCAAAAAACACCCGGTAGCACCGGGGTGAAACGTCCGTGTCCGCATACTGCATATGCCACTGACTGGGGTCATAGATCACCATATCCCCCTGCTGCAGATTCAGCTTCCGGCCGTCCGCCACGCTGTGCAGGCTTCCCTGTTCCACATACAGCAGTTCCGTCATGGGATTTGTACCGCCGGGAAACAGGAATGCCCGCTCCTCTTCCCGGCTGAAGGATGCATAGATTGCCTCCGCCCGCAACGTGCTCTGGCGCGGTTTTTCGGTTTTTCTTGCCACAATGCATCCCTCCATAGAAGAAACTGGGGTCACCGGTCGGTGACCCCATTATTATATACAATTCTTTTTGAAATGGCAATTGCTTTATGCGCGTTTTTCAAATCGAATTATCGCTGATATTCAAATTCGAAATCGTAGATATCCACCGTGTCGCCATCCTGGATGCCCATTTCCTCCAACCGCTTGAACAGGCCGCACTTGTGCAGCTGAATGTCGAAGTAATTGCGGGATTCATAGTCATCAAAATTGATGTTCTGTACCAGTCGCTCCAGCCAGGTGCCGCTGACCAGCCAGGTGCTGCCGTAATGCTCAATTTCCAGTGCCCCGGGATCGGAGGGTGCCTCAATGACCTCTACGTATTCCGGCTCATAAATGGTAACCGGAGGCAGGGTGCGCAGCTTCTCCGCCACCACACGCATCAGATTGCGGGTGCCCTGGGTGGTTCCGGCGCTGATCTCATACATTTCGCAGCCGGCCTCCTCCACCCGCGCGCGCAGGCGCTCCAGATTATCCGAATCGGGAGGCAGCAAATCAAGCTTGTTGGCAGCCACAATCATGGGGCGGTTGCTCAAATCGACGCTGTAATTTTCCAGTTCCGCGCAGATGGCATCAAAATCCTCCACCGGGTCCCTGCCCTCACTGCCGGACACATCCACCACATGGACAAGCAGGCGGCAGCGGTCGATGTGGCGCAAAAAATCGTGGCCGAGGCCGGCGCCCTCCGCGGCGCCCTCGATGATGCCGGGAATATCCGCCATAACAAAGGATACCCCTTCATCCACGTAGATCACGCCCAAATTGGGAAACAGGGTGGTAAAGTGGTAGTTCGCGATTTTGGGACGGGCATTGGAGGTGACGCTGAGCAAGGTGGACTTGCCCACATTGGGAAATCCCACCAGTCCCACGTCTGCCAGCAGCTTCAGCTCCAGCACCACGTCACGCTCCTGCCCCTTCAGACCCGCCTTTGCAAAACGGGGCACCTGTCTGGTGGGGGTGGCATAGTGGGCATTGCCCCAGCCGCCGCGGCCGCCTTTGGCCAGAATAAAATCCTCGCCGGTGGACATATCCACGATGATCTGATTTGTCTCGGCGTCACGCACCACCGTGCCCCGGGGAACCTGAATGATCAGATTCTCCCCCCGCTTGCCGGCCATTTTGCGGCCCATGCCATTGACGCCTGCCTGCGCGGCATACTTTCTCTTGTAGCGAAAATCCAGCAGCGTGGTCATATTGTCATTGACCCGCAGGATCACGCTGCCGCCGTGACCACCGTCGCCGCCGTCGGGGCCGCCGGATGCCACGTATTTCTCCCGGTGGAATGCCACGGCGCCATCGCCGCCGCGTCCGCCGCAGACTGTAATTCGAACTTTATCTACAAACATATTCATCCTCCTGTCAGTGGGGAATGGTTTCATCATCATACGGTCATCACTGAGGGCAATGCCTTGCCATCGGTGATCGCCGTATCATCTTCGTGAAAAAGGACTGCTGCAATAGTTTGCAGCAGTCCCTCGCAATCATACGCACAATCGCCTTGAATTACTGCTCAGCATAAACGGAGCACTGACGGCGATCCTTGCCCTTGCGCTCGAAACGGACGGTACCGTCAACCAGAGCGAACAGGGTGTCATCCTTGCCGATACCAACGTTGACACCGGGATGGATGTGGGTGCCTCTCTGGCGAACCAGAATGTTGCCGGCCAGAACGAACTGACCGTCAGCACGCTTGACGCCCAGACGCTTGGACTCGGAATCACGGCCGTTCTTGGTGGAACCGCCGCCCTTGTGGTGAGCGAAGTACTGAATACCAATCTTCAGCATGGTGTTACACCTCCAAAACTTCGATAAAATCAGAATAGTCTTCCTGCAAGCCAATCAAAGTGACCATCATACCGGCAAGGACTGCCTGCACGGTCTCTTCCTCATCGCAGGACTTGGGGAGCTTCAGAGTTATCCGGGCTTCATCCTCCCCTACCCGAACCTTGGCCTTAGCGCCACACACATCGTTGATGGTGGCCTCTGCCATGGTAACAACAGCGCTGACATAGGCGCAGACGATATCCTTGCCGCTTTCCTCGTAGCCACTGTGCCCCGAGACGGTGAATCCGGTGATCCGCTCGTCCTCGGTAAAAAATTCGCATTTAATCATATCAATTACAGTGCGATCTTGGTGATTTCCACCTTGGTATAGGGCTGACGATGGCCAATGTGCTTCTTCTCGCCCTTCTTGGCCTTGTAACGGATGACGTCGATCTTCTTGCCCTTGCCGTTCTTGACGACCTTCGCCTCAACAGCTGCGCCTTCCACAACGGGAGCGCCGATCTTGGTGTTCTCGCCGTCCAGCACTGCCAGAACCTGCTCGAACTTGACGACGGCCTCAGCCTCGGCATTCAGCTTCTCGACGAACAGGACGTCGCCCTCAGCCACGGTGTACTGCTTGCCACCGGTAACGATAACTGCCTTCATTTTCTTGTTTCACCTACTTTATATTGTGTAGTCTCGCTTTTGAGGCGGGTGTTTTTTGCGCACCAACTTAAGCCCCTTCAATGCGGCTCACCCATTTTACCATTGCATTTTCAAAAAGTCAAGGGTAAATTCACTGTATTTCTTGCGTTTTGAGCTTTTTTTTGCTATACTTTTTTACACGAAAGCCGGGCATACTGACAGCAGTCCCCATGTGAGGTGATACCACTTGAAAAGCAGATTTTGGATGATACTCATCGGTGCCCTTTTCGCGCTGTGCCTTTTTCTGGTGCTGCTTCCCGGCAGTGGGAAACCTGCTGCCCGTGCACAGATCGTCAGTGACGGGAACCTCGTCGCCGTTTTGGATCTGAATACGCCGCAGGAATTTACGGTCAGCACCGAACGGGGCACCAATACCGTCACTGTCCGGGACAGAAAAATTGCAGTTACCCACGCGGATTGTCCCGATCAGTACTGTGTCAGGCAGGGTTTTTGCAACGGTGGCGCGCAAATCGTGTGTCTGCCCCACCGCCTTGTGATTTCCTTTTTGACAGAAGGTGATGTGGACGTTGCGGTGGGCTGATGCGGCAGCACGATTCTGCGTCCCATCCGTCCCTTCGATTGACAAAGCCGCCCTTTTATGAGACAATGGGGTGGACTATCTGAAAGGAGCTTCTTTATGAACATTCGTCTTCGCAGTCTGGCACTGGTGCTGGTGCTTCTGCTGATGTTGTCCGGCTGCAGTCAGACCGTGAGTGAGATTGCAGGCAATGTGGCCGACGCCGCCGTGAAGGAACTGGAAGTCCAGGTCAAGCAGACTATGGAGAAATATAAGGTCGACGTCGTGGAAATGAAAAACGCGGTGGGAAAGCTGAACGATGAAAGCGATTCCGATCTGCAGTTTTTCTGTGCCGTGCTGGTTTCCTCCAATTCCGATGCCCTCCCCCACAGCTGTGCCGATGCACTGGGCAAGATTTTCCAGCAGGCGGGCGTCCGTGTCCAGACCCGCAGTGAAATTGAAAGTGAATACCTTGTCAACAAGTCCCTTTCCTTCAAGCATACGGACTTCTCCCAGGGCAATTACTATCTGATCTGGGCCTATACATCCTCCCTTACCGGAAATCTCTTTACATCGGAAACCGAAGCCGGTGTCGGCTGATCCATTCGCGTCAATAAGAATCTGTCCCGGTGACCCACACGGATCACCGGGACATTTTTCAGCTTGTCAAAAAGTCTTTTTGACAAGCTGCCTACGTTTTTCAAACTTTGTAAAAGTTTGAAAAACGCTTTGATTGAACGCGAAAGACAACCCTGACGGTTTTCTTTCACTCTATCTTTCCCTCCGAAACTTTTGGGTGGAAGGGTTTATTGACAGTCTGATCTTTGTCTGTTATTTCTTTAATTCTTCAGAAGCTGCTGCTTGTTGTACTGCAGGGTATACAACTGGTAATACCTGCCCTTTTGGCGCAGCAGTTCCTGATGATTGCCCTGCTCCACGATTTTGCCGTGGGACAGCAGGATGATATTGTCCGCGTGCTGGATGGTGGAGAGTCGGTGGGCCACGATCAGCATGGTGCCGATGTTCTTCATCTTTTCCAGAGAGTCCTGAATCAGCAGCTCCGTTTCCGTGTCGATGTTGGCGGTGGCTTCGTCCAGAATCATCACGGAGGGCTTGTGGATGATGGTACGGGCAAAGCTCAGCAGCTGCCGCTGACCTGCTGAGAAGTTGTTACCACGCTCCCGCACCACTTCGTCCAGACCGTGCTCCAGCTTGCCGATGAAGGCATCCGCATTGACATATCTGCAGGCCTCCCAGATCTGTTCGTCTGTGAAGGACTCTTCCCGCAGCACAATGTTGCTGCGAATATCGCCGGAGAACAGGAACACATCCTGCAGCATCTGTCCAAAATGACGGCGCAGGGAGGATATCCTGATTTTCCGAATATCGATGCCGTCGATCAGAATCTGACCCTTTTGAATGTCGTAGTTGCGGCAGATGAGGCTGAGGATGGTGGTCTTGCCGGAGCCGGTGGAGCCCACAAAGGCCACCGTCTGTCTGGGCAGCACATGGAAGGAAACACCCTGAAGCACCCATTCGCCGGGCTTATAGGCAAACCAGACATCCTTAAATTCGATTTCGCCCCTGATCTCATCCAGCTCGATGGCGTCCTCCTGATCCACCACCTCCGGCGCCATATCCAGAATGGAGAAAATCTTCTCCGAGGACGCAAAGGACCGCTGCAGCATATCAAACTGCTCCGCCAGCGTCTGGATGGGGTTGAAGAAGCGGGAGATATACATATAGAAGGAGACCACAATGCTGCTGTCGATCACCTGACCCAAAAAGGCGGTCTCCTGGATGTATCCCTTGGCACCAAAGTAGAACAGGCACATCTGGGAAGACACGAACAGCATATAGACCACGGGGCGGAAGACGCCGAACACATACATCCGGTTGAACTTTGCCTTCCGCAGCGCCCGGCTGCGGGTGAGGAAGTCCTGCAGCTTCTGATCCTCCCGGTTGAAGATCTGGGTGATCTTGATGCCGGAAAGGTTCTCGGACAGGTAGGTATTCAGATCCGTGGTGGTGGTGCTGACCTGGCGGTGAACCCGGCGTGCAAATTTCTGGAACAGCACGGTGAACAGCACCAGAAACGGCACAAAGCACAGGATCATCAAAGTCAGCGCATAATTCAGCAGCAGCATCGCACCCAGAACGCCCACGACGGACATGGAATTCTTGGCCAACGTGACGATGATGTTGGTGAACATATAGGAGATGGCATTGGGGTCGTTGGTGACTCTCGTCACCAGCTTGCCCACGGGGATATTGTTCAGCTGCTCATGGGAGAGCTTCTCAATGTGTGTAAACACATCCAGACGAATCTGGGACAGAATCTTCTGGCCGGTTTTCTGCAAAATCATTGCCTGCAGATAGGTGCAGATCAGAGAAACCACCAGAATGCCCGCGTACAGGCCGACCCTGACGTACAGCTGCTCCAGCCGGAACTCTCCCTTGATCAGGCCCTGAATGTCACCGATGATCAGAGGGGATACCAGATCGTAGACAATGGAGAGGATCATGATAAAAAACACCAGCACGAAGCTCTTCCAGTAGGGCTTCGCGTAGGCAAGGAGCCGCCTGATGATCTCCGAGTCGGCCATATGCCGCTCGTTGTCATCGCCCTTTTCCCTGTGCCTGCGCATGGCAAGGTAGGCCAGTACAAACACAACGGCGAAGGCACCGATGATGGCGCCCACGATCAGAATTGGGAGGTAATCGTGCACAAACTCATGCATTCTGCTCGCCTCCTTCCTCTTCCAGCCGCTGCAGATCCACCATTTTGCGGTATTCGCCGCAGGTGTCGTAAAGCTCTTCATGCCTGCCCACCGCTGCCACCGCGCCGTCATCAATGAAGATAATCT
>JAQXNO010000056.1 GCA_029098045.1 Bacillota bacterium
GAAGACCCTTTCGCAGAATTTGCCGTACAGGGCGCCTCCGCCGAACAGGATCACAAGGCCGATGAGAAAGGTCGCCATAAAACACACACTCCTTTTCCGGGCCTGCACGGCAGGCCCAATTTCTATATATTACCATATCAGATTTTCGGCCGGAGCGCTGTAAAAAAAAGGAAATTGACTGCCAGGGCTCTGACAGAGGAAGGGCCTTGGGCGTCAAGAATCCGTTAACAGGAAAAAAAGACATCCGCCGGATGGAAGTGTGACCGTTCGTTCCGATTCTGATTTCAAATAAAATGCTTTATTTGAAATCCCGCGTGCTGCGGCTTTGAGACGGCCGGCAAACCGGCAGTTATGGCGGCGGAAAATTCTTCAGAGAAAAACCTTGACATTTGGTACTTATTGATATTTAATATTATTAAAGATTTATATCTGATAGGTGGCTGCTATGATAAGACGCAATACGATCCAGCGTTCCTTCGTTCTGGAAGCCGTAAACAAATTGCATTGCCATGCCACGGCAGACGAGATATATCACGAGATCGCCAAGACGCATCCCACGATCAGCCGTGCAACCGTATACCGAAATCTGAATCTGTTATCTGAGATGGGCGAAATCCGCCGCCTTGAGATACCTGGGAGTGCCGATCACTTCGACCATATCAGCAGCAATCACTGCCATGTCAAATGTGAAGTGTGCGGACACGTTTTTGATGTGGACATGGATTTTGTGAGCGGTCTCGAAAGCGGGATCAGAGATGCCCACGGATTTGACTTTACCGGTTATGACATCATTTTTCATGGTGTCTGTCCGGAATGCAAAGAACGAAAGGGTTCCGGCAGGGAATAAACCAACTTTGGAAAAGGCGCGGAAACGAGCGTTTTCATCAATCAATCAAATGTAAGGAGGAGCATCATGAGAAGCATTACTACATTAGATCTGCAGTACGCACACCGCTTTTATGGTTTCAAGGGTGAGGCCCAGTATTTGCATGGACACACGGGAGTCCTGACCATCGAAGTTGAGGACTCTGTTGAACCGGGCGTCAATATGGTCTTTCCCTGCAATGAGATTCAGAAAACAGCATGGGAGGTTCTGAAGAATTTCGACCATGCCCTTATCCTGCGGGAAGACGATCCGCTGCTGCCTGCGATCCTGAAAGTTTACGAAGAGCAGGGTATCAAGGACGGCGCTCCCACCAACAAGATGAAGGGGCCCGCGTTCAAGACCGAGCTTGCAGTTGCTTATCCCGATTGCCGTCTGGTGGTAACGAAAGAGACCATGACCGTCGAGGGTATGATCAAGATCGTCTATGATCTTCTGAAGGACAAGCTGAATATCGCCAAGCTGACTTTCACCAGCGGCGTGAATGCTGCGTCCCAGGAATACCAGCCTGAAGGCTCCAAAGACCGCTGCCCCCTGTGCGGTATCGCTCTGAATGAAAACGGCGCATGCCCGAAGTGTGGGTACAAGAAGCAGTAATTCCTATGTGCAAGAAGAACACCCGAAGAAGCTACGGCTTCTTCGGGTGTTCTGTTTGTATTCAACCGGCAATTTTTCGGAACATATGCAGTCCTACCTGGTAAGAACCCTGCAAATGGCAGAGGTCTTGTCGGATATACGGGCTTATTCTCCTTCGGCCAGGCGGTAGCCCACGCCCACTTCCGTGAACAGGTACTCCGGCTCGGCGGGGTTCTTTTCGATCTTCCGGCGGATGTTGGCCATGTTGACCCGGAGGATCTGGTTGTCGCCTCCGGCCCGGGGGCCCCACAGCTCCTTGATGATGAAGTCGTAGGTCAGGACCTTGCCGGCATACTTGCCCAGCAGGGCCACGATGCGGAACTCGCTGAGAGTCAGCTTCACGTTTTCGCCCCGGACCAGGGCCTGGTGCTTGTTGTAGTCGATGGTCAGGTCGCCCACGGTGTAGGTGCCCTTCTGGGCGATCTCGTCGTTGCCGCTGGCGGTGCGGGTGTGGCGGATGGCGGTGCGGACCCGGGCCAGC
>JAQXNO010000057.1 GCA_029098045.1 Bacillota bacterium
CAAAGTATGCCTCCTATAGCCGCCGGGCAAAGGTTCCTTCCCAGGAGATTTCAGATCTCTTTACCAAGTAAAACCCCATAGACGCAAAAGGCACTGTCTCAAAATAGGTTTTCTCTAAAATAATACCTGATAATCAAGCCCGGATATACCGCGTCTTTTCGGTATATCCGGGCTTTTTTATAACTTTCTATATGGGTTATTTCCTGAGAATCTGCATTTTGAGACAGCTCCTGCTTTTTAATATGGATACCTTTCGAACACCTCTTGGAATCATTCTTTACCCCAAAACCACTTGGTATAAAGAGTAATGACCTTTCAGAGTTCTGTTATCAAATTGTTATCAGAAGAGATTTTCAAACTCCTGAACCTAAGTGTTTTCAAGGCTTTCCAGGCTTTTCACTATTATTCCCATTCAATGGTGCCGATGGGCTTGGGGGTCAGATCCATCAGAACGCGGTTGATGCCTTCAACCTCGTGGGTGATGCGGTAGGTGATGTGATGCAGGAGGGGGTAGGGGATCTCCTCGATGGTGGCAGACATAGCATCCTTGGTGTTCACTGCGCGGATGATGGCAGGCCAGCCCTCGTAACGATCCTCGTTGCGGATGCCAACACTCTTGATATCGGGAATGGCAATGAAATACTGCCAAACTTTCTCGTTCAAACCGTTCTTTTCAAACTCCTCGCGCAGAATGGCATCGGCTTCACGCAGTGCATGGAGACGATCCCGGGTGATGGCACCCAGACAGCGGACACCCAGCCCGGGGCCGGGGACGGGCTGGCGGTAGACCATGCTGTGGGGCAGACCCAGAGCCTCGCCGACCACACGGACTTCGTCCTTGAACAGCAGCTTCACAGGCTCCACCAGTTCCATTGCCATACCCTCGGGCAGACCGCCCACATTGTGGTGGGACTTGATGGTTTTACCCTTATTCAGGCTTTCCAGAATATCCGGGTAAATGGTGCCCTGAGCCAGGAAGGGGATTGCACCCAGCTTGGCAGCCTCTTCGTCAAACACCTTAATGAACTCCGCACCGATGATCTTGCGCTTGCGCTCGGGTTCGGAAACACCGGCCAGAAGATCCAGGAAACGGTCGGTTGCATCCACATAAATGAGGTTTGCATCCATCTGTTGACCAAAGACACGGATGACATCTTCGCTCTCGCCTTTGCGCATGAGACCGTGGTTGACATGGACACAGACCAACTGCTTGCCGATTGCCTTAATCAGCAAAGCCGCGACGACAGAGGAGTCAACACCACCGGACAGTGCCAACAGAACCTTCTTGTCGCCAACCTGTGCACGAACCGCGGCAATCTGCTCTTCAATAAATGCATTTGCCTGCTCCGCAGTGGTAATACGCTTCATGGACTCGGGACGTACATTGCTCGACATAAATCATGCCCTCCAGAAAATGAAATGAATGGGTTTGTTGAATGAAAATATTATAAATCATGTTTTTTGATACTGCAAGAAATTCTTTTTCTGTCCGTAAAAATTTGTCGAAGTTACAACAAGTATGGGAATCGAATGGGTCTTTTTGTTGCAAATTGGTGCAGGTGTGTTATAATAATGAAAACCGTTTTTTGGGAGGTTCCTATGGGTATTGTTGTCATTGGCGCGGTGTTTGTGGACATTAAGGGATATCCTGAGTCCAACTTCATTCCCTCCGGCCGAAACGCAGGTCGTGTGGAGCAGGTTCACGGAGGTGTTGCCAGAAATGTGGCGGAGGATATCGCCAATTGTGAGCTGCGCCCCACTTTTGTAAGTTTGGTGGATGATACCGGCACAGGTCTGGACGTGGTGCGAAAGCTGAAGGATCATAAAGTTAACACGGATTACATTCGAACCACACACAATGGTATGGGAACATGGCTTGCGGTGTTTGACAATGATGGAGATGTGTATTCCTCTATCTCCAAGCGTCCTGACCTTCTGCCCATTGCGGACATTCTGGACGAGCAGGGAGATGAGATCATCTCTCAGGCGGACAGTATTGTGATCGAGATTTGTGCCGACAAGGAGATTGTGAAGCGGGTTTTCAAACTGGCAAAGAAGTACCACAAAAAGGTCTTTGCGGTTGTAGCCAATATGGGAATCGCTCTGGAGCGACGTGATTTTTTGCAGTCCATCGATTGCTTTGTATGCAACCTTCAGGAAGCCGGTATGCTTTTCTCTGATGATTTCTCCGAAAAGAGCAGGGAGGAGATAGAAGAGATTATCTCCCGCAAGGTCATAGCGGCGCAGATCCCAAGTATGATTGTGACGATGGGAGAGCATGGAGCGGTGTATGCGGACAAGTTTGGTGATAAGGGGTTTTGCCCGGCACGCCGTGTGGAAGTGAAAGACACCACCGGGGCGGGTGACTCCTTCTGCGCCGGTGTCGCCATCGGCCTGACCTACAATAAGACGCTGGCGGAAGCCTGTGAGATCGGCGCGCATCTGGCAGCATCCGTGATCGTGACTGCCGAAAACGTCTGTCCCCGATTCCTGCCCAGAGAGCTGGGACTGGATATTGATGTGGTTGACTAAGGAAACAATATGGCATATCAGAGAATTCTAACCATTCAGGATATTTCCTGCATCGGACAATGCTCCATGACAGTTGCACTTCCGATTTTATCCGCCTGCGGCCATGAGGTTTGCATTTTGCCCTCGGCGGTGTTATCGACGCACACAGGCGGATTCGGAACACCGGAGGTCGTGGATCTGTCGGACAGGATGCAGGCGATCTCACAGCACTGGAAGCGGCAGGGTATCACCTTCGATGGGATTTATACAGGATATTTGGGAAGCACCCGGGCAATCGCAGCTGCCGAACGGATCATGGAAGAACTGCTTGTGCCGGGCGGGAAGATCATTGTTGATCCTGCCATGGCTGACCATGGAAAGCGCTATCGCGGACTTGATAGAGCATATGCAGACAGAATGAAAACGCTTTGCCTGCGCGCCGATGTCATGCTGCCCAATCTGACGGAAGCTGCCATGATAGCCGGTGTGGACTATGAAGAGGATACGGATGAAGCTTATATCCGGCGGCTGTTGGAAAAACTGGGCGGAAGAGATGTTGTCCTGACAGGGGTTTGCCCTGAACCGGGAAAAACCGGCGCGGCGATCCGGGAAGAGAAAGCAGTGTCTTACTACTTCCACCATTGTGTGGATCGCAGTTTTCATGGCACGGGGGACATTTTTGCATCGGCGTTTACAGGGGCATGGCTGCAGGGAAAAAAGCTGCCGGAAGCCGCGCGGATCGCGGCGGATTATACCTATGAATGCATTCAAAAAACTGTTCGGAATCCTGCGCACTGGTATGGCATCAAATTTGAAACGGCGCTGCCGGAACTGATTGAAATGCTCAAATAATATATGAGCGGCGAGTCCTGACGGGCTCGCCGCTTTCTACTTTCCAGATTCCTATTTCAGATTCCCCTTTACCAGCACCATGGCACTGATGGGCGGCAGGGTGGCACTGCCTTCCACAGTGGCAAGACACTGGGTTCCCGCCCGTTCACCGTTGATGCAGATTTGCCACGTGCCACCGGGTAGCGGAATTGTTTCTGCTGTGGCTGCCGAGTTGAACATCAGAAACAGCTCATCAGCAGGCTCACCGGCTACATTGCCGGTTGCCCGGAATGCCAATACCTGCGGATGGAGGCAGTGTATGGGAATCAGATTGGAGAGCACATCATAAACAGAGGACATCCGAAGAACGGGATGTGCCTTGCGAAATGCGATCAGCCCCTTGTAATACGCGAAGGTTTCCCGGTATGGCTGCTGCTTCAGCAGATTCCACTTGATGCTGTTGACCGAATCGGGTGATCGATAGCTGTTTTCAATGAAGCCACCCTTTGGATTGGGCTTGGAACGGAGCATTTCCTCACCGGCCTGCATAAAAGGAATGCCCTGTGCTGTCAGATAGAATGCAGCGGCCAGCTTGTTCATGCGCACATGGTCTTCAAAACTGGCATTTGGCGTTGCCAGCACAATTCGGTCAAATAATGTGTTGTTGTCGTGACAGGAGACATAATTCACGGTCTGTTTGGGACTTCTGCACCAGGAGCACAAACCCCGGAAGCAGGACTCCAACTGCTCGCGGAAATCACAGGAGCCTGTGACATAGCCCTTTGCGGCGGCGGAAAACACAGAACCACGCAGAGAATCCCGAAGGGTATCGTTGAAGTATGCAAATTCGGGCGTGAGATGTGCGTTGGACTGAACCGCAAGATCGCAGGTTTTGACCGTTGTGGTGGGCAGATTCCAGCCTTCTCCGTAAAAAATCACGTTGGGATGGTGCTTATGAACCTGTCCGATGGTTTCATTGATGGTTTGTATATCCAAAAGACCCGAAAGATCAAAACGAAAACCGTCAATATGATATTCATCCGCCCAGTAGCTAACGGAATCGACGATGTACTTTCGCACCATGGAGCGCTCGGAGGCCGTATCATTGCCGCAGCCGGAGCCGTTGGCATAGACGCCATTGTTGACTCTGGAGAAATAGTCGGGGACAATCAGGTTGAAACAGAATCTTTTTGCGTCAAAAACGTGGTTGTAAACCACATCCATCACCACGCTGATGCCATGGTCGTGCAGCGATTTGACCATTTGCTTCATTTCGCGAACGCGGACAGCCCCGTCAAAGGGATCGCTGGAATAGGAGCCCTCGGGAACATTGAAGTTCACAGGATCATAGCCCCAGTTGAACTGCGGTTTCTGGAGATTGCTTTCGTCCACACTGCCATAGTCAAATACCGGAAGCAGCTGCAAATGGGTGATGCCAAGGTCTTTGATATGGTCAAGACCCGTGGGAATATGACCTGAAACGCGCGTTCCCGGTTCGACAATGCCAAGAAACTTCCCTTTTTGTCGGATGCCGGAGCTTCTATGGACAGACAGATCCCGGACGTGTGCTTCATAGATCACAGCATCTGTCACCGCACTGCCTGCATGGGGATCCGTGTCATGCTCCCAACCTTCCGGGTTGGTGGAAGCAAGATCGAGCACCATGGCGCGGTGGCCATTCACACCGACCGCGCGGGCATAGGGGTCGCAGGATTCCACCGTTTGGCCATCACGGGTAACCTGATAAGTATAGTAAACACCGTTCAGATTGCCGCTGACCTGCGCAGTCCATGTACCGGAAACATCCCGATTCATGGGAATCTGCTTCAGAGGATCACTGACAGCCGGGTCACCGCCGGAGTATAGACTGATGGATACTGCGTCGGCAGTTGGGGCCCAGAGCCGGAATGCTGCTTTCTCCTTCGACCAAACTACACCAAGGTCATTGCCGTGGTAGGTAAAGGAAGCTTCAAAATCGGGTGTGTCGTAGAATTGGGGCATCACAGTGTTGCTCCTTGTGTCAGTTTTCTCTTTGTAGTGCGATAGGGGAACCTGGTTTTTCCTTAGGGCAGCACCGCATAATGGGGCAAGGAGATTCGGCGAGAGATTTTGGAACAAGCGAAAGTACGAAAAATGCGGGAATACTGGATGTATTTCCCATTTTTCGTGCTGAACGCTTGGGGAAAAAGATCTGCCGAAGCCCGCAGTCCCCATTGTGAGGTGTTGCCATAGAGAATATATCACGAATCACGGCGGCTGTAAAGACTAGGAATGGTGATACTGCGATGAAAAGCTTTCCGAGATTTCTGATGCGACTTCGGGAATCGTCAGAAGAAAATCATATACCACCTTCTCATAGCGAACAGGGTCAATCATATAGCTCAGTCCATGTCCGGCAAGGGGAAAGGTATGCACAATGGCAGGGGATGCGCTTGCCGATGCAATTTCGTGGCTCATGGAGCAGGGAACCAGGCGGTCATCCTCACCGTGAATCAGAAGAATGGGTACTTTGGCGGATCTGACTGCTTCCTTGGCGGTACAGCCGTTGAGACGGAAACTGCCGTAGATCCATGCACCCAGGTGGATGAAGGGCATACAAAGACGAACTGGATAGTGTCTGTCCTTACATACCTTTTCAATGATCGCGCCGGGCGCGGAATAGGGGGAATCGGCAATCACGCAGGATACATTCTCGGGCAGCGGCAGAGCTGTTGCCATCAGTACCGTGGCGGCCCCCATGGAAAGACCGGACAGAATAATGGGCGTCTGATTGCCAAAACGTTCATTTGCGTATTGAACCCAACACAGGCAATCCCTGTGCTCCCGGATGCCAAAGCTGATTGTGGTGCCGCCGCTGCTGCCGTGTGCGCGCTGATCCACCACCAACGCGTTAAATCCCATTTTCCGGGACAGCGCATGGCCGCCGCAGCAATCACGAAATGCACAGCTGCGGTATCCATGAAAAAGGATTTCCAAAGGCGCACCGTCGCGTACATGATAGTACCGTCCGAAAAGCATACAGCCATCAAAGGACATGATGCTGACATCCTCGCAGGGAATCTTCGCCATGATATGGCTGATGCGGAAAATATCCTCAGCGACAGCTTTATATTGTGAACCCTTCAGGGGTGTGTCAATCGAGCTGCGCTGCCCGGGGGGACTGTAGAATACGGTGCGGTAGGTGTACAGGGAACTCAGAAAAACCAGCCCGAGCAACCCGAACACAGCCACCAAAATCAAGATCAAAGTCATAGTCTGCTCACCTGAAACAAAAGGATAGACTCATTATACACGAATATCCAAAAAATTCTACGTCGCCATGAAAAGTTTTTCTTGACATACCAATGTCTTTGAGTATAATTGTATACAATAACGCAAAAGAACAATGATACAATGGAAAGGAGCAATCCGTATGCTTGAAATTTCCAACAAGACGAATTTGCTGGAGCAAAAGTCATACAAATACTCTCTTCAGGACGTGGCAGAGCCGAACCTGTTGCGGGATGTTTACGCCTATGGCACAATTCCAAAGGTTGCCTTCAACCACCGCCGCGTGCCCATGGCCATGCCTGAAGAGATCTGGATTACCGATACATCCCTGCGGGACGGGCAGCAATCTGTGGAACCCTACAGTGTCGATCAGATTGTGGACATCTATAAGCTTCTCTCCCGACTTGGCGGCCCCTATGGCATCATACGGCAGACCGAGTTCTTCATTTACAGCAAGAAGGACAGGGAAGCACTGGAGAAGTGCATGAGCCTCGATCTGAAATTTCCCGAAATCACCAGTTGGATTCGTGCCAGCAAGGATGATTTTAAGCTCGTCAAGGATCTGGGAATCAAGGAAACCGGCATTTTGGTCAGCTGCTCCGACTACCACATCTTCAAAAAAATGAAGATGAACCGCAGTCAGTGTCTGGACTACTATCTGGGAACCATTAAGGACGCATTCGATGCAGGTGTGGTGCCCCGGTGTCATCTGGAGGACATTACAAGAGCCGATTTTTATGGCTTTGTTGTCCCCTTTGTCAACGAATTGCAGCAGCTGAGTCAGCAGGCCGGCATCCCGGTCAAGATCCGTGCCTGCGATACCATGGGCTACGGTGTACCATATACGGAGGCTGCCATGCCAAGATCTGTTGCCGGCATCATTTACGGTCTGCAGCACTATGCGGATGTGCCCAGTGAGAATCTGGAGTGGCATGGCCATAACGACTTTTATAAGGGTGTGGCCAACGCTTCCACCGCATGGCTTTACGGCGCCTGTGCCGTCAACTGCTCTCTTTTGGGCATTGGCGAGCGCACCGGCAATGTACCGCTGGAAGCGATGGTATTTGAATACGCATCTCTGCGCGGCAGTCTGGATGGTATGGATACGACGGTGATCACGGAAATCGCAGACTATTTTAAGAACGAGATTGGCTATGAGATTCCGCCTATGACGCCCTATGTCGGGCAGGCATTTAACCAGACCCGCGCCGGCGTCCATGCTGACGGACTGATGAAGGACGAAGAAATCTACACGATTTTTGATACGAAAAAGATTCTGAACAAGCCCGCGACCGTCCAGATCAGTAAAACATCAGGCCTTGCAGGTATTGCTTACTGGATTAACCAGAAATATGGTCTGACAGACGCTGATAAGCTTGACAAACATTCGGAGCTTGTGACCGCTGTGAAGGAATGGGTGGATCAGCAATATGAAGAGGGCCGCCAGACAACTTTGACCGATCATGAATTGGAAGAAATAATCGGAAAACTGGCTCCCGGCCGTTTCTCACGGATCTAAGGAGGACAATATGAGAAGCTTTAAGACTACATCTTTGGCAGATCAAGTCTTTGAAAAACTGGAAAACGATATCATTCAGGGCGTCTACCCGAAGGGTGATATTCTCACGGAGCTGAAACTGGCGGAAGAGCTGGGCGTCAGCCGCACACCCATTCGTGAAGCACTTCGCCGGTTGGAGCAGGAACGGCTCATCGAGGATACCGGCAAGGGTTCTCTGGTTCTCGGCATCACGGAAAGTGATCTGGAAGATATTATGAGCATCCGGGAACGGACGGAGGGCCTTGCCGCTTACTATGCGGCCATCAATATGACGGAGGAAGGCCGCAAGGAACTGGCACATATCGTTGACTTGCAGGATTTCTACTACGCAAAGGGTGATTCGGAACATCTGCGGCAGGTGGATGATGAATTTCACAGCCTGATCTGCCGCCTGAGCCGCAGGACGGTTCTGGTTGATACGCTGATTCCGCTGCACAAGAAAACACGCCGTTACCGCCGCATCGCCATGGGCGATCCCCAGCGATCCGCAAAGACCATGAAAGAACACCGTGCCATGTATGAGGCAATCGTTTCCGGCAATGCGGAGCTGGCCATGGAGCTGACGAACCGCCACATTGCAAACGCGAAAACCTACATGATGGAAGGGTTGAAGTAGTATAGATAGACATCTGAGACCATGTCAGCAGCCGATACTGCTGACAGGACATCTGCTGAACTATATCAAGGAGTGTAATAAACCATGTTAGATATCAACCAGGCCTGCGAGGCCTTCCGTAGAATTTTGGAGGAGCAGCAGACACGTGTTGCCCAAATGGATGAAACCAAAACCGATTTTGCCACCAAAAGCTGCATTACCATCGGTGTGGTGGACGGCGACGGCATTGGCCCCATCATTACGAAACAGGCCATGCGTGTTTTGCAGAAGCTTCTGGCTGATGAAATTGCCGCCGGCAGTATCGTCACCAAGTATATCGAGGGCTTGACCATTGAGAATCGAATTGCCTGCAATCAGCCGATTCCCGATGATGTGCTTGCGCAGATCAAGACCTGTGACGTAATTCTGAAAGGCCCAACCACCACGCCCCATGGCGGAACCATGGAGTCTGCCAATGTAACCATGCGCCGTGAGCTGGATTTGTATGCCAACTGCCGTCCTGTTTGCATCCCTGAAAAGAATATCGACTGGATGTTCTTCCGTGAAAACACGGAAGGGGAGTATGTTCTTGGCAGCCGCGGTGTGGAATTGCCCGGCATGGCCGTAGATTTCAAGGTAACCACCGATGCCGGTACCAGGCGTATCGCGCGGGCTGCCTTTGAGTATGCAAAAAATAACGGCAAAACCCATCTGTCTGTTGTCACTAAGGCAAACATCATGAAAAAGACAGACGGCAAGTTTACTGCCATCTGCCATGAGATTGCAAAGGACTACCCCGGCATCACGGTTGAAGATTATTATATCGACATCATGACCGCAAACCTGCTGAAGGATCCGCTGCGGCAGCAGTTCCAGGTGATTTTGCTGCCCAACCTCTACGGCGACATCATCACCGATGAGGCGGCGCAGATCCAGGGCGGTGTTGGCACAGCGGGCAGCGCCAATATAGGAGACCGATACGCCATGTTTGAGGCGATCCATGGCTCGGCGCCCCGCATGATTGAGCGTGGCATGGGAGAATATGCGAATCCGGCTTCCATGATCAAAGCGGTTGCCATGCTTCTGCGGCACATTTGCCGCGGTGAGGCCGCAGACAAACTTGATCGTGCGATGGATGCCTGTACGGTTCAGGTTCTCAGTGACGGGTCTGCTGCAACTGCCGCTGCGTATACTGACGCTCTTCTGGAGCTGCTGTGATTGAACCGTTGGGTAATTACCCCAGTTATAACATCAGAAAAGACTGGACTTCACATTGTAGTGAGGTTCAGTCTTTTTGCGCTGCTATTTGAAGGTATGAACCGACAAATCCGTATGGCAAATTATACAAATAATTAATATGAAGTTCATGCATCATTCACAAACAACAGGTACATTATGGATATGTTCCATGAGACGAACAGAATGAAAATGAAAAGGAGGTCATGTTATGAAAAAGGACATTTGCTACTATCTGATGATGGCTGCTGCCGCAATGGGTCAGGAACTGGCCCCCGCTGAGCGCGAAATGCTGAACCGTTACCTGCACAAATAACGGAACATAATCGTACCATCACATGACAAAAGGTCCGCTGGCAGCCGCCAGCGGACCTTTGACGTTCAATTGTTTTCGGAATGCTTTTCCATATGTTTTGCAGCCAGCGTTTTCATCTGCTTTAAGAGCTTTTGCTCTTTCTTACGCTCCCGGTTTTCTTTGAATTTGGACTTTAGCTCCGGGGGATGATCACGGAGCTTCTCAGGATCAATTTCCCGCTGCGCGATTCGTTTGTCCGTGAATTCCCGCAGCAGTGCATACAAAACGGAAGAAATTGGGATCATGATCAGCATGCCCGCAACGCCCATCAGCTCACCGCCAACTGTCACGGCAACCAGAACCCACATTCCGGGTAGCCCAATGGAGGTACCCACAACCTTGGGATAAATGAGATTGCCCTCGATTTGCTGCAGCACCAGGAACATGGCAACGAAAATCAATGCCTGTATGGGATCGTTGACCAGAATGAAAAAGGCACCGAGGAAGCATCCGATAAAGGCACCTACAAGGGGAACCAGAGCTGTGATCGCGATTACAACACTGATCAGGGGAACATACGGCATTCCCAGAATCGTCATGGCCACCGCGAAAAGTGCTCCAAGAATGACAGCTTCCAGAGTCTGACCGGAAATGAAGTTGGAAAAAGTGGAATTGGTGAGGCGGAAAATACGGATGGTTTCGTCACAGACTTTTTCCGGCAATACCGCATAGAGAACCCTCCGGCATTGACGCGCCAGAATCTCTTTTCTGGCCAGACAATACATCGCAAAAACCAAACTGATCACAGAATTCATGATGGCACTGGTAACACCGCCGACTGCGGAGAACGCGCCGGTCGCAATGACAGATACGCTGTCTTTGATCATCGTGGCAGCCTTTTGAATCAGACCACTCCAGTCCAGGCTCTTCAGATCGGTTGTTTCGGAGAACCACTGTAAAAGCGCCGGGTTTTCCTCCATAAAGCGTATGACCTTTGTTTCCAACTGCGTAAAGAAATCCATCAATCTCGGAATCAGAATGCGAACGGTTTCCGTAATCTGGGGAATCAGCAGCATGACGACGCCGGCGATGACAAGCGCGATGACGACCAGTGTCAGAATAATTGAAAAAGTGCGGCGTAATCCGGGATTTTTGATAAATCCCAAGAGCCGTTCCATGGCGCGCAGAGGCACATTCAAAATGAACGCGATGGCAGCTCCGATGATAAAAGGCGAAACAAGACCAATGGCAGCGGACCAAAGACTCTTAAATTGTTCCGTTTCGTTGAGTACCCAATAGAACGTAATGGCACATAACACGATCAGAAACAGATTGCGGACGGTTTTTTTATCTATCTTCAAGGAAAAGCCCCCCTTTGATACCATTATAATCGGACTGAGGACAAAAATCCAGTAAACAAGCTGTGAATATTACAGTGCGGCAATTCGCTCCAGCTCACGGCAGAGCGCATCCGTGTTTTGCTGCGTGGTTGCCCAACTGGTGCACAACCGGATGGCGCGGTGATCCCCGTCCACACGTTTCATTTCTGTGAACATATAATTCTTGCCAAGCTCTTCCAGAAAAGAATCTGGCAGAATGGGGAAAATCTGATTTGTGGTGCCGGGCACGAGATAGGGAACACCGATCTTATCCAGGGTAGCGCGAATCTGATCAGCAAGACGCACCGCGTGAGATGCAATTTCAAAGTACAGATTATCCTCCATCAGGGCACTGAACTGGAGACCCAGCAGGCGGCCTTTGGCAAGCATACCACCGTGCTGCTTGATGAGGTAACGGAAATCCTCCTGAATGGCAGGATTTGAAATCACGACAGCTTCCCCAAACAGTGCGCCGACCTTCGTGCCGCCAATGTAGAACACATCGCAAAGTCTTGCAATGTCAGGCATTGTGATGTCGTTGTCCGATGCTGCCAGGCCATATCCCAGTCTGGCACCGTCCATGAACAGATAAAGACCCAGCTCCCTGCAGGTGTCGGATAAAGCCTGCAGGTCGGAAAGCTTGTAGAGTGTGCCGTATTCGGTGGGATTGGAAATGTAGACCAGCTTTGGCTGTGCTTCATGTTCAAAGCTTGCGGATGCGCGGTGTGCCATGACAACACTTCGTACCTGCTGCGCGGTAATTTTTCCATCTGTGGAAGGGACGCTGAGCACCTTGTGACCCGTTGCTTCCACTGCGCCGGTTTCGTGGACATTGATGTGGGCACCGGCGGGGCCAAGTGCCGCCTGATGCGGACGAAGCGCCGCCGCAATGACAGTCAGATTTGCCTGTGTGCCGCCCACCAGAAAATGGACTGCGACTTTTTCATTTCCACAAAGTGTACGTATTCTCTGGGCTGCCTGCAGGCAGTACAGATCCTCACCATAACCGGGTGTCTGCTCCATATTTGTGGCTGTGATCCGTTCCAGCACTTTGGGGTGACAGCCTTCACTGTAATCGTTATGGAAATAGATCATGAGAATCCCTCCGCTGTTTTCTTTCCATTTTAGCCGCCGCATTTCGATCTGTCAAGAACGCATATTCATAGATCGCAGGGCATAGGCTTCTCTAGCAGCACACAGCATCGGAGGGAAAACTATGTCTGAAACCATCGAGCAGCGAGCCTGCGAATTGGCTGTGTACATGATTGAAACCGGCGCCACCGTTCGCGCCACTGCCAAACATTTTCACATATCAAAGTCTACCGTACATAAAGATATTGCGCAAAGACTTCCGAAGTATAACCAGATTCTCTACGCCCAGGTACGAAAAATTCTCGACCAAAACAAGCAGGAACGGCACATCCGAGGCGGCATGGCCACACGCAGAAAATTCAAGGGGGAGTAAAGGAAGCCTCAACCGGTTCGGTTGAGGCGTGGCCTAAAGATCATCGGCATCCTGCACCGGTGTTTCATCCGGGTCGGAAACCAAGCCGGTATAACTGCCCAAGGGATCAAAAAATCCGCTGCCGCCGACGGCGCCGCTACGTCCCATGGGTGAGAAAGGAAAGGGGATGACTGCTTCATCATTCTTTTTCAAAGGATCACCTCCCGGGCTTATTGTGTCCTTGAAATCCTGGTTCCAATATGGTATGATTTTCAAAACGAGGGGGAATTGGGATGTTTGACATTACCCTGATCGCCATGGGAAAGCTGAAAGAAAAATTTTACATTTCAGCGGCTGAGGAGTACAAGAAGCGCCTTGGCGGTTATTGCAAGTTCACACTTCTGGAGCTGCCGGAGGCGCGTTTGCCCGAGGAGCCATCAAACACCGAGATTTTGGCTGGCCTTGAAAAAGAAGCGGATCTGATCTTTTCGAAAATTCCGAAAGGCGCATGGTTCTGTGTATTTACCCCGGAGGGGAAGGAACTGTCCAGTGAAAAGCTGGCGGAGAAGCTCAAAGAAGTGAAGCTGTCTGGAAAATCCAGCGCCTGCTTTTTGATCGGATCTTCCTTTGGAATGGCATCCCGGGTGAAAGAAAAAGCTGATTTCAGGCTTTCCATGAGCCCCATGACGTTCCCGCACCACCTGGCGCGGATCATGGTTCTGGAGCAGCTATACCGGGCGGAAGCAATTCAGGCCGGGAGCAAATACCACAAATAACAAGACTGGACTCCATTTTCGTGAAGTCCAGTCTTTGTCTTGCAAAAAACTCATTTTGCCGGATACGGTATCCGGGTCACAAATACTGTTCCCAGGGAAGCTTATTCGGCCAGTTGGTGGTATCGAAGGCATCGCGGATGCAGCTGCAATAGAAGCGAAGCTTTTCTGTAAGATTATCATGACCCAAGAAAGCATTGAATTCCAGCATGGCGTACTCCATCACACGAGCACGATCCTCCGATGGGCTGACGGTTGCATAGCTGTCGATAAAGCTGTCGGAATCCTCCAACGCATATTGCAGGGAATAGGTGTAGGAGTAGCCGGGGAACCAGACGGGATTCATGGCTGCCCAGCGCTCTTCCGAGAAAAGTGCGTCCTGGCGGTTGTCTGCATCCCAGCCAAGATAGCTATCAATCACATGGGACAGCTCATGGAAGTAGGTCTGATGGGTTGCACTGGAAACATCCACAACGATCATATGCCGGTCATAGAGGGTCTGGGTAAAGGCAGCGTAGCTTTCAGGATATTCTTCCGTATCATCGGGGTTCAGCATACGTACCAGCTGGAACTCCACTGTGCGGATGGTGTCATAGCGCAGCTGATAGAAAAAATCTTTCGGATATCGGGAAAGTGCCTGATCCAGCGTGTCCAGGGCGAGGGATACGGTCAACCAGTCATCGGCAATTTCAGCATGAAATCCGGCAAATTCGGTATTACAAGCCTGCCCCACCAATATGGAGATGCCATATTTTTCTGAAAGGGCATTGGCCTTGCGCTCCAGCTGTACCTGCTCCTGAGATGGCTCCGGCACGGGTGCAAAGGCAATATCTTCGCCCTGTCCACTCAATTCCGGATTCCAGAACAGAAGCCGGTAGGAAGTGTCGAAACTGTTCAGAAGACAAAAGTATCCGCCCAATGCGGTGTTCGGAATCACATCCTGGCACGTCGTCATGTATTCCCAGCCGGAAATCTGGCACTGGAACAGAGATTTGCCCTGTAGATCATGGATGGAAATGCGACGTCCGTCATCGGATCGTAACAGAAGTGTATTGTCATCCAGAAGCTGAAGGGTTTCCGTATCCAGCTTCACATACTGCAGTCCCTCTGCCTTGGAACCGATAAAGTAGATATAGCCATCCTGATATCTATTACACAGATATGTTCCGTTCCGATACTCCACAGACAGAAGCCTTCCCTCCACCGGTGACGTAAATACCTCTCCTGTGACAATATCAATCTGAGCAGTATTCACAGCGCCGGTGTCTTTACGGTAATACTCAACAGTTGCAAGCCTTCCGGAGACTGTCATACATTCCACATCGCAGCCTCCCAGAAGCGGCTTCTTCTCACGGGTTTGCAGGTCAAGGGCATAGGAATCGCCCCCCCACGTGAAAACATACAGGGTGCTGCCGCCCATGTACCAGATTCCCTCCGTGGAGGGAACCTCCCATGTCTGCGTGACTGTCAGTGTTTTATCCAGCGCATGGATGATTCCGGAGGAATTATCACACAGATAAATTCTGTCATCCAAAATCTGCGGTGCAATACCCTCGTGCAGAGGAATCTCCGCCTGCGCTGCGATGGTTCCGTCATCCAGCTCGATCAGGCATAGCTCCAGAATACAGGTGTTCTCAAGATGGTAGTCATAGCTCCAAAGCAGAAGATCTCCGTCAAATGCCCCTGCGCTGGAATAGTGCAATCCACCGGGAACGGTCAGGGGAATCTCCACCAATTCACCGGTTTTATCCCAGGGCTTTCCGATTTGTGCTACCCAGGATTTTTCTGTTTCTGTTGGCGCTGCGGAAGGCTCTGTGATACCTTCCTGTGGGTGCTGCGCCGGTGCGCTGCAGCCGGCAAGCAGGATCAGTACCATCAGCAGGCATAGTAATCGTTTCAAAGCGTATCCCTCCTTTCCTGTATTATAATACTTCCCGCGATCGGATTCAACTTAAGTATTCCTTAATCGCATTTTTAATCGGACTTGAAAACGCATATCCAAAGTGAAGAAAGCCATAGAACCGATCAAAGATGAGATCATGAGCACTGGCATGATCACACATAATCCCGAAAACGGTTGAAGCAGGTTTGACGGCGGTTGCGCTTGCAGGACCTGGCTGCTGAAAAGATTGATATTTTTGACGGAATATGATACCATTACTTTGGGAGGTGCGTGTATGTACCGTATTTTGATCGTGGAAGATGACAAGGGAATTGCGGATGCAATCCGGGTTCAGGCTCAGATGTGGGATTTGCAGGTGCGCTGTGCAGAGAATTTCCGGAATGTCCTGGAGGAGTTTGCTGCCTTTGACCCCCATTTGGTTCTTCTGGATATTACATTGCCATTTTTCAATGGCTATCACTGGTGCGGCCAGATTCGCCAGGTATCCAAAGTGCCGATCATCTTCATTTCCTCCGCTTCTGACAATATGAACATCATCATGGCCATGAACATGGGAGCGGATGACTTTATCGCAAAGCCCTTTGACGGGAGTGTGCTGATGGCAAAGGTCAACGCGATGCTGCGCCGTACCTACGACTTCACAGGGTCAGCCACGCTTTTCCAGCACAAGGGCGCGATCCTGAATACGGCGGATAACACGCTCACCTTCGCCGGAGAGAATATTCCACTGAGCAAAAATGAATATCGCATTCTTCTGACACTGATGGAGAATAAGGGCAATGTGGTCAGCCGGGAACGGCTGATGGAAAAGCTCTGGCAGACGGACAGTTTCGTAGATGAAAACACCCTGACTGTCAATGTGGGTCGCCTGCGCAAAAAGCTGGATGCTGCCGGGCTGACGGATTTTATAGAAACGAAGTTTGGTGTGGGATATCTTTTGAAATGAAATCTTTGATTTTCTCTTATCTGAAACAGCGACTTCGCCTGATCGGACTTTTCACGCTGTTTGCCGCTACGTTCCTTCTGGTATTTGCGCTGTACAGGCTGCCGCTTGTGGCGGTACTCTACCCACTGTGCCTGTGCATTGCCATTGGCTTGACGGTGCTGGCCTGGGATTTCTACAAGACAGCCCAGCGCCACAAAGCGCTGTGCGCCATCCAGAGTATGGCCGGTGCACTTTCTGTGACACTTCCTGTCCCGGCCGGCATTCTGGATTCGGATTATCAAAACATCATCCGGCTTCTGTGCCAGGAGACGATCCAGCGCGAACAGAATTTGACCCGTCGTTATCAGGGGATGATGGAATACTATACCGTATGGGCGCATCAAATCAAGACACCCATTGCCTCCATGCGGCTGAATCTGCAAAACGAGGACACCCCTTTGTCCCGGCAGCTCTCCTCGGATCTGACCCGGGTAGAACAATATGTGGAAATGGTTCTTACCTTTCTGCGGCTGGACTCCGATTCTTCGGACTATGTAATCCGGAAGCTGTCCCTGGATGCCATCATCCGTCAGGCTGTGAGAAAGTTTGCCGGGGAGTTTATATCCCGGAAGCTGCGGCTCCTCTATGACCCCATTGGCATCAACGTGATTACCGATGAAAAATGGCTGTCCTTCGTGGTGGAGCAGGTGCTGTCCAATGCGCTGAAATACACCCCTGCGGGCAGCATCCACATCTATCTGGAGGCACCGAAAACACTGTGTATTCGGGATACAGGCATCGGCATTGCGGCGGAGGATCTGCCACGCATCTTTGAGATGGGCTACACCGGATATAACGGCAGAAGCAACAAAGGCGCCAGCGGCATTGGACTGTACCTGTGCAGGCGGATTTGCGATCGCTTGGGACACAGTATCTGCGCTTCCTCTGTTCCCGGCGAGGGAACGGTCATCCGCATCAATCTGTATCAGGAAAAGCTGGAAGTGGAGTAAATCTTACATCGTTGTTAGAATTGCAGGGAGAATTGTTAGCCAATCACAAGGCGATGATTCTCCCTGCTTGTTATAATGAATGCAGAAATGATTCCAAAGGAGGATTTTTGTATGAGTATTCTGGAAGTAACAGGCCTTCAAAAGGTCTATACCTCCCGCTTTGGCGGAAACAAGGTGGAGGCGCTGAAAAATGTGACCTTCACCGTGGAGGATGGTGAATATGTGGCCATCATGGGTGAAAGCGGCTCCGGCAAGACAACTTTGCTGAACATTCTGGCCGCGTTGGATAAGCCCACATCCGGAAGCGTGCTGCTGGACGGGCAGAACCTTTCCAAGGTTCGGGAGAGTCAGATTGCGGCGTTTCGCCGGGACAATCTGGGCTTTGTGTTTCAGGAGTTTAACCTCTTGGACACCTTCACCATCGAGGACAATATTTATCTGCCTCTGGTGCTGGCAGGGAAATCCCATAAGGAAATGGATTCCCGCCTGACGCCCATTGCGGACCGGCTGGGAATCAGCGACCTGCTGAAGAAATATCCCTATGAGGTTTCCGGCGGGCAGAAGCAGCGCGCAGCCGTTGCCCGGGCGATTATCACAAATCCCAAGCTGGTTCTGGCTGATGAGCCCACCGGTGCGCTGGACTCCAAATCCACGGACGAGCTGCTGCAGCTCTTTTCACGGATCAATCAGGATGGCCGCACGATTCTGATGGTCACCCATTCGGCAAAAGCCGCCAGTCATGCAAAGCGGGTGCTTTTCATCAAGGATGGTGAAGTGTTCCACCAGATTTTCCGGGGCAATTCCACCAGTGAGCAGCTGTACCAGAAAATTTCCGATACGCTGACCATGCTTGCGACAGGTGGTGATCGGGCATGAAGCTTGCATTCTATCCGAAGCTGGCGGTTGACGGCATCCGTAAAAACAAGCGCCTGTATTTCCCGTATATCCTTACCTGCGTTGGAATGGTAATGATGTATTACGTGATTCATTACCTTGCTGCCATGCCGGTTTTGACTTCCATGTCAGGCGGAAGTACCACGGCTCAGATGCTGGGATTTGGCTCCTGGATTGTGGCACTGTTTGCACTGCTCTTTTTGTTCTATACCAATTCCTTCCTGATGCGCCGCAGAAAAAAGGAATTTGGTCTTTACAACATTCTGGGCATGGGCAAGGGGAATCTGGGCCGGATGCTCCTGTGGGAGACGGTGATCCTGTTCGCGGTATCCATGGTCTTTGGCCTGCTGGGCGGCATTGCCTTTTCCAAGCTTGCGGAGCTTGTCCTGATCCGCATTCTGAACGGGAACGTCAGCTATGACTTTACCGTCAATATGGAAGCAATTTCCGATACATTCATGATTTTTGTACCCATCTTCGGCCTTATCTTTCTGAAATGCCTGGTGGAACTGCGGCACATGAGCGCCATAACGCTGCTGCGCAGCGAGAATGTTGGAGAAAAACCGCCCCGGGCCAACTATTTACTGGGCATTGGCGGCATTCTGATCCTGGCAGGAGCCTATTATATTGCCGTGACGATTGAAAGCCCGCTGATGGCACTGAGCCTGTTTTTCGTGGCAGTTGCCATGGTCATTGTCGCAACCTATCTGATCTTCATTTCCGGCTCTGTGATGCTGTGCAGGCTGCTGCAAAAGAACAAGCGGTACTATTATCAGAAGAATCACTTCGTATCGGTGTCCTCCATGGCTTACCGTATGAAACGCAACGGTGCCGGGCTTGCCTCCATCTGCATCCTGTCCACCATGGTACTCGTGATGATGCTTGGCTCCGCGAGCCTGTATTTTGGAGCGGAGGACAGCCTGAATACCCGGTATCCCAATGATATTTCCGTGGGTGCGGACTATCTGCCCGATGACGGGAAGGAGGGCTATTCGCAGGAAAAGGTGGAGACATTTCTGGAGGAAATACACACCGTCATGGACGATTTTGGCGTGACACCCATTAATGAGCAGTGGTATCTGCATACCACCGTCGCCGGATTGCTGCGTGATGGTACGCTGACCGTGGATCACGAGGCGGTTGACTCGATCACCCTGGATGTCTACGATGATGTCTGCAGTGTGATTTTTGTACCTCTGGCAGACTACAACCGCTGCATGAATGCCAATGAAACGCTGGAAGAAAACCAGGTGCTGCTGCACTGTATCCGTCGAAGCTATGATGATCCCGTGATCGCCATGGCTGACGGCACCGTCTGGCAGGTCAAAAAGCAAGTGGCCGATATCATGGGCTCCGGTGATGCCGCTATGGATGTGATTCCTTCCGTGTTTATTGTAGTTCGGGATCTGAAGCCGGTCATCCATTCCCTGAGTAACGAACTGGGGGAAGACTATGCCAAGCTTTACTGCCGTCAAAGGCTGTCCTACAGCTTTGACACCGACCTGCCGGCCGCCGAGGAGATCGCCCTGTGCGATACAATTGGCATGAGAATCCGGGATATGGACATTTCCGGCGCAGGCGGCTTCCATGCCAGCTATACCGAATGCCGGGAGGAGGAACGGGAGGATTTCTACGGCACCTTCGGCGGAATTTTCTTCCTGGGAATTCTGCTTTCTATTGTTTTTCTGCTTGCCACAGTTCTCATGATCTACTACAAGCAGATTTCCGAAGGCTATGAGGATCAATCCCGGTTTGAGATCATGAAGAAGGTGGGCATGACCATAGCAGATATTCGAAAGAGCATCAATTCCCAGATGATGACGGTATTTTTCCTGCCGCTGATGACTGCAGTGCTGCATCTTGCCTTCGCGTTTCCCATGGTTCAGAAGCTCCTGTCGCTGTTCAACCTGAGAAATGTATCGCTGATGCTGATTGTGATGGCTGCGGCCGTGCTGGTGTTCGGACTGTTCTATGTTATCATCTATAAAGTGACTTCCAATGCATATGTTGCCATTGTCAGCGGCGGG
>JAQXNO010000058.1 GCA_029098045.1 Bacillota bacterium
GAGGATCACTTAGCAGCAGCCGCAGTTGTTGTCGCAGCCGCAGCGGTCGTTGTTCCAGGTGTTGCCGCAGCCACCGCAGTTGCAGAAGATCAGCAGCAGGATGATGATCCACCACCAGTTGTTGCCGCCAAAGCAGCCGCAGATCCCGTTGTTATTGCACATAAGGTTACCTCCCACGAATTTCGTTGAGCTTTGCTGCCCACACTCCATGTTATGTCGAAGGCCGAAAAATGTGCGGCGACCATTTTGGTCGCCGCACGGATTTTTTGGATTTTACAGCGCTCTCAGAGCATCCACCAGTGCAGTTTTTCCTGCGGTTTTTTCGTCCTTCATCTTGATGATTCTGGCGGGGCAGCCTGCCACCACCGCCCCCGCGGGCACATCGCCCACCACAACGGCTCCTGCCGCCACCACCGCGTCATGGCCGATGCGGCAGCCCTCGATGACCACGGCATTGGCGCCGATGAGCACATTGTCCTCCACAATCACGGGCGTTGCGGAGGCAGGCTCGACCACACCGGCCAGCACCGCGCCGGCACCCACATGGCAATTTTTGCCCACCGTGGCACGGCCGCCCAGCACGGCGCCCATGTCGATCATGGTGCCGTCGCCCACCACGGCGCCGATGTTCAGAATCGCGCCCATCATGATGACGGCATTCTTTCCAATCTCCACCTGCTCCCGGATGATGGCACCCGGCTCGATGCGGGCGGGGATATTCTTCATATCCAGCATGGGAATGGCGGAGTTGCGGCAGCCGTTTTCGATCTCCAGATCCTCGAATTCGTTGGCTTCCAGCACCGGGGCCACATCCTTCCAGTCGCCAAAGACGAGCTTCTGACCCGGTGCGGCGTTGAAGACCCGGCAGCCGGGGAATTCCACGGGGGTCTTTTCCCAGACGTAGACCTTGACGGGTGTCTTCTTTTCGGAGGTACGGATATATTCAATGATTTCCTGCGCGTTCATAAAGAAGTCTCCTTTTCGGATTTTTCCCATCATAGCACCTTTTGTCACATTCCGCAAGAGCGGAAATTGACACCGGATATGAAAAGAAGTATAATGTTCAGAAAACCGCAAGGAGAGATTCGTATGCTGCAAGTGATTCGCGACCGGCAGGCACTGCACGCCATCCCGGAGCTGGAGCTGGAGCTGCCCAAAACCGCAGCCTATATCCGCAAGGCGCTGGAGGGACTGGGCTGCCGGGTGTTTTCCCCCACAGGCTATGCGGTCTGCGCCTTTTTTGACTTCGGCGCGGACGATGCCATCGCCTTTCGTGCCGATATGGACGCGCTGCCCATTGCGGAGCAGACAAATCTTCCCTTCGCCTCCCAGCATCCCGGCAGGATGCACGCCTGCGGCCATGACGGCCACATGGCAACCCTGCTGGAGCTGGCACGCCGCCTGAATGGAAAGAAGGCACTGCCCCACAATGTGCTGCTGATCTTCCAGCCCGGGGAGGAATCCCCCGGCGGCGCCAAGGCCATCTGCGCCACGGGTATTCTGGAGCGCTGCAGGGTCAAAGCCGTGTTCGGCCTGCACCTGTGGCCGGGACTTGCGGGGGGCGTGATGCACACCCGGGAAAAAGAGCTGATGAGCCATGGTGCCGAGCTGACGGTGGATGTCTACGGCAGATCCTCCCACATCGGCAATGCCGCTGCCGGCATCGATGCCACCGCCGCCGCCGTGGAATTCTACACGAAGGTGCGCGCCGCGGAAGCGGCACTGCCCCCGGAGATCTTCCGCCTGCTGAATTTCGGCAAATTCGAAAGCGGCACGGTGCGCAACGCCCTGTCCGCCCATGCCCATCTGGAAGGCTCCCTGCGGGCGTTTCAGGACGACGTGTTTGACCATCTGCTGCAGACCCTCTTTGATGTCAAGGCGGATGTGGAGGAGAAATTCGGCTGCACCGTGCAGATCCATCTGAACGAGGGCTATCCGGCGGTGATGAACGACCCGGCGCTGGTGGCAAAGGTGCGGCGCATCGGGGATGTGCGGCTGCTGGAAAAGCCCGCCATGGCCAGCGAGGACTTTTCGGAATACCAGCGCAGGGTACCCGGCGTGTTCTTCTTCCTGGGCATCGGCGATACGCCCGCCCTGCACGCCACCACCTTTAATTTTGACGAAGAAATTCTTTTGAAAGGCGCCGACTTTTTTGAAAAGCTGGCGGAAAACCTCCAATGATCCCACTCAATTCCAATCTATCCTCCCTGAAGCGCAGCCCCATCCGCCTGTTCACCAACATGGCCCGGGAAACCCCCGGCTGCGCCATGCTGACCATCGGCGAGCCGGATTTCGACACCCCCGCAAACATCCGGGCC
>JAQXNO010000059.1 GCA_029098045.1 Bacillota bacterium
GAGCCGTAATAGGTGGCTGCCAGCTCGGTGTTGGACAGGTCATACAGATAGTCCTTCAGCAGCACCGCATCCTTCAGCGCAAAGCGGCGCACCGTCAGAATATCTGGCATATCGTCATGATCCGCACGGAAACGGTAGTAATCCGTGGAGTTGGTGGCCAGAACAAATTCAAACTCCACCTCCGGGAACAGGTCGCAGAGGTACTGGGTATAGGAATCCAGCATCTGATTGCCCCAGCAGGCAACGACCACCTTTTCCTTATTACCCGCCTGGGGTGCGTTGTCCTGCGCGGTGTTCCCGCTGTTGGTGTTCCGGCTTCCGCAGCCGGTCAGCATGGTTGCTGCCATGACAAGGGTCAGCATCAGGGAAAGCATTTTTTTCATAGATAATCTCCTTTTCTATCTCTGATTCATATTATCTCGGATCGTCACCATTCCCGCTGTCAAGGTGCACTCACAGCAGCTTTGCCAGGCAGGAAAGCATCCGGGCTGTATTCACCGGCTTCACAAGAAAGCCATCCATACCCACCGCAAACGCCCTGTCGCGATTCTCAGCAACCGCATTGGCGGTAAAAGCCACAATCGGGGTATTTGCCCGAATCCGGTTGGGAAGCTTCCGGATCCGCAAGGTTGCCTCGTATCCATCCATCTGCGGCATTTCAATATCCATCAAAATAAAGTGAAAATAGCCGGGTTCATGTTCATTCACAGCCGAAAGTGCTTCATTGCCGTTTTTTGCTTTGTCAATCAGCAGTCCGTGATCGAGAAGAACTTCTTCCAGAATCTCACGATTCAATTCGTTGTCTTCCACAAGAAGAACCCGTTTTCCCTGCAATTGCGCAATCTTCGCAGGATCGGCTGTATCCGTCTCATCGTTGACGGACTCCCCCAGCGCAAAGGAAATCGTTCTGTTCATGCTGCCGTGAACGATACGGAGTTTATCCAAATACAAATCCAGCTGCGCGCCGCGACTGCCGCAAAGCTCGGCATATCCCACCGCGCTGTTAAGCTCTGTTCGCAACTCCCGCAAGGATTTTTTCCGGAACTCATCAACCTTTTCGGCAGCTTCCAGTTTCTTTTCCAGAATGTTCAGCCGGTCAATAAGCTGCTCATGGTTTTCCCGGGAGCTGAAGGTATTTCCATCGGGATACTTGAATTGCAGCTCAAGGGAAACGCCCAATACATCAAGGCATTTCTGAAGCTCTTCAAAGGTCATGCTGTCTCTGGAAAGCTTTCTGTACAAAGAAGAAGGAAATATCCCCATCCGCGCTGCCAGATCTGCTTTTGCAATTCCCAGATATGAGCAAATATTGTTGATTATTTCTGATGTTTTCATGTTCTAAGTCCCATCAAATACAGCTGTTATAACATTTTTGTCATCATAACATAATTGTTATAAAATATCAAGAGCCAAAGAGGCATCGGAGGGAAAAATTATGCGCAAAAAACGTGATCCTGCCTGATTACCGGATCAGGAATGACCTTAAGGTGCGCTTCAGCAGCGAGGCGTCCAACGGTTTCGCCAGGTGCGCGTTCATGCCTGCTTCCATGGACTGTTGCACATCCTCCGCAAAGGCATTGGCGGTCATGGCGATGATTGGAATATCTGCGGCATCGGCGCGTGTCAGTGACCGAATTGCCCGGGCAGCCTCATAGCCGTTCATCTGCGGCATCTGAATATCCATCAGAACCCCGTCATAATAGCCTTCGGGCTTACTCCGAAACAGCTCCACTGCGGCGCGGCCGTTATCCGCGCGCTCACTCAGGATGCCCTCCATATCCAGCAATTCCATCAGGATTTCGGCGTTGATGTCGTTGTCCTCCGCCACCAGCACCCGAAGTCCGTTCAGTGAAACATCTGCCTCGTCAGAACGGGATTGGCTTACGCATTCCGAAACGACTTTCTTCAGAGTAGACATGGAAAAGGGTGCCGGCAAAAAGCCGTTTGCGCCGGCTCTGCGCGCGTCTTGCTCCTTGCCAATCCAATTGCTGTCGATCAGAATCAGCTTCGGCCCATTTCCGTAATGGGTCCGGATGCTTCGGATGGCCTCCAGCGTATCCATGCCCGGCAATGTGTGATCCAACAGGATCAGGTCGAAGGCGGTATCCTCCGGCCGCTTCCAGGCGGCGGGGCTTTCGGTGGCACACTGTACTTCCACACCGGTTCCCGCCATCAGGCTCTGAACGGATTTGCAGATTCTTTCGTCAGATCCCAGAGCCAGTGCTTTGTGGATGCCTTGTTCCTTCCAAAACTGCGAATCCGCATCTTCCACGGCAGGGCGCAGCTCCAATTCCACCTGGAATGTGCTTCCCTTTCCCGGTACACTCTCCACGCGGATGGTTCCGCCCATCAGGTCAACGATGCTCTTGGCAATGGTCAGGCCAAGTCCCGCGCCCTGGATGCCGCTGACCGTACTGTTCGTCTCACGGACAAAGGGGTCAAACACATGGGGGACAAAATCCGGGCTCATACCAATGCCGTTGTCCGTGACCTCGAAAAGCAGGTGCACATAGCCCGGTGTGGTCTGGGCAAGCCCGTGGACAGTCAGTGCCACTTCCCCACCCCGATCGGTATATTTGACGGCATTGGACAGCAGACTGCCCAGAATCTCGTTCAGGCGCAGCTTATCACCAATCAGACGCTCCTGCGGCACACCAAACGCGTTGATCTTCAGCGTTTGCCCTTTCTCCTGAGTCTGGGGCAGAAATACAAAGGTCAGCTCTTCCAGTAATTCCGAAAGGGAGAAGGGCGACAGAATCAGGGAAGTGTTCCCGCTTTCAATCTTCGACATATCCAGGACTTCATTGACCATGGTCAGCAGGTGCTGGCCGGATGCTCTGATCTTCCGGCTGTAGGAGCGTACCCTGTCAGGGTCCGCGGCATCCCGATCCAGCAGGCCGGCCAGGCCGATCACCGCATTCAGCGGCGTGCGCATATCGTGGCTCATGTCAAACAGGAAGGTACGCTTTGCCTCGTTGGCCGCCTGTGCTGATTGATAGGCATCCTCCAACGCAATCCGGCTGCGCTGCTCCCTTTCTTTCAGCTCCGATACATCCTGCACGGCCGCCAAAACCGACGTCGCAACACCGCGCTTGCGCTTCAGGCACAAAACGGAGATTTGCCACCATTGGGTGCCGCTGCCGCGGATTCGCTCCTCGTATTGCAGGTAAGGCACGTCCTCCGTCAAATGCTCCTGAATTGACCGGATGCTGAACCGCTCCTTGTCGTAGCCCTCCGTTTCCGTATTCACAATCCGCTCAAGCCAGTAACGGTGCAGGTCGCTGTATGTACCCGCAGCCGGAAGCGGATTGCTGCCGGACTTGTCGTTGTCCTCCAGAATCGTGTAGGCGTCGTGCTCCAGATCAACCAGAATGAATCTGCGGAACAGATGGGATGTGGTATCTACAATGTCGCGCATCTGCTGCTTCTCCCGGGTGAGCTTCCGCGTCTGCCTTGCGTTCTCCAGAAGCAGCAGCACAACATACAGAGCGGCAAGTATCACCAGCCACACCATCAGATAGGTTGCGGCTTCATTGGATTCACGCAGCATTTCGTTGGTAACGCCAATGGGAAAGACCTGGAGCAGCATCCAGTCGCTGTGTGGCAGCTTGGTTACATAGGCGGCGCTGGAGCCGTAGGAATTGGTATAGGTAATGCTGCTGGAACTGCGGGTGGACAGGGCGTTTGTCAAAATTTCCAGCGCATCCTTATCCGCACCGTCATTCTGATTCAGGGCATCCAGAATATTTTCCGGCATTGTTTCCTTTGAACTGGCAATCACCGTTCCGTCGGAAAGGCACAGGTAGGTGTTGGCAGGCTCTCCAAAGTAGGTGGAGGTGATGAGTTGACGCATCTGCTGCTGCCGGTAGCGTCCGGTGAGGAGGCCGACCACCTCTCCATTCTTTTGCAGAGGCGCATAAAAAAGCACCAAGTCCTCACCACTGACACGGCCATTGAAAATAAAATCCACACCGGAATTGCCCTGCAACCCATCCTGCGCGTATGCGCGATCGGTCACATCTGCCTGAAGACCCCGGTTATCCGTGTAGATACCATTGGCATCTACAAAGCCAATGTAGTCAAATACCGTAGACTCTGTCAATTTTTCCAGCACTTCTACATTGGCAATCGACGGGTCCAGGCTCTGTTCATACATACGTGCGATTGCGCTGATGCTGTCTTCCGCGCCAATCAGCAAATCATCAATACGCTTTGCTGTCTGCGTGGCCGCATCCGCAATGTAATTGGCATTGCGTTCCAGTGTCCTCCTGCGATTTGAACTGAGATAAACAAAAAAGCCTGTCAGGATCAAACCAAGCAGCACAGCTGCCAGTATGATTCGTCGCCACAGGGCGTTGTTTCCTTGCATATGCGCACCTTCCGTTCAGAATGTATTACTGCAATCGCAGTTTATTGGAAACAAATCAAATATCAAAGCATTTGTGCCGCTCAAATAAGGCATACGCCGCGAAACGTTTCCTGTCCGAAGAAGACGGGTATACCCTCATTGGCTTTGCCGCTGCGGATTTAACACTTCCTGAACAGGGGCAAATCCTGTTCGATATCCGGTGTTTTCATATTGCAAATCCGGCTTTTACAGCTCTGATAACGTATTTTATATTATAACATATTTGTTATAGCAAATCAATAGCAACAATCCACAGCAGAAAACAGGATTCTATCTAAAAAATGTGGAATATTGCCGCCTTTTGACTGTGACCTTTTCGGAGCATACGCAGGTGTGCGGCACATTGGGCAGCCGCAGTTTGCAGGGGCGGATATTCCCCCATTCATTCAAATAGTGGTTGACAGAAGCATCGGTCCGTGCTATATTCTTTATTGTTCAAAAACGAACGATTGGGGGCATTCTTTTGGAATCCATCAGCAATGCACGAATTTTTGACATTCTGGCTAAATCACAAAAGCACTACGCAAAGCAGCTGGAGCCCGTCTGTAAAAAGTGGGATCTTACCCGAAACGAGATGGATGTGCTGCTGTTTCTGCACAACAATCCCTGGTTTGACCGTGCAGCGGACATCGTCAGCCATCGGGGCATCGCCAAGTCCCATGTGTCCTTATCGGTGAATCATCTGGAGCGCCGCGGGCTGTTGGAACGGCGTTTTGAGCCTTCTGACCGTCGAGCAGTCCATCTGGTGCTGACGTTTCAGGGGCGCGCTGTCGCAGCAGAGGGGTGTCTGGCTCAGCGCCGGTTCTTTTCGGCGCTCTACGCCGGAATTACCGAAGAAGAATTCGCCCAGTGGAAGCATACAGTCGAAAGAATATGCGCAAATATTGATAATATGGACATTTCGGAATAAATGAAAAGGAGCTTTCTTATGGCAGCAAAAGCAAATCGTGATCTGGGAACCGGCAGCATCAGGAAATTGATGGTGCAGATGGCGGTTCCTGCGGTCGCGGCGCAGATCATCAATCTGTTGTATAATGTGGTGGATCGCATTTACATCGGTCACATTCCCCAAATCGGCGGACTGGCTCTGACAGGCGTGGGTCTGTTTACACCCATTCTCATGCTTCTGACCGCGTTTGCCATGCTGGCAGGCACCGGCGGCGCACCGCGCTCAGCCATTGCCATGGGCAAGGGTGACAAGGAAGAAGCAGAGAAAATCATGGCAAACTGTTTTACCGTGCTGCTCCTTCTGGCAGTGGTTCTGACTGTCGTGTTCTACTTCTCAGCGCCGACGCTGCTGCGGCTATTCGGTGCTTCGGATGATACCCTGCCCTATGCCCTGCAGTATGGACGTATTTATGTCCTGGGCAGCTCCTTTGTGCTGATTGTCATGGGCATGAATACGTTTATCACCACCCAGGGCTTCGCAAAGATGAGCATGATGACCACGGTCATCGGCGCGGTCATCAACATCATTCTGGATCCGATCTTCATTTTTGTTCTGGATTTGGGTGTATCCGGTGCAGCGTTTGCCACGGTGCTGAGCCAGATGGTCAGCGCAGTCTGGATTCTGCTTTTTCTCACAGGCAAAAAGACCATTTTAAGGCTGCGGGCGCGGAATATGAAACTGATTTCCGGTGTGATTCTTCCCTGTCTGGGGCTGGGTATTTCCAGCTTCGTCATGGTGAGCACCGAGAGCATTCTCTCCATCAGCTTCACTTCCTCCCTGTCCCGCTACGGCGGTGATGTGGCCGTCGGTGCCATGACCGTGCTGACTTCCATCAACCAGCTGGTATCCATGCCCCTGAGCGGCATCTGTCAGGGTGGGCAGCCCCTGATCAGCTACAACTATGGTGCAAAAAAGCTGGACCGGGTAAAGGAAGCCTTCCTGTGCCAGTTTGTGGTCTGCGTATGCTACACGGTGGTGTTCTGGGGTCTGCTGATGCTGGTACCCGGTTTCTTTGCCGGCATCTTCACCAACGATGCCGCATTGGTCGGTTATACCACCTGGGCCATACGGATCTTCCTGGCAGGCGCATTTTCCGTCGGATTCCAGATCAGCTGCCAGCAGTCGTTTTTGGCGCTGGGTCAGGCAAAATACAGTCTGTTCATGGCCTGCCTGCGAAAACTCATTCTGTTGATTCCGCTGATTTTCATTCTGCCCAACTTCTTTGCGGACAAAGCCTTTGCCGTGTTTCTTGCAGAGCCCGTGTCGGATATACTCGCAGCGATTGTTACCGTGATCACCTTCTTCACTTTCTTCCGAAAGATGCTGAAGGAAGGCAAGTCGCAATCCTGACATGGGCAGCAACGCGGCTTACGTGAAACATATCTTGTGCAGAGGAATGGGGACTGCCCACGGAGCAGTCCCCATTTCCTGTATGTAGTTGCCTCAGGAGCGTTTGCGCGCCTGCGAACGCAGCGATTGGAGATATGCTGCGTTCATCGTTAGGCGATAGCGCAGAAGCTTCCCGTCCACACCGTCTTTCTGAAATCCGCAGGAACACACGGAGCGGATGGAGCGTTGGTTGTTCGGAACAATTTTCGCAATGATCTTTTCAGCCCGCCATTCCAGAAATGCCTTTGCCAGCGCGGCGCGGATCGCGCTCTCTCCCAGTCCCTGCCCCCACAGCGTCTCCTCGCCACAGTTAATAATTCCATAATCAGCAATGCGAATTACCAGGGAAGCTCTGATTAAATCGGCAAGAGCTGACGGCGAGAGATTTTGCGCCAAGCGAAAGTACGAAAAATGAGGGAATACTGTATGTATTTTCCATTTTTCGTACTGCACGATTGGTGAAAAGATCCGCCGTTCAGCCGCAGACGATTTATTCAGAGTTTCCCTAGGAAGGGTTTTATACGCCAAAAACGGAAGGCTGATACACCTTCCGTTTCTGTGATTATTGAGGTTAAAAATGCGAAAATCGCTTCGTGGTGTACCACTCGGCTGATACAGGAAATTGACACACCTGGCGGAAATCGGCGTTTCCGATATCCAACTCTTAGTACATTTTCGCGCCGGCGGGGATGTGGTTGTCCAGCATCAGCAGGTGCAGCTTCTCCTCGCCTTCCTCGTGGTGAACAGCGGAAATCAGCATACCGCAGGACTCGATGCCCATCATGGGTCTGGGGGGCAGGTTGGTAATGGCGAGAAGGGTCTTGCCAACCAGTTCTTCCGGCTCGTAATAGGCGTGAATACCG
>JAQXNO010000060.1 GCA_029098045.1 Bacillota bacterium
GTGGTGGGCGCCGAGCGCTACGACCCGGAGAAGACCCTGCTGACGGTGACGGAAAACGGCTTCGGCAAGCGCACCGCCCTGACCGAGTACCTGCGTACCGGCCCCGATGGGGAGAAGATTCCCCAGGGACGCGGCGGCAAGGGTCTGAAGAACTACAACATCACGGCCAAAACCGGCAATGTGGCAGGCTGCTGCATCGTGGGAGAGAACGATGATGTGATGCTGATTGAAAACGGCGGCGTCATCATCCGTGTGAGCGCCTCGGCCATCAATGTCTACAAGCGCGATGTGCAGGGTGTCATCGTCATGCGCATCGAGGACGGCAACAAGGTGGTGGCGGTACAGGGCGTGGCGGCCTCCGAGGAAGCAGACCAATGAAAACCGTGACACTGTACACCGACGGCGCCTGCTCCGGCAACCCCGGTCCCGGGGGCTGGGGCGCGATATTGGAGTATCAGGGCAAGGAACGGGAGCTTTCCGGCGGCGAAGCGAACACCACCAACAACCGTATGGAGCTGACGGCGGTGATCAAAGGCTTGCAGGCGCTGAAGGAGCCCTGCATCGTGGAGCTGTATTCCGACAGCAAGTATGTCATTGACGCCCTGGAAAAGGGCTGGGCATGGGGCTGGAAGAAGCGGGGCTGGGTAAAATCCGACAAAAAGCCCGCTCTGAACCCGGATCTCTGGGAGGTGCTGCTGGCGCTGACCCAAAAGCATGAGCTGCATTACCATTGGGTCAGGGGGCATGCGGACAATCCCCGGAACAACCGCTGTGACGAGCTGGCGGTGAGCCAGTGGAAAAAGCTGAAAGGATAGGCCATGTATCTTTCAATCGGTAATGACATGGCGGTGCGGGAGCAGTCCATCATCGGAATTTTCGATATGGACAACACCTCCACCTCCAAACGCACCCGCGAGTTTCTGACCAAAGCCGAGCGGGAGGGACAGGTGGTGCCCTGTGACGACCTGCCCAAGTCCTTTGTGCTGACGGCGGAGTACGGCTTTGACCGGGTCTATCTGACCTCCTTAAGCGCGGCCACCCTGGAAAAGCGGCTGAAATAATGCAAAAACCCGTTTCCCCAAATGCTGCCGGTCACGGCACCTCCCGGGAAACGGGTTTTTCTGAGCTTCCCTAAGCTGCATCACATTTTTCAACAAAAAATGTGGACAAAGTGTTGATAAATACAAAAACTGGATATAGAATAAAGGAAGAATTACCGCAATACGGCAATGAGATATTCCGGCCGGAAGGGGGCACGGGTATGAATGAGGCAATTTTGAATTGGTACATCAGAATATCCGTTATCATCGCGCTGATCGATGTGTTTCTGGCAATCAAATCCTTCCAGAAGGAGGGAACCACCGGCCGTCCGCTGGGCTTTGCCTGTCTGGGCGCCGCCGTGGTGGATATCAGCTATCTGATCAGCATTCTCAGCGGCGAATACCTGCGTATGTCCATCATGTCCAGCATCTACTTTGTCACCATCGACATCATGCTGCTGTGTCTACTGGTGTTCACGGTGTATTTCACAAGGGGCAGATTCACCAAAAGCGGAAAGTTCTTTCTGGGAATGGCCATTGTGTATGCCGCCTTTGAGGTTCTGGTCTTTGCCATCAACCCCTTCTGTGAGATTGCCGTCCATTACATCCCGCGCAATACCGTCATCGCCAGATACAGCTATCAGATGGAGCCGCTCTACGTCATGCACCTGCTGTTCACCTATATGCTGGTGGTGGTGGTGGTGTACATGCTGCTTCGGAAGATGGTGCGCATTCCCAGACAGTACCGCAAACAGTACCGCTATCCGATTCTGGGAATCCTGACCATCGTGACCATCAACGGTGTGTTCCTGTTCTGGCCCGGGGAGAACGTCTACAACCTGCTGGACTACTCCATCTGCGGCTACAGCCTGACGGCCTTCCTGCTGTACTGGAGCTGCTTCAACTATTCCGCCCACGGCCTGCTCAGCGGCCTGAAAACCAGTATTTTTGAAAACATCGGACAGGGAATCGTGCTGTTCGACTACAATGACCACCTGATTCTGCACAACAAGCGGGCAGACGATCTGCTGGGCGGGATTCAGGAGGAGGACTGTCCCATGCTGGAGGACTTTCTGAAGCGCTACGACCTGCCCCTGAGCGCGGAGGCGAAGAACGAAAGCTTTTCCATGCAGTGCTACATCAAAAACGGGCAGGAGGTACACCCCCTTCGCTGCGACATCCGCAGCCTGAAAAATGAACAGGGACAGCGGCTGGGACAGCTGTTCGTCTTTTCCGACGCGGCGCTGGAGACCGACCTGCTGACGGGCTTTCAGAACTGGGAGAGCTTCCAGCTCTTTGTCGGCAGCACCAATGATATTCCGTGCCCCATGACCGTGGCCGTCTGCGACATCAACAGCCTGTCGGTGATCAACAGCACCCGGGGCAATCAGGCGGGCGATCAGATGATCAAGCAGCTGGCGGACACCATGCGGCGCTACTTCCCCAAGCAGACCTACTATGTGCGGGGACTGGAGGCCAGCCTGATCGCCCTGTGCAACCACTGCGATGAGGATGAGATGCTCTGGTGCATGGAACACGTGGGAGAGCATTTCCCCGGGACGTTCCAGTACGCGGTCAGTTCCACCACGAAGGAAAAGCCGGATATTCTGCAGGCCATCACCGCGGCATCCAACGCCATGCACACCAAGAAGCTGCTGGACCGGGAATCCATCCATTCCGAAATGCTCACCTCCCTGATCCGGGCGCTTCAGGAGTGCGACAGCGATACGGAGCACCATGTGCGGCGCACCCAGCTCATGGGCGCGGAGCTTGGCAGGCGCATCGGCCTGACGGACGTTCAGCAGAGCAACCTGTCGTTGCTGTGTCTGCTGCATGACATCGGCAAGATCGGAATCCCGCTGGAAATCCTGAACAAGCCCGGCGAGCTTTCCAATGAGGAGTGGAAGATTCTGCGCTCCCATACGGAAAAGGGCTATGAAATCGCAAACAGCAACAACAAGCTCAGATGCATCGCCGATGAGATCCGCTATCACCACGAGCGCTGGGATGGAACCGGATACCCGGACGGCCTGAGCAGAGAGAGCATCCCGCTGCTGTCCCGGGTGATCGCCGTGGTGGATGCCTATGACGCCATGACCAACACCCGCTCCTACCGGCGCGCCCTGTCCGCTTCCGCTGCCATGGACGAGCTGAAGCGGTGTGCGGGCACCCAGTTCGACCCCTTTATCGTGTCGGAATTCCTCCAGATGGTGCGCAAGCAGTCCTACGCGGACAGCCCCAACGCGGAAGGAAAACCCGGAAGCGGGGACACCCGTGGGGAGCGCCTGCCGGAGGGCGGCGCCGCCGTGGAAAACGAACGCCGTGTCCACACGGTTCCCTACAGCCGCTATGTGCTGGATGAGTCCATGCGGATCATATCCACAGATGAAAACTTCGAAGGCCTCACGGGATATACCCGGGCGGATATCGAGGAGGGAACCCTGTTTCAGGCGGATCTGATCCCGGAGGAGGAGCGCATGGAATATCTGTGCCACACCGATTCCTGCCTTGCCAAGAGCCATCTGGCGTTTTTGGAGCACCGGCTCCGCCGCAAGGACGATGCCATCATCTATGTGCTCTGTTTTGGCAGAGTCTATTTCGATTCCGCGGCCCGCGCCGAGCGGTCGGAGATCATCATCACCGATATCACCAAGACCTATTCCATGAAGATGCTGGCGGACGCGGAGCAGAACAAAGCCCAGATCAGACTGAAATACTGGGAGGATACCTACCGGCGGGATTCCCTGACGGGACTTCTGAACCACGCCGCCTTCCGCAGCGATGTGGAGATGAAGCTATTGGAGGGAAAGTCCCGCATCATGATGCTGATGCTGGACGTGGACAAATTCAAGGAGTACAACGACACCTACGGACATCACTGCGGAGACAAGTTCCTCATTCTGGTGGCACAGGCGCTGCTTATTTCCATCCGGGAGGAGGATCGTGCCTGCCGCATGGGCGGTGACGAGTTCGCGGCGGCGCTCTTCTTCGACATGAATGCCGGCAGCGAGTGTATCCGGGAGCGGGCGCAGCAGATTTTCGACAAGGTGAGCATCGCCCTGAAGGGCGCGGACATGGGAACGGGAATCTCCATGGGCGCCGCGGTCATGGAGCCGAACATGACCTTTAATCAGCTTTACGAGGCGGCGGATCGGGCGCTGTATCAGGCAAAGAATACCGGCCGCGGCAGGCTGGTAATCGCGGACGATACCCTGAAAAAGGACTGAGTTACCTGTCAGCGGCGCGGGGACAATACCGGCATCGGTATCGTCCCTGCGCTTTTGCGTATCCTATGAGAATAAACGGGTTTGGAGGGCGTTTCTATGATCGAAGAATTTTCCAGAACGGAAATATTGCTGGGGGAAGAAGCCATGCGGCGGCTGTTTCGTGCCCGGGTGGCCGTGTTTGGCGTGGGCGGCGTGGGCGGCTACGTGGTGGAGGCGCTGGCGCGCTGCGGCATTGGACAGCTGGATCTGTGCGACAGCGATACCATCAGCGTTTCCAACATCAACCGGCAGATCCTTGCCACCCATTCCACCCTGGGGCAGCGGAAGGTGGACGTGGCAAAGCGGCGGATCGAAGACATCAACCCGGGCTGCGTGGTGCGTACCTATCCCTTCTTCTACCTGCCGGACACGGCGGATGCCTTCGATTTCACCCAATATGACTATATTGTGGATGCCATCGACACGGTCACCGGCAAGCTGGCGCTGGTGGAGCGGGCCCACGCGGCGGGCACCCCCATCATCTGCTCCATGGGCACCGGCAACAAGCTGAATCCGGCCGGGTTTCAGGTGGCGGACATTTCCAAAACATCCTTCTGCCCGCTGGCGCGGATTATGCGCAGGGAGCTGCGCAAACGGGGCATCGACCATGT
>JAQXNO010000061.1 GCA_029098045.1 Bacillota bacterium
ATCGGTTTGTCCCGGAACAATGCTTCGTTTCCCATGATTGTCACCTTGTCTTTCATGAATGAAAAATCAATGCAAATTGGAACGGCACCGGTAAAAGAACCGATGCCGTTTTGCATTATGCTTTGCAGGAAAAAACGTGTACACCGGTTTCTGCGTGGATGATATTTCCATCGGGCAAGTGAATATCAGCGGTGACATTCGAAGGGATCGCCACTTCAAACACTACCCGATCTTGCTCATAATGCCACTTGCTTTCAATGGTTCCCACAGGAGAATCCCATCTCGCTTGCGCATGCATCAGCGCTTTGGAGGGTTTGGGTGCAATGGTCAGCTTTCCTTCTGACAGCCGAATGCCGCAGACATCTCCCATGAGCCAGCCGGAAATCGCGCCGTAGGAGTAATGGTTCAGAGAATCGTGTACCGTCCCATCCTCCCGGACACCGTCCCAGCTTTCCCAGATGGTGGTGGCGCCGTGCTTCACCGGGTACAGCCAGCTGGGGGTGGTATCCTGCAAAAGGAGCCGGTAAGCCGTGTCCGTATGGCCGTAGTCGGAAAGGACACGACACAGGAACGGTGTTGAAAGAAATCCGGTATTCAGGTGGTAATCATTCTGCGCAACCAGTTCTGCCAACCGATCTGCCGCAATCTGTGATTCCCCGGCGTCCAGCAAACCAAAGGCAAGGGGACGGACATATTCTGCCTGGCGTTTGGAGGAAATCACGCCGTTTTTGGTGCAGGTATAGCGGTAGGCATTCCGGGCCCCTTCTGCAATTTGGCAGTACTTCCTAGCATCCTCCTGTTTTCCCAGGATACCCGCGATTTTTGCCACAAGGCTTGCGGATCGGAAATAGTACGCCGTGGCCACCTCGGGAGCGCCGAACATCATGTTCTTTTTCATGGTATCCATGCTGCTCACATCCGGCTCCAGCCATTCGCCAAAGTGGAAGCCCTCGTCTACCAGGTATTTTTTATAGGGATTGAGCTGATTTTGAATCCTTGTTTTCTTTGCCCGATTCTCCACAAAGCGCAGCCAGGACACCATCATCTCATAGTTTTCTTCCAGAATGGTCTTATCCACGTAGGCTTCATACAATGCCCAGGGCACCAAAATACAGGCATCCCCCCAGCCGGAGGAGCCCTGAAGCATATTGGATATGTAGCTGCCGCTGTTGTTGACAGGGGCGATATTGGCAACCAGTCCATCCTCCCGCTGGGCAAGACGGCATTCCGCCAGCCATTTTCGCAGAATCGGATAACAGTCCGAAAGATACACGCCGGTGGGTGTAAAGGCACCCGCATCCCCTGTCCAGCCTGCCCGTTCCCGGGTGGGACAGTCGGTGGGAATATCGCAGAAGTTGGAGCGCATGCTCCACAGGCTGTTCTGGAACAGGCGGTTTACATCGTCATTGCCGCAGGTGAAGAAGCCGGTCTGGGGCATCTCGGAATAGACCGCGATGGCGGTGAAGCGGGCATCCGTCAGATCGGCATCGGTTTCGATTTTCACGTAGCGGAAGCCGAAGATGGCAAAGCTGGGCTTATACACATTCAGGCCATCCTTGCAGACGTAATCGATCCGCTGGGGGATGCCGCCATTTTTGTTTCGCTCACCGGGATCAAAATTGCTCTGGGTGAAGTTCCCGTTTTCGTCCAGGGTTTCCCCGTGCCACAGGGTAATTTTCTGACCGGCACTGGCGGGAAGCCGCAGCTCGGTGTAGCCTGCCAGATTCTGCCCGAAATCAATCACCGTTTCGCCGTTGGGGGTCGTTAAGAGCTTTCCCGGGAAACGCTCCTGTTCCAGAATCGGCACGGAATTGGAGCAGACCAGCTTGTCATAGCCGAAGCCCTTGACTGTTACACCATGCCAGTCAGTTATGGTTTCCATCCGGGCATCATAGATTTCGCCTTTTTCCATATCGTTCAGGCGAATGGGGCCGGACTGGCTGGCCTCCCAACTGCCGTCAGAGCAAAGAATCACTCTTCCGTCCGCTTCCAACTGGCAGAGCAGAGCAAGGTCGGAGCCGTAATAGTTATAAAGACCGTCCACGCCGTTGTTGCCTCGATACCAGCCGTCGCCTAAAGTGACAGTAATTTCATTTTCACCGGGCTTCAGCAGGTCGGTTACATCATAGGTCTGGTACTGGAGCCTCACCCGGTAGTCATCCGCACCGGGTGCCAGTACAAAGTCACCCACCCGTTTGCCGTTCAGCCTGGCTTCATACAGGCCGTGACAGGTGATGTACAGTCTGGCTCGCTTTGTTTCGGGAGCCAGAAAGCGTTTGCGCAGGACACTGGACGGCTGCCGCTGGGCTTCCTCGTGGGGAAGCTCCGGGTCGATCCAGAGGGCTTTCCAGCTTCCGTCCGTGAGGCCGGTTTCAAAGGAGGCGCTGCTCCACGCCCCAGGGATGTCCTGTTCATCCCAAAGCCGCACCTGCCAGGTAA